>CAZDBX010000155.1:0-7508 GCA_964503805.1 uncultured Lentimicrobium sp. | reverse complement strand
AATACAGATAATTATCAAACAGATAGCAAAAAAGAAAAATGCAGGTGTCAGAAAAGACTGTCAAATCGATCGATGCCTCTGATGGGTTCGTGCTCCGATCAGAATGGCCCGGGGTCAAGAAAACGCAAGACCGGTCAGCTTTCTATAAGTTACAGGATTTGTTCTCAGAAAGATGAGTTGGTCAATTAAAGCCGGCGCAGACCGGCCAATTTGGCAGCCGTATTATGACTGCTCAAACCACCCATTTCTCGGTTTTCATTCCCCCGAATTTCGGACGATCTCCCGGAAGGTGGACAAAGTTGATTTCCGCATAGTATTATCTTTCCTTCATGGTGCTGAAGTCTATAATCCAGAACATTAAAAGCCATCCTTTAACATTTTCCATTTTAAACTGAGTCGGGTTTATTATAAAATAAAATCATGGGGCTAAGAAAAAGTCGGTCATTTTTCTGCTTTTGTCACTGCTGCATAACAGTTTTTTGTTCTCCCAGGTCTCCGTAAACAATACTGGCAATCCTCCTGACAGCTCTGCCATGCCGGATATGAGTTCAACTACCCGGGGTATGCTTGTCCCGCGAATGACAGCCTCAGGTTTTCCACATACCAGTGCGGAACTGGTTATACCGGGTAAATGCGGATCACCGGTATCAGACATCGTTGGGCTGTTTTCATGATTTTTTCATTGTAATGAAGATGCAGATATAATATTTGTGTATGGATATAAAACCAAAAGGAGTTATTTTTGAAGTGTGAAAATCAGAATCCGGATATGAACAAAACTGAGAACTCCGAAAACAACAGCCGACGCAATTTTTTCAAGAAAGCAGCTGCAGGAGGATTGGGCGCCCTGCTCATCAATTCTCCTTTGAAACCAGCCCTGGCGGGCATGGTGGAAGACGAAAAGCCCGCCACCAACATCGCCGATGCGCTTAAATATCCCCGGAAGGAAGGTTCCCTCCCGGGAAAGTTCCCTGCAAGGGTGGTAAAAGTCGTGGATATGGCTTCCGTGCAGGATGACAAGCCGGTGAAGACGGCGGTGTACAATATGCTGTTGGAATCTATGCTGCTGCTGACCGGGGCTGCTACCCTGCGCGAAGCCTGGCTGACCTTTGTACAGCCTGATGAAAAAATCGGCCTGAAACTGAATCCCATCGGCGGCACCCTGCTCTCCAGCAGTCATGAACTGGTGCAGAGTATTATTGAGCAAATGCTGGAAGCGGGCATTCCAAAGGAAAATATTGTGCTGTGGGACCGCCGGGAATTTCAGCTGCACGAAGCCGGTTTCACCCCTGAAGCTTATCCGGGCATCACCATTACCGGTACAGAACGCAAAGGTGCCGATGGCGCCTATTACGGCAGCGACGGAAAACTGCTGAGCGAATCCGTAATCGACCGCGAATGGTTCTATTTTGCAGATGTGGAAGGCGAGTATGATGATTACACCATGCCTTTTATGGTCAATGGCGGTAAATACTCCTACTTTACAAAGATTTGTACTCAGGAGCTGGACAAGATCATCAACGTTCCCGTGCTGAAAAATGCCGGGGCCTCCATCACATTGTGTCTCAAGAATCTGGGCTATGGGGTGATCACCAATACCGGCCGCCTGCACGCGAAACTCTGGGGCGATACCAGCGCCGAAGTCTGCTGCTTCCCGCCGGTGCGCGATAAGGTGGTGCTCAACATTGCCGACGGCCTGCGCGGCTGCTTTCAGGGTGGTCCGGGCGCCAATCCGCAATACATCTGCAACTACAACACCCTGCTGGTTGGCACCGATCCCGTGGCTGTTGACCGCGTCGGTTACGATATCGTCCTGCGTAAGCGCATTGAGGAGGGGATTCAGCAGGAGGATGCCCCCCGCGGCCGGCAATTTATGGAATATGCATCCCGCCTGGGACTGGGCGAGTGCGATATGGAAAAAATAGCGCTGGTGGAAGTAGTCCGTTAGCATGGCTTTGGCCGGTTTTAGCAGAAAGCAAAGGACCTTTATCTTAATTCTTTATGAGACTATCTAAACTTGTATTACTGACTATGCTGGCCGGTACTGCATTTGCCCAGCAAACACCGGCGCTTGATTCCGCCGCCATACCCGGCTTTGTCTCGGTGAATGTCAGGCAGTTCGGCAATGAGGAATTGTGGGGCTACATCAACGGCGGAGCGGATCTTTACCTGGAGTACGGCTTTGAGGAGATTCACGTGTTCGACGTGAAGGCTTCCGACCTTGATTATAAGGCGGATCTCTACTGCATGAAAACTGCCGCGGCAGCATTCGGCATATACAGCATCGCCCGTTTCAGATGCCGCACCTCAGGAACGCTGACACATCATGATTGCCTGACGCCCTACCAGTATATCGCGGCAAAGGGTAAATACTACCTTTCGGTGTCAAATCCTACCGGCGATGCGGAAGGTGAGCAGGGGATGATGGCCATCGCTGCCAACCTGCTTGCCCGGCTGCCCGGAGAAGAAGTGCAGGTGCCCGGTATTTTCTCAGCGGAATTTCAGGATGCGGATCTCCGCGACCTGAAACTGGTTACCGGCCGGTTGGGAATACAGAACGGCTTTGTCCGCTGGGATGCGCTCTTCGGGGATCTGAGCAGCTTTGAAGCCTGGATACTGGCCGTAAAAGCAGACGGGAAGCCTTATTATGTAGCTGAAATTCGCTTTAATGACGGAGCTGACAGGGATAAATTCATACAGCAGAACGGTTTTGCCGGACTTGCTGATTCCTCGGAGGAAGTAAACGGATTCCGCCTGTTTTCCCGCGGGCAAAACCGGCTATTGCTTACCGAAGGAGCCGCCCCGGCCACCCTGCTTGAGAATCTTGAAAAAGGACTGTATTAGTTTTCAGGAAGTTATCGGCCGTCGTTCTCCGGCTCTATCAGTCCTTTGCGGATGGCGTATTTCATCAGTCCTACAATGGATTTGGTTTTGGTCTTGATGAAGATATTGCGCCGGTGCGCTTCCACCGTCCGCTCACTGATAAACAGCTTTTCGGCAATCTGTTCATTGCTGTATTCCCTGGCCACCAGGTTCAGCACCTCGATTTCACGCGATGACAGTGATGGACGTGCATCTTCTTCAGGGTCAGTCTGTTCCGTGGCGCTTCCCAGATTTTCCATAATGATGTTCTGGGTGTTGATGCTCAGGTATTTGCCGTTTCTATGCACAATCCGCAAAGCCTCCGTCACTTCGTTCATATTGGTGCGTTTCAGCACATAACCCGACGCCCCGGCTTTGATCATTTTTGTAATGATGGAGATGTCATCATGCATGGTAAGCGCAATGATCTTCACGGAAGGATAGAGCGCCCTTATTTTTTCGGTGGCCTCGATGCCCGAACCATCCGGCATATTGATGTCCATCAGTACCACGTCGATGATATTTTTCTCCAGAAAAGCCAGGGTTTCCGCCATAGAATTGGCCCCGGCCACAAAAGCGATGTCCTCTTCACCTTCGAGCAGCGATTTCAGCCCTTCAATCATCAGCTGATGATCGTCAACAATCAGGACTCTGATGGGTTTTTCTGACATAAGCCGTTTATTGCAAAGGAATTAATATGCTGATGATGGTCCCCCTGCCGGGATTGGAATCTATAAACATGGTTCCGTGCAGGTTCTCTATCCTTGATTTCATGTGCGCCAGCCCGTAGCTGGAATGCTGTTTGATTTCGTTAAAATTAAAGCCTTTCCCGTCGTCTTCCGCCATCAGCGAGATCTCATGGTCGCCCTGCGTGATCTGAATAAACAGGCTGCCGGCCTCGGCGTGCTTGATGGTGTTGTTGACGATCTCCTGTATGGTGCGAAAAAGAGTGTTTTCGATCAGATTGTCTAGTTTGTCGCTCAGCCCGAAAGTGTCGAAACTCATGTTCAGGCGCGTACTTTGGTTTACCCTGTCGGAAATGCTTTTCAGCGCCCCTTTCAGGCCGCGTTCCGAAAGCAGCGAGGGCGCCAGGTTGTGCGAAATCGTCCTGACTTCGTCAAAAGCATCGTCAATGCTCTTCATCAGCGATTCAAGCAGCGCTTTCTTCTTTTCATCACTTAGTTCCTTCCGGCTGTAAAGTACACTGGCATTCAGTCCGGCCAGGCTGAGCAGATGGCCGAGGCTGTCGTGCAGCTCACTGCCGATACGCTTCCGTTCCTGGATTTCCGCTTCCAGCACGGCATTGGTCTTTTTCTCCGTCAGCTCGATCACCGTTTTCTGCAATTTGACTTTTTGCCGGTGCCGGTGATTGAGGTAGAGCAGGTAGAGCCCGGTAAGTAACATGATGAATGTCAGTGATGTAAAAAACAGCAGGTTGTTCTTCTTGCTGATGGCCAGTTCTTTTTTATCCAGCTCAAGCTGCTGCATTTTGTTTAGCTGGCTGAGGTAATTCAACTCAACATCATACACCTGGTGTACCACCGCCTGATTGATCAGCTCCTGCTGGGCCTTTTTATGCTCACGGTAGTGAAACAGGCTGTTTTTGTAGTCTCCGGTTTTCTCATAGATGTCTGAAAGTACTTCATGGGCATCACTTTTGAGCACCAGGCTGTTTTGGTCGCCCGCCATCTGCAGCACTTCGCGGGCGATGGCAAACGCCTGGGCGGTATGGTTCAGCCGGTTCAGCGCCCCGGCAGTGCCAAGTTGTGCCACCGCCAGCTGGTAGGAGAGGTTAGTTTCGCGGGCAATGGCTGTGCTAAGTTCAAAAGCCTCCAGTGCCTGTTCAGGCTCTCCGTGTACCAGGTAATAGTTGCCCATCAGCTGATATGAAATGCACAAACCATATTTGTTACCGATTTCCCGCGAAAGCGCCACGGCCTTGTTCAGGTATCCGAGGGCCAGGGGCGGATCGTTTTCAGAGATGTAGCAGAGCGCGATGTTGTTCAGCACCGAAACGATCAGAATAGAGTCCCTTTGCACTCCCGAAGAGTCAAGTGCTTTGTTGAAGTATGTCAGCGCTTTGTCGTAATTTTTCAGGTTCAGGTATATCAATCCGATATTGTTGTAAGTGCCCGCCATCCTTTCGGGGACTTTAGCCAGGCTGTAATTGTTCAGCGCCTCCGACAGATAGAGGTAGGCAGTTTTATAGTTGCCCGTCTCGTTGTATATCATGCCCAGGTTGTTGTTGATATGGGCAATCTCCAGGTACAGCCTGATCTCTTCGGCCAGGTCAAGCGCCTGGTTGTAATACTTAATGGCTTCCGTATACCTGGTTTCAAACGCGTATGATGAACCGATATACTTCAGCAGCCTTATCCTGGCGGGCAGGTTGTCCGCATCCTGATCTTCGAGGAGCTGCTGAGCCAAAAGCCTGGCCTGTGAGGGATTCTCGTAGATAATCTTATGAATTTCCTTCGAAAGGCTGTCGTCCGCTGATGAATTTTCCGGAGCCGGGCCCTGCTGATCGCTTCCGCTGCAGGATGCCAGCGCCGACATAAAAAGCAATAAAAAGACGTAAAAAACTGATTTTACGGCTTGTTGTAACAGCGTTCCGGATTTTGCAATGGCCATCATCTGTAATTTGTGATCTGAACAGCAGTGCAAAGCTAAGGCTTTCCCACTCAGTTTGGCTATTTGATTTCTGATAATGAATAAAATAGGCATTGACACTAAACCGCACTAAGTACTGGCACGGATGGAAGATTAAGATAAAAATAGCGGTCAATACCAATTGAATTTTGAAGCTGATTCAATTTACTTTGCCAAAGTTTTATTTCCAAAATTTATCTTTATGAAAAAGCTTTTTACCTCTTTTGCCGCCCTGCTGATGGCCGGCATGTTCTTTACTCATTATTCCGCCATGGGGCAGGAGGTGCTCTACAGCAATCATTTTGATGACCCGACAGGACAACTCCCTCCGGGCTGGGTACTCGACGGGGCGCAGGCGCCCTGGTCAGTAGCATCATCAGCCATGGCCGGTAGCGAAGCCCCCGAACTCTTCCTCGGCTTCAGTTTTGCATCCGGACTCAGCCGCTTGATTTCTCCTGTAATCAATGTTGACGGACATCAGGCGCTTTGCCTGAGGCTAAAGCAATACCTTTTTAACTACGAAATGGATTATGGCGAAATGATCGGAGTGGATGTTACCTACGATGGTGGCACAAACTGGGTGGACCTGATGGAAATGCCTGTCGGACTGCTCAATATTCCGCAGGACGAGTTTTTCTGGTATTTTACCGCTCCGGAAGGCGCTGCTGAACTGCAGATTGCCTTCCGCTTTGAGGGAAATAATTACGCCATAAACTTCTGGGCCATCGACGACCTGTTTGTGGAATCGCCGGTTGACCACGATCTGCTTACAGGCTATTTTTCAGGAAGTACCACCCCGGAAGCAGGGGGGGAGCAGCTTTATTTACTGGAGGTTAAGAATGGCAGTGTGCTTGCCCAACAGGATTACACCGTGAACCTTTTCAGCGGAGACGGTACCCTACTGTCAACGGCGGCAGGTCTGCCCGTTGCCTTTGGTGAAAAGATGTATCATTTGCTCTGGTGGACCCCTTCCACCGATAACATCGGCAGCATGGATATTTATGCTGAGATAGAGTTTGCCCAGGATCAGCATCCTGACAACAACCGTACCGCCAACCTCGCCATTTATGTACAGCCGGCCGGAATTGAATATGCCCAGATCGGCAATGGTTCGTATCCGCTCAACTTCTTGCCCTGCAATTTTTTCAACCTGCATAGCTACACCCAGTCGTTGTACCTGCCTGAAGAAGTGGGCGTCAGCGGCTTCCCGCTTACCGGACTGCAGTACACCTGCCAGTTCGATGCCGATCTGATGGATGTACCCGTGCAAATCTATTTGGGGGAAACCGCTCAGTCCAGCCTGGCCGATAGTTGGATCAATCCATCAACCCTGACTCCGGTTTTCAACGGAACCATCGATTTTTCAAAGGGCTTCAACAACCTTTACATTCCGCTGGACAACCCATACACTTACAACGGCGGCAACCTGGTGGTACAAACGGTTAAAAGTTACAGCGAAATGGTGGTGGGCGCGGTGTTTATCAGTTCTATCGACACTGGGGCAAGCCGTTCCCGCATCTCCGAAAGGGATGATATGCCGTTTGACCCCATGACCCTGCCCGAATTCGGCTATGCATCGGATTACTATCCCAACATCTCTTTATTCTACTCAACCGGGATTACATCAGTAGAGCCGGCTCAGGATCTGCCGGTAGTATTGGCTTATCCCAACCCTGTAAGCAGTCGTTTGTTTGTGCAGTCAGGTGAGCGCATGACCGAAGTCAGGATTACGGATCTTGCCGGCAGAGAGATTCTTCGCGAAAATGCCGTAAGTCAGGAGTACACCCTGAATGTGGAAAGCCTCACCCCGGGATTGTACTTTTTGCAGGTAAAAACTGCCGCCGGCACCGCCACCCGCAAAGTTCAGGTGTTCAGATAAATTTTTAGAGGAGGGAATTACTGAAGGCTGTGCTGCAATGCGGTACAGCCTTTCGGATTTATAAGGAGTGGAGTACTCTGATTATAAATCCTCGTCCGGCAGAGAGCACAGCCCTGAA
>CAZDBX010000154.1:0-7523 GCA_964503805.1 uncultured Lentimicrobium sp. | reverse complement strand
CTGCCACCGGAGGGAGAAACCTGACTTTTTAATGCCGCCCCATTGTTTACTACCTCATTGGCTGCAATAACGCAGAACAGTGCGCTTTGTCCCTTGATTATTCGTACCTGAGCCCCCTCCGAACCTTCGGATGCACGGGATAATTTACTGGACTATCCTTCTCCGCCCTTACACTGAAGGTGATGCCACGGAAAAGCAAGGACAGTGCAACTGCGGTGCTTATACGGTTCAATACACACAACAGAAGGCAAGGTATTTTCTTATTCAGATCAAATATTTCAGGCGCGCAACTGCCATCCGGCCTCCGGGTTACAGATTAATCCAGGTCTCACCATTGTAATACCTCAACATATTGGAAGTACTGTCGAAATAGATCATTCCGGCTTGCGGAGATACCGGCTCACTGGTGGGTGTGAGTTGAATCAGGTCCTTAAGTTGAATTACCCCCGCTTCATCCCTGATGATGCTGTTGCCGATGTTGATCTGGTTGGTGGCGTCGCCATCGGATAGCTGAACATCATATCAGATGGCAATATTATTAGCCCCTGACCCTATATTCATAGCTGCCTGATATCCAATGGCAATATTTCCCTGCCCTTCATCTGCGAATTCGCTTCCCGAAAGCGCACGTTCACCGATTGCCACACAATTGTCACCATTGTTGTACCGGGCTGCATGCACACCCAGAGCGCTCACATTTGAGCCGGTGTTGTATTGTGCTGATTCCAGGCCAAATGCATTCAGACCCCATCCTGTATTGTGCTGGGCAGCTTTATTACCCAATGCGTTGATGTTGTGACTGGTATTAAACTGAGCCGACATCGCGCCCAATGCATTTACCTCGCTGCCCTGGTTTTCCTGTGCCGACATGTGCCCCATTCCATTCACCGAATTACCACTGTTATTTTCACACGATTGCAGTCCAAGTGAATTTACGAGGTAGCCTGAGTTGTTCCTGGAAGATACAGCGCCCAATGCATTTACCGCCCACTGTGTGTTTCCATAGGCAGCCTGATAACCAAAGGCATTTACATCCTGTTCTGAGTTTTCATAAGCAGCTTCATACCCCAGGGCATTCACATTGGTACCGGTGTTGTTACTGCAGGCCGACTGTCCGATGGCATTCACAAATGATCCCTGGTTCGACTGGGCAGCACTGGGACCAAAAGCATTGGTATTGTCGCCGGTGTTTGAAGCAGCCGCAAAAACCCCGAAAGCATTTACCGAATAAGCCGAATTACCCGTTGCCGCATACATGCCCATGGCATTTACATTATCTCCCGTGTTGTTATAGGCCGTTTCCATACCAAACGCATTCAGATAAGTGCCGCTGTTGAAGAACGCTGTGTTTGCGCCAATTGCCACCACAAAGGCTTCACCTCCGGTTAATTCGGAATTGCATACACCAGGGCCAATGGCAATCACGTAGTCAGAGGGGTCAGCGGGATCGCTGAAAGCGCCCTCCCCCAGCGCAATATTGAAAGATCCCTGCAACATCTGACCCGCTGAATTCGCCGATAATATGTTGCTGTTCAGGTCTATCCACACATCGCCCCCCTGACCGGCATTGGTTGAAAGACTTTTCCAACGGCCTGCCATCGCTTCCCAATAATAAAAGCCCGGCACAACGGCATCGCTTCCTGTTCCGGCTGTGGCAGTATTAAATACCAAAAGACTGTTGGCCGGGCTTGCAATGGTGGTGTTATCGGTAGCGCCGGTAAGGGCGATTCGGGTAATCAATAAGCCTTTGTTGGTAGATTTTAAATCCAGCATCGCTGAATTATCGGGTGCGCTGCCATCGGTATTGATGGCGACCTGGGCCAGGGAAATATCTGCAACCAGGAGCATTAAAAACAATACAAATGTTCTCATGACTAAGTATTTTGAAAGTTAGGTTCTTAATCAACTCATTTTGAATGTTTTAAAATCACCCCCCCCGATTCATCCGCTAAGGACATACCACCGGTGAAGCGGAAAGTGTGCCTTCGTTGTCAACAATCACCCGCCAGCACTGCCCATCGGGTGACCTGAGAATAATCCCTTTGGTTGCATCCGTTACATACACATCATGATCAACCACTTCAACCCGCCCGTGAAACCTGAGCAGTGAATTGTCAAATTCAACATATATAAGCGGAGAAAGCGTATCAGAATTTGATATGTAAAGTTTATCCGATCCGGTTTCGTTGTAACCTGCCAGGCTGCCTACAAAAACATTGCCGCTTCCTTCCGAATTGTTGTATCCGGCACCACGTCCGATGAATGTATTATAATGGCCGGTGCTGTTCAGGTAGCCTGCCGACAGTCCGATATAAGTGTTCCTCCATCCGGTAGTATTGTTTCCTCCTGCGTAAGATCCCACAAAGGTGTTGCGCGAACCTTCCGTGTTCCGTCCACCGGCATACGGCCCTTGAAATACATTCATGCTGCCCGACACATTGTCCTTCCCGCTCATGGCTCCGTTGAATACATTCAGCGTACCGGTGGTGTTATCCTCGCCCGCCAGATCACCGACAAATACATAGTAAGCCCCTGTTGTCAGCGCGCCTGAACGGGACCCGAGTATCACATTGCTGTCGGCCGAGTTGATTTCTATCCGCCTGGCATTGAACTTCAGTATCTCTTCATCGAAGATTCCGTATATAAGCGGATTATCAGTCCCGGAACCTGATATATACAATCTGTTGGAACCTGTTTCATTTATGCCGGCCATGTAACCGATGAAAACATTATGATTTCCGGTTTCATTGTTTCTGCCGGCATGGTTGCCCACATAAACATTGTTAACGCCTGTGCTGTTATTGAAGCCCGACTCAGCACCTACGAATGTATTGTTTTCAGCATCCGTATTGTGATAACCCGTCCTGTAACCGATAAACACATTATGCCTTCCCGTAAGGTTTTCGAAACCCGTTTCATAACCGAGAAATGTGTTGTTCCAGCCGGTGTAGTTGTTTCTTCCGCTCCAGGCTCCTACAAAGGTGTTGTAATGATGATGGTTATTGTAACCTGCGAAGCTCCCGAGTGCAACATTGTCCACCCCGATATTTGCCCTGGCACCTGCATTGAACCCGATGAAAAGATTGCTGCTGCCCGTTGTGTTAAAGGTTCCGCAACTGTCACCGATAAAAACGTTGCAATACCCGCTGCTCACCACCAGCCTGTTGCTGTCGATCCAGACATGGTTCGCGTTTCGGGAGTAGAACCGGATGATGTCCTGGTCCGGGCCCTCATCCGTGGTAATAAAGGTATCCCCGTCGGCATCGGTAATGGAGCCATGATCTGTTGCATTAAAGCCCACCATTTCCCAGGAAGGAATTTCAGGGGTACCTGCATTAAAATACAAGCCGGGGATACAATCGGTTTGAAATACCAGCAAGCCATGCGCCGGACTTTCGATCTCCCTGACAGCATAATAGGGCATCCCCGGGATTAATACCCCTCTGGAGCCTGATCTTACATCGAGCATCGCCGAATTATCGGGTGCGCTGCCATCGGTGTTGATGGCGACCTGGGCCTGCAAACCTGCAGCCATTAAAAGCAACAGCCATGCAATTCTTGTTTTCATAATCTAAAGCTTAACATCAAAAGCAGTAATTTCTCAGAATATCAGAAACTGGAAATGAAGCATGATGACCGGCAGCGGGATGAGCCAGATTGCGGAAATTGCAGAACAGGTAAGGAGCGTGGAATACCGGATTCCAATGCTATAAATATAAGAAATAAGACTCAAATAATCAAGGGTTCTGAGCAAAATCCGGCATTATAACGACAGGCTGATGTGTTATTCTTTGTCACAGGCGCAAGCAACAGCATTTTTTCAGAAGAATTAAACCCGCAGGGTTTATAATTTCAGTCTGACGGGCAACTTTCTGTCTGGTTAAACCCTCTCTGCTGCAGAGATAACGCATCGGGAATATCAGCGTTAAAACTAATAGCCGAATATGTTTTTTTCAGGTTACAAGGCCAGCCGGCTGAAACATAAATCAGCAGAGAAAATATGGCCTTCGTGGAATGCCCCGAAATAAATAAAAAGTTTGTCTGAAATCAGATCAGCATGGCAGCGCGGGCGCAGAACACCTGCTCTTTCGCGATTATAACCGGTAGATTTGTGACAATAACATTGAACTGGCAGTTAAACTATCAGTAACCCCTTTTGAAACCGGAATAATTATTCTTTGATAAATACATACGAACCGCATCCGGAATTATCAATCCTTGCAATTGAAAAGTATTGCACATGTTCCCAGCGTAAAACCGAACTCACTGATTACTCAAAATCCCCCGGATTCCGTTAAATCGATTTTACCTCACAATGAAAACCTGTTTTCCCATTCCCCCGGCTTTCCTGTTTGAATCAGGGTTTCGCCACTTAAACTTAAGCCTGCCGGAGAACCACAGGTTCCTGAGTTGAAAAAAGTAACCGGGTGCCTTGTTAGTCCGGAAAACAACCAATCCGGTTGCCGGTGTGACGATTGCATTTCTTCGGGCTTCTGACATTCCGGGGACCGGTAAGCCCCCGGTTACACTTTTCACATCCAGCATGGCACCGGGATCAGGGGGAGAATTGTCAGTATTGATGGAAGCTCACTGGGCTGTCAGTGTCTGAGGATTAAAATTATGACAATCCCCATCACTCAGAGAAATTTAGAATGTTTTTCATACAATCGGGAGTTTAATAATGCTAATAAAGACAATTACAGAATTAATGATGTTAATTGATTGTTAATGTTTTAGCTGACCCGAAACCAGTTATCAACAATATCTGAAACTGAGCAGATAATAAAACCGGACGCGCTTATCACTGGTCTGTTTTCATGATAATCTGCATTAATTTTTCATTTTTTACTTTAAGTTCCTCAACGACTTCAATAAGCTGAGTGTTAATCAGTTTTTGTTCTTCAAATTTATCATTGAGCTCCTGCACGGCTTTCACAAGGGGAACCACAAATTCGGCATAACGCAATCCATATAGATCCCCGGCATTATCAGGAGCATCGATTCCGCTGAAATTAAATCCGGTTTTTTGTGCTGCAGCTTCAACCTCCTGGGCAATAAAACCGCAAATGACCTGGCTGACGGACTCGGCCTTGTATGCCGATTCTATACCGAGATATCGGTTGATCTGCTCCCGGTCAAGGCGATAGCTTACCGGCCTCAGCTTAGAGATAAATTCAATTCCGGGGACATTTTCCTTCACTTCGGTTTTAAACCTGCCATCTGAAATGTTAGTCCAGTTGGCATAGCCGCCAATGGAGTTTACATGAACATTTCCTATCCTGACCATGTCAGTAGCTGTTGCCTGGGCATCGGTGCCAATACATGTGGTATTATCAAAATTCACTTGCGCAGTGCTGCCTGAATTATAGCCAATACAGGTATTATAACTCCCGGTGGGGTTATTATTTGATGATCTGTATCCAACGGCAGTATTGTACCACCCGGTAGTGGTTGCGGTCATGCTCTGATATCCAAGGGCTGTATTGTAATTGCCTGCCGTGTTTCCATATAAGGCCTGGGTTCCGAACGCGGAATTAAATTCTCCTCCCTGATTATTAGCCAGAGCAAAGCTTCCCAATGCTGAGTTATAATTACCATAACTTAATGAAAGAGAAGAAGAACCAACAGCAGTATTGCTTATTCCGGTAGAATTTGAACTCAACGATAAATAACCTATGGCCGTATTGTCACCCCCGGTTGTATTCAAGTACAAAGTCTGATTCCCCAAACCGGTATTGCGGTTTCCCTGCGTATTGGATTGTAAAGATTGATATCCTACTGCTGTATTATAATTTCCTGAATTCTGGCTGACAGTTGTTGAGCCGCGAAGTGCATTAAATCCGATAGCAACATTGGCAATTATCCAGGGATTGGTAATTATATTATAATACCTCATGGCTCCGGTGCCGACTGCCGTGCCGTCTGAGCCGCTCATATTTTTCTGCATAGCATACATGCCGATGGCAACATTGTTGTTGCCTGTAGTATTGGCAATCAGGGCTTCATTTCCCATGGCGGAATTGCAGGCGCCGGAAGAATTGCCTTGCATGGCACGGATCCCCAGCGCGGTGTTGTAGTGCCCGTTCATATTATTATTTAGTGCATATGCGCCTATCCCCGCATTCTCCGATCCTGTTGAATTCAGTCTCAGGGCATAATACCCTACTGCGGCATTTAAAGTACCAGTGGAATTATATTCCAGTGAATAAGCACCGGACCCGGTATTATTACTTCCGGTTGTTATCCCGTTGCCGGAATGATATCCAAGGAATGTATTCTCATAAATATGATCTATTCTGCCGCCGGCTTGATTATTTACCCTGAAATTCAAAGGTTTGTTATCAATGTTGCCGATAAAATCAATACCATCAGTTGTTCCCGTATTACCTGAAAGCGACCAGCCGCTGCCCGGACTTAGCAAAGGTGCCCAGACGCCTGAAAAGTATTCCAGACGGTTATCGGTGGAGTTGTATATGATAAGCCCGGCTGCCGGACTTGTTATAGCATCCCGTTGAGCGGCGGTCAGCCGTGGAGGAAGGAATCCTTTATCAGTGAATTTTACTTCAAGCCCTGCAGAGGGGTCAGGGTTACTTCCATCGGTGTTGATGGCCACCTGAGCACGGGTTCCGGAAAAAATAATCAGGAAGGAAAAAATGACCAGTAATCTCATAACATATCTGTTTAATGCCGGTGATTAATGCAAATGATATGTAACTTTCACTATTTGGTTAACAGAACCGAAAATCAGCACATATGCTCCTGTCATTCAGCGTCTACCTGATAACGAAAAATCCAGATTGAGGGGCAATCTCTGTCCTGTCGACCATCACCGAAGGATGTTTACCAACCATCAATTTGCCATTTTCATAATAGAGACCTTCTCCTTTCGATTTAGTATCAGCATCATTGTGGAGACCTCGTTTAACCTTGTCTGAATAATCTGCACGGGTAACCTCTGCAGGGATAACCGGCTGCTCGAAACCTGCCCTTTTTCCGATAGCGATAAAGGCAAATCTTGCATTGCTTCCGGCATCTCCTGATTCGGCCACGCTAAAGCCCCGGGAGCTTGTCTCAGTCAGATACAGCCCCTGAGAAACGCCAACGGGTGTAACGGTAACAACCACAGGAAATCCGGAAGAAACCGAATTCCGGAAAGAATCATCAAAGTTGATGGTCGCTTTCCCTGAACTAAGTTCCGCATATCCACTGGTCTGCACAGTCATATCGGTTGATACATTAGCGTAAAGTACAGTTTGCTGTTCAGTCCCGTTGGGCTGCAGGTGTACCTGGGGACCTGACTGAAAGGTTGTTCCAGCAGCATAGAGGGCATAATCATTACCTTCGGTATAAATACCATAGACTTCTCCATGAATGTCAGCACCAAACAATTCACCCCATGCGCCAATTCCAATCCCGGTCTTGATCAGTAATGACTTTCCTGCACCGTTTGTTGAACTGGTAAAATACCCGCCGTAATCCTGCAAAGCACTGGTTCTATATGCGAGTGCACCCCAGTATGAACC
>CAZDBX010000153.1:0-7596 GCA_964503805.1 uncultured Lentimicrobium sp. | reverse complement strand
TCAGGTTACTTTTACTCCATAAAGTGATATATTACTATAACCCGGCCGGCATACCCTGCCGGGTTCTAACCTGAAATAATCATCATTATGCTTGCAACACTTAAATTCCCTATTATGGGTTATGTCAAAATCAGACTCATTGTAAAAAACGGTTACAAGTGGCTGGCTGAACTGATCGGCGCGGAGCTTGAAATTGAAGTTACAGAGGATGATTTTGTCCTTGATTAAGTTAACAAGGGCGTTTAACCCGCCTTTTCTCCTGACTCAGGAAGGTGATCTCTATCCTTCCCTGCATTGCTTTTGGCAAACAGTGAAAATTCAGATTCCGGCCATTCAGTCATAATGCTCCCGCGCTGAATCCTGCCACATTTTCAATCCTGTACTTCTAACATGACTTCTCACCTGAACAGGGTGACTTTCAGTTAAACTGTTAACTTTGCATCAGGTTAATTTCATTCTATGATTCAGGCGAGAGAAATAGTCAAATCGTATGGAAGTCTCCAGGTACTGAAAGGGGTATCTGTTGAGATCAATAAAGGTGAGATCGTTTCGGTGACCGGTGCTTCAGGAGCCGGCAAATCGACCCTGCTTCACATTCTCAGCACCATCGACCGTGCCGACAGCGGGCATGTGGTTGTTGACGGAATTGAGACGGGTAAACTTAATGACCGTAAACTTGCCGGATTCAGGAACCGGAAAGTGGGTTTTGTTTTTCAGTTTCACCACCTGCTGCCTGAATTTACAGCCCTTGAGAATGTTTGTATCCCTGCATTTATCGCCGGGACCGGCCGCAGGGAAGCGGAACTCCGGGCCATGGAATTGCTTGAATTTCTTAACCTGAAAGACCGCTCCTCTCATAAGCCATCAGAATTATCGGGGGGAGAACAGCAGCGCATAGCGGTAGCCAGGGCATTGATCAACAGTCCTTCAGTGATTATGGCTGATGAGCCTTCGGGCAATCTCGACTCAACCAACGCAAGGCAGTTGCATCAGCTCTTCTTCGAATTGCGCGAAAAGTTCAGCCAAACCATTCTTATTGTCACCCATAACGAAGAACTTGCCGAAATGGCTGATCGCAGGCTCTTTATGCGAGACGGACTTATTTTTGACCACAAAACCTGATTTCGCTCAGCACCCAATAAACTTTCCGGATTTTCGTTTTGTTATAGCGCTGAATGGCAAAAAGCAATACGTGATTATCAATTATCTGACCACAAAATGATTAAATATTTTTCGACCCGTCTTTTATCCGTCTTACTGCTTGCATGTTCACTCTTTTTGGGAACCGGCATAAATGCCAATGCTCAAAGCATTGACCCCGCCAGGTTACAGCAATTTGAAGAAGCCATCCTCCGGGGTGAGGAATTTCTGCAGGCAAAGGATTATGCAAGGGCCAAAGCCGAATATCAGAAAGCATTGAATATTGATCCCACGGCCAAGTTCCCGAAAGACAAGCTGGCCCAGATCAGGAAGGTTTACACAGATCCTGAAGACGAAGCGCGCTTCAGCAATGCAGTTGAACAAGGCAACCGCCTTCTGCTGGCGAAGAATTTTGAAGCAGCCAGGGATCAGTTTTCGATTGCGGTCAATATTAAACCTGAAGACAAATCAGCCCGCGACAAACTTGCTGAAGCCGAGAGACTTGCCAGAGAAAGGCAGGAGATGGTGAATCAATTTGAAAAAATCGTAGCAGAAGCTGATAAATTGTACGCTTCAGGAAACATGCAGGCTGCCAGGGATAAATATGCCGAAGCTTCAGCCCTGAATCCGGAAGAAAACCATCCGCAGCAACGCATCCGCGACATCGACAGTAAACTTGCGTCAGAAAAAGCGAAGCAGGATTCATTTGACAACCTCCTTACTGAAGCGGATGAAGCCTATATGAACAGGGACTTCGTTACGGCAAAACTGAAGTATGAGCAAGCGCTGAAATTAAAACCATCTGAAAACTATCCCAAAAGCATGCTTTCGAGAGTTGCTGAAGGATTGACTCAACAAAAGGATGCACTGGCTAATTATCAGACCGTTATCGCGTCTGCCGACCGATTATTTCAGGCAGGGGATTACGAAACAGCTCTTGGGGCATATCAGCAGGCTTCAGGAATTCTGCCGGAAGAAAAATATCCGAAAACAAGGATTGGAGAAATCAACGGGTTGTTGCAGCAACAAAAGCAGCTTGAAGAAAATTACAATGATGCAGTTACCCGCGGGGATGCCCTGATGCTGGAAAAAAAATATGAAGAAGCCCGGACAATATTCCAACAGGCATCCACCCTGAAACCTACCGAAATATATCCAAAGAAAAAGATTGAGGAGATTGCCGGTCTGACAGCTGCAGCAAAAGAAGCAGAATTAAATAAAGCATATCAGGAGGCAATTTCAAAAGCTGATAATTTTTTCAGTATTCCGGATTACCCATCAGCCCTGAACGCATACGGGCAAGCCAAAACAATTAAACCTGCCGAAAATTATCCTGACCAGCAGATTTCTAAAATCAATGACATACTGGCTAAAGAAAAGGCGGACCAAAATGCATACAGCAATGCCATTGCAGAAGCCGATCAGTTATTCAACTCAGGGAACTATACAGGGGCTAAAGAGAAGTACAGCCAGGCACTGGGAATAAAACCGGGCGAAGCTTATCCGGCATCACAAATTTCAAAGGCAGATCAGCAACTGGCTCTCCAAAAAGAGAAGGACGAACTTTACCTGAAAACAGTGAGCGAGGCTGACCGTCTGTATGCTGAAAAAAAAGTAAGCAATGCCCTGACTGAATATAACAAGGCAGCATTGCTTAAGCCGGAAGAAAGTTATCCAAAAGAACAAATCACAAAATTGCAGACTGAACTTGATAACCTCAGGTCGGCAGAGGAAAAATACAACAATTTCATTGCCGAAGGGGACCGTTTATACGACAACCGGGACCTTGAAAATTCGGCCAATGCCTTTAACAATGCACTGGCCCTCAGACCAGGGGAAAAATATCCTTCAGAGCGAATAGCCCGTATTGGACAGGAAATGGAGAATCAGCGCATTCAGCGTGAAAATTACTCCACGGAAATTGCAAAAGCCGATCAGTTGTTCAGCGACGGGCAGTACGGGGAAGCCCGAACGACCTATACCAGGGCGGCCGGCATTTTGCCGGGCGAAAATTACCCTTCAGAGCAGATAGCAAAAATTGAAAAAATAATCAGGGACCGGGAGTCGCTGGAAGAGCGTTATGAAGCATATATTTCAGAGGGGGATGCCGCTTTCGGGAATAAAAAATACCAGGCAGCACAATCAGCATACCAGCAGGCGCTGTTGCTTAAGCCCGGCGAAAAATATCCGACTGAGCGCATCGCCCTGGCCGACAAAGAACTGGAAGCGGCCATGCAACTTTCAGCTGGATATCAGAAAGCCATTGCTGAAGGAGATGTTCTTTTCAATTCAGGATCGCTCAGGGAAGCCAGGGATAAATATGCCGACGCACTCAAACTGCAGCCCGGCGAAACCTATCCTGCCAGCCAGATTGAACGGATCGCGCAAATGCAGGCCGAGCAGCTGGCAAATGAGCAAAAATTCAACAAAGCCATTGAAGATGGCGACCGTTTCTTTAATGCAAGGGACTACCGCCAGGCACAAACCCTTTACAATGAAGCCTTACTGATCAGACAGAATGCGGCTCATCCGGCAAACAGGATCGCGGAAATAGCAAAAATACTGGGAGAGCAGGAGGCAACGGACAAACAGTATGCGGATGCCATTCAGCTTGGTGACAATTTGTTGTCGCAAAATCAGCTTGATGAGGCTTTAATGGCATACCAGCAGGCTGCGCGGCTTAAACCTTCTGAATCGTACCCGGGCAGACAGATTGAACTGATTGGACAAAAGAAATCTGAGGCGAAAACGCTCAGTGAAAACTATGCAAGTACCATTTCCGCTGCTGATGCTGCATTAGAAACCAAAAACTATTCAGTTGCGCTGGCTTCATACCAGAAGGCGCTGGACTACAAGCCCGGCAGCGAATATCCATCTGCAAAAATCAGGGAGATCAACGGCATACTGGAAGAGCAGAAAATGCTGACCGACAGGGAATATTATGAAGCAATCCGGCAGGCTGATCAGCTTTTCGGTGAAGAGGATTACACCTCTGCCGTAAAATTCTATGAAAATGCCGCCACACTCAAGCCAGGTGAAAAACATCCGCAGGACAGGATCCTTGCCATCCGCACCATCATGCAGGAGCGCACCCTTAATCAGCTTGCCACGTACAATAAACATATCATCAATGCCGACAGATTGTACCAGGATAAAATATTTGACCAGGCGATCGACGCATATCTCGCGGCATCCATTGCCAGACCGGATGAAACCTATCCCGGAGAAATGATCAGAAAGATCAGGAAATACCTGGAAGATCATGCCATGGTTGATCTGATCAGTGATCCAACGGTAATAGATGCAGACACAGAAAAGAAATTCAGTTTCAACCCGATTGAAATGCGTTTGCGGAAAAATAATTATGTATCCATCAAAGGCCGTAAAACCAGCGAAGCCGATCCTAAAGTATACGTGAACTACGGAAAAGGCAACCAAAAGAACGGAGGCATTGTAATCAGGAGCATAACAACGGAAGAAAACGGAGATTATCTGGTGCGTGTGAGCATTCAGGACAAATGGTACCGCGAAGACAACAACTGGATAGGTATTTACGCGGAAGGCGGAAGCATTGAGATTTCGAAAATGCAGATAGCCCAGGGAGATTAGTCCCCATCAGGACATATCCTTCATAACTTCACTTGTAAAGAGCGGAAATATTCTCTTTTACATTCAATATCAATGCAATACAAAATCGCCACTCCGGCTTTTTAAAATTTTTCAATATTGCAGTTGAATCTTCGGAGAAGATCAATTTTTTAAGACATTTGCAGCAAGCTGCAAACTGCTGCAATTATGGAAAAATATTTTGATACTTTCCGTTTGAATACCATCGGACATGATGCTGAGTATGATACTCCCTTCGGAAGGCAAAGGCTGATTTATGCCGACTGGATCGCCAGCGGCAGGCTATACAAACCTATTGAAGACAGGCTTTCAAACGATATAGGCCCTTTTATCGGCAATACCCATACTGAAACCAGTGAGACCGGCACCTCCATGACCAGGGCGTACCATGAAGCGCATAAGCGGATAAAAAAACACGTGAATGCAGGGCCGGAGGACGTTATTATCACTGCGGGATTCGGCATGACCGGAGTAATCGTGAAGTTTCAGCGGATGATGGGATTGAAGATGTGTGGCCAGCTCACCGACAGCAAATGCTTCAAGGAAAAAGAGCGCCCGGTCGTGTTTGTCACACATATGGAACACCACAGCAATCACACTTCATGGTTCGAGACCATGAGCGACGTGGTTGTTCTTTCTCCAGACAAAGATCTGCTGGTTGACCCTGATGAACTGCGCCGGCAACTGGAAAAATACAAAGACCGGCCGTTGAAGATCGGGGCGTTTACGGCCTGTTCAAATGTTACGGGCGTGGGGACGCCATATCACCAGCTGGCAAGGATTATGCATGAGAACGGCGGTTTTTGTTTTATTGATTTTGCCGCCTCTGCGCCATATGCCGATATCAATATGCATCCCGGAGATCCGCTTGAAAAGCTGGATGCTGTCCTTTTTTCTCCCCACAAGTTTCTGGGCGGCCCGGGTTCTTCAGGCGTATTGATTTTTGACCGGTCAATTTACAAAAGCAGAACACCTGACCAGCCCGGCGGCGGGACCGTTGACTGGACAAATCCATGGGGCGAATACAAATATGTTGATGATATCGAACTGCGCGAAGACGGTGGTACCCCCGGCTTCATGCAGGCCATCCGCACAGCGCTTTGTATTGAACTCAAGGAGCGCATGGGCACCGTTAATATTGCCAAGCGGGAGGAGGAATTGCTGGATCGTGCTTTTAAAGGGCTGGATGGAATACCAGGTCTGCATATTCTTGCCAATAATCAGCGCAAACGCCTTGGCGTCATCTCATTCTACTTCGAGAACATTCATTATAATCTGGTAGTGAAACTCCTTTCTGACAAATACGGGGTACAGGTTCGGGGTGGATGTGCCTGCGCAGGGACTTACGGGCATTACCTTCTGGATGTAAGTTATGAGCATTCAAAAAGAATAACAGAGCTTATCAATCATGGTGATCTCTCCCAAAAGCCCGGGTGGGTCAGGCTCTCCCTGCATCCAACGATGACAAACAACGAACTGGACCATATTCTGAACGCGCTCAAAGAAATCAGCATTCATCATCAGACCTGGACGAAAGATTACATGTACAACAAGCACACAAACGAGTTCAGGCATATCCGGGACAATTGCCAGATTACCGACAGGGTGAACGAATGGTTCAAGTTATAACAGGCATTCAGGAGGAGAGAATCAGATATTTCAAACCCCGATGGCTGCTAATTGGTATTGCTGAGGGTGATCAGGGTGATTTCCGGAAGTATGCCGACCCTGCCGGGGTAAGCGATGTGGCCTAATCCACGGTTCACATAAAGATAATTATCCCTTCCATCACGATTGCCCTGTATGGCAAGTCCTGCCCAGTGCTTATACATATAACGGGCGGGACTCCATTTCATACCTAGGGCTTCTATACCCAGCTGCATACCATGGGTATGCCCCGAGAGGGTAAGATCAAACCGGTGGTAGTCTTCCAGGACCTCAGCATCCCAGTGGGTCGGATCATGAGAAAGCAGGATATTAAAATCACAATACTCCACCCCCTCCATTGTTTTAGCAAGATCGCCATAGCGCTTAAACCTGGGTGTCGCGCTCCAGTTTTCAACACCCGCAATCAATAAACGGGCACTGTCAATGCTGATCACTTCAGTTGAATTTCGTAAAAGTTTCCACCCAATTGATTTATAAAAATCAATGAGTTCATTCAGGTTCTCTTCCTTTTCCTGAGGAGTTTTCCAGGATGTATAATCCCCGTAATCGTGGTTGCCGAGAATGGCGTAAACCCCCAGCGGTGCTTTGACTTGTGCAAGATAGTGTTCGAAACCTTTCACCTCAGAGGATGAATAATTCACCATATCGCCGGTAAACACAACGATATCCGGATTCAACGCATTGACTTTGTCGATGGCCCGCTGCAACGGTGCAGCCGACATCCAGCTGCCCAGATGCAGATCGGAAAGCTGCACAATTTTCAGCCCTTCCAGGGCATCCGGCAGCTCCTCTATCTGAAGTGTAACTGAGTGAACCTTAAATTTATACACCCATATGGTGCTCCCAATCAATAATCCGGCAAAAGCCAGACCTCCGATAAATAATCCCATTCGTCTGAAAAAAAGAAATAATTTGCCTGAAGTTTCAGATTTCTTCCTGAAGAAAAAATCCTTAACAAAGGCTTTGATTTGTAATAAAAGGACCGGTAATAACGGTATCAGCATGATGACTTTGGCCAGATAGGCCATCAGTGCAATACCCGGCAGATAGATCCGCCAGAATTTACCCATTGACTGCAGCGGAAGAACTGCCGTACCCAGAAGGAATAGCAATAATACAGCCAGGGGGAACCACCACAAAACAATAAAGAACCGCTTTACA
>CAZDBX010000152.1:0-7613 GCA_964503805.1 uncultured Lentimicrobium sp. | reverse complement strand
AGCCAGCCTTTCCGGTAACTGAAAAGGGAAATAAATATTTGCGGATTGCCGAAAAAGAACCTGAAGCCGGCATCATGATATGGATTGTACAGAAAATGACCTGTAAAATGTTTCCAATAGAGCATTTGAGGTACCCACACCATAAATCCGAAAAAAAGGACAATCAGAATCAGGTGCCATTTCCTGAGAAACAGCTGAACATTGTTTTTAAGGGCGGTGAATGAATCTACTTTCCAAAGGATAAAGACCAGGGCAATCACCACATCGGTGGGCCTTATCAGCGATATCAACCCTGAAATAATCCCCAGCAGCACTGAATTCCATACTCCGGGCTTCTCATGCCATTTGATGGTCAGGTATAAAAAGTATACACCGAATGAAAAGTTGAATGCATGGGGCATGCCGGGTTCATGAGAGATGTAGTAAAGCAGGTTGGTAGCCAGAAACATTGCCGTAAGCGTCAGGGCGGTTATTCTGTCATTAAAAATCCCGGCGAGGATCCGTTTCAGCAGAATCAGGGCAATCAACACATAAAACAGGCAGGCAAGAATAATGGATATGCGGTAGGGCTGTGAAAATCCGGTGGCAGGTTGTCCCGACCATTTCAACGGCAGGTGAACGGCAAAAAAGAAAGGCGAATAGGCAATGGCCATCCCCATCGTATAGGGATTGATATAATTGCCATTACCAACCGGAACGCTGTAAACGTAATCCTTTACAATGGGAAAGCTCTTCTCATCGAAACGGTAATCAAGCTGACCGTAAATGAAATGAAGCGGCAGATAGGCATAATAATTACTGACATCGCTTTCAATAATGCGGTTGGGCTTTTCGTAAAAGCGGAGGGTCAGAATCTGTGTCAGGACCACGCCCAGAATGATCAGAATGGCCAGGTTGCCCAGGCTAAAAAGTTTATAAGGATTTTTCATTCCAACTTTTATTTACATCCCGGATAACCACCGGATTCTGTCCGGGAAAACAGGACCACAGCCTTTACAGGCACGCAGTTCCTTCGCGAAACAGAATAAACCGGCGATTCACCGATATTCTCACATCCCGATCTCCTTTGTTTTTCCTGGAGCGGGCAGGCAAAGTTAATGAGATTTTACTAACAGGAAAACCTGAAACAATAAGGTCGGTGTACGGGTTAAATCTGATGCAGAAGATTTACAACCCGGAACCTGGATTAATTCCCATTTATCTGTTTTACAATAACTTAAAGATTATCACAACAAACGGATCAATCAGACAGGCAAACAACAACAACATTTCAAGCGGGATTCTTTGTAAGTTTGTAAATCATTAGCTCCAATCAAACATGTTGGCCAAAGACTTAATCAGTGACGCAATCATGCCCCTGAAGACCTCCGACAGCGGTCTGATCGCCCTCAACTGGATGGAAGAGTTCCGGGTTTCGCACCTGCCCATCGTGAATAACCATGATTTCCTGGGCCTGATCTCCGAATCGGATATTTATGAGATGAACAGTTACGAAGAACCGCTGGGCAATCATTCCCTTTCCCTTCAGAAACCATACGTAACGGAGGATCAGCATGTTTACGATGTTATCCGCCAGGTATTCGAACAAAAGCTCACCCTGATTCCGGTTATTGACGCCAACAATCATTACCTGGGCTCCATCACCCTGCAGTGCCTGGTGAAATATTTTGCCCGCCTGGCAGCGGTTGACAATCCCGGCGGAATCATCGTCCTGGAAATGGGCATCCGCGATTACGCCCTCAGCGAGATTGCCAGAATCGTTGAGTCGAACGACGCCAGCATCCTCAGCCTTTACATCCTGACCCTGCCCGATTCCTCCCGCATGGAAGTCACCCTCAAGATCAACCGCATAGACATCGGACCCGTTATCCAGACCTTTAACCGCTTCGGCTACACCATAAAAGCATCCTTCTTTGAGGGTGACTTCAACAACACCCTGCGCGACAGGTATGACTCCCTGATGAAGTACCTCGACATCTGATGAAACTGAAATCCTGCATCACCGGGATACTCCTGCTGTTTCTGTCAACTGCCGCAACGGCCATACTGCCGGCAAGGGATTCCGGGAAACTGCTGGTAGTGAGCGATATCAGGATCTCCGGCAACAAAAAAACCAAAGATTACATTATCCTCAGGGAGCTCACCTTCAGGCAGGGCGACACCTTGTCATTGAGCAATTTACAGAATGCCTTGTCCGAATCCGTTAAAAACCTTCAACGCCAGCCATTGTTTCATTTTATCGAAACCGGGATTGAATACGGAAGCCATGCAGACGATGTTATTGTGGATATTAAGGTGCAGGAACGCTGGTACACCTGGCTGTGGCCTGTTTTTAATTTTGCCGACCGGAATTTCAATGCCTGGCTGGAGAAAGGTGACATTTCCCGTCTTTCATACGGCCTATTCCTGCAACAGGAAAATTTCAGGGGAAGGCTCGAGAAACTGCATATCCGCTTTATGGCAGGATACCAGCAGCAAGTGATGCTGACCTATGAAGCGCCCTACCTGAACGCCCGAAAAACTTTGGGTGCCGGGCTGATACTGACCGGCGCAAGGGAACGGGAAACGGCGGTGATTACCACAAACGACAAACCTGATTACTTCAGGCACGATAGCTTTCTGAGGTACTATGCCGAAGCCGCAGCGTTTTTAAGGTTCAGACCGGGGATACATCTGAGCCACACACTAACTGCACAGCTCGGCAGTTACCGTTTCAGCGACACCCTGCTGGCGCTGAATCCGGAATATGCCGGCATAAAGACAAAGGAAACCGTTATTCCGCTCCTTTCCTACCTGCTGAAAGCCGATTTCCGCGATCAGCGGGCTTATCCCCTCTCCGGCTGGTATGCCGATGCGCTGCTCGAATGGACAGGCATACTGCCACCTGCCGGCTACAATTACCTGACATTGCGGAGTTCAGTCCGCTGGCACCTGCCGCTATCCCAAAGATGGAACCTTGCTACCGGCGGAGCCGTTAAATTGTCAAGTCGCGGCACAAAACCCTGGTTCCGCAATCAGGGTTTGGGTTATCAGCGCGATTATGTACGGGGGTATGAATATCAGGTTGTTGACGGCGACAACTTCTGGATAACAAAGGCGAACCTCAGATATGCCCTGCTTCCGCAGAAAATTATCCGGATCGGCCGCCTGAAAGCGGAACAATTCAACACCATTCCGGTTTCGGTGCACATAGGGGCTTTTGCCGATGCAGGCCGGGCCTGGCGGGGTGAACCCGGTAAAAACAATTCCTTACAAGACAAATTATTGCTCGGCACCGGCCTGGGTATTGATTTTGTGACTTATTACGATAAAGTGGTCCGTACCGAGTTTTCGCTGAACCGCGAAGGGAAAGCCGGCATTTTCATCCACTTTATGGCAGCAATCTGACCATACCAGGCCGCAGTGTTGTACATTTGCATTTTCAGGGCCATGCCCGGTACTGACATCAAATCCAGAAAAAAATGAAAATCGCGCTTTTCGGAAAGACATTTGCTGATGAGCTTTTCTATTATTTTCAGCAACTGGTTGAGATCCTTGACAGGCACAATGTGCAGGTAATCATCCACCAGCCGTTTTACGAATTTGTCAGGGACAGGATCAGGTTCGGCAGAGAGCCGCAGACATTCGCTGCACACCACGAACTGCCCGGAAACGCTGATTTTATGTTTTCGATAGGCGGTGACGGCACCATGCTGGATGCCATCACCCTGATCAGGGATTCGGGCATTCCGCTGATGGGGATCAACCTCGGCCGTATGGGTTTCCTGTCAAGCATTTCGAAAGATGAAATCAACCAGGCTGTGACCTCCCTGCTTAAGGGAGAATACACCCTCGATAAACGTTCCATGTTGTGCGTGGAAACCCCTGAGCACCTCTTCGGCGAAATCAACTACGCGCTGAACGAGCTCACCGTGAATAAGAAAGATACCGGATCCATG
The DNA here is from genome assembly GCA_964503805.1 of uncultured Lentimicrobium sp. Lineage (GTDB taxonomy): Bacteria > Bacteroidota > Bacteroidia > Bacteroidales > Lentimicrobiaceae > Lentimicrobium. The sequence continues at coordinate 3,675 of CAZDBX010000152.1, read as the reverse complement.
ATCCTGGTGCATGTATATATAGACAACATATTGCTGAACTCCTACTGGGCCGACGGGCTGATCATCGCCACGCCCACCGGCTCCACGGCTTATTCGCTCAGTTGCAACGGCCCGATCATTACACCCGATTCCGAGAATTTTGTCATCACCCCCATCGCTACGCACAATTTAACCGTCAGGCCCGTCGTTATCCCTGACAAAAGCGTGATCAGGCTGAAAGTTGAAGGCCGGATGTCGCAGTATCTGGTTGGTCTTGATTCCAGATCTGCCATAATTGATTCATCCACCGAAATTGTCATCCGGAAAGAAACGTTCAGCATCAATCTGGTTCAACGGCTGAACGACAATTTCTTCACCACCATCAGGCAAAAACTGATGTGGGGCCGGGATGTCCGCAACTGATTCAGGCCGGAATTCCATCATTGCTTTGCGGCTCATATTTTTTCTTACTTTTGCATGCCAAATCAGGCGCTTATGGGTCGGCTGAAGTATTGTTTCTGTAAGAAACCATAATTATGCATTAAAATCGCCTTTAAGCGAACCTGAGAATGAATATGAAAAAAAGAATTCTGCTGCTGTCTTTCCTCTTTACAACTATGCTGGCCGGTGCGCAAAGCTATGGCGAGATCGGACTCTTTGGCGGAGGCTCCTACTATCTCGGCGACCTGAACCCCGGCAGTCAGTTTCTGCTGACAAAACCTGCGGCCGGAGCTTTTATCAGGCATAATTTCAATGAAAGAACAGCCATCCGTGGAAGTTTTACCTATGGGACCCTGCATGGTGATGATGCCATTTCAAAGGTCAATACTACCCGGAACCTCAATTTCACCAGCCATATATCAGATATTTCCGCCACTTTTGAGTTTAACTTTTACGAGTACTTTATCGGTAGTCTCAGGCACTTCGTCACCCCCTACATGTTCGGAGGGGCTTCGGTATTCTTTTTCAATCCGAAGGCAACCTACAACGGCGTAACCTACGAGTTGCACGGGTTATCCACCGAAGGGCAGGGCAGCAGCGCATTTCCGGAAAGGAAAGCTTATAAAAGAACCGGATTCTCCATCCCCTTCGGCATAGGCGTCAAGTACAGCATCAACAGCTTTATCGGTATGTCGCTCGACTGGCGGATGCATAAAACATTCACCGACTATATAGACGATGTAAGCACTACATATTATCTTGACCTTCAAGGACTTTCTCCCGGCGAAGTGGAGCCGTTTGAATTAGCTTCAGATCCCGGGCTGAACCACAACAGCGGGATGCAGCGCGGAGACTCGAAATACAATGACTGGTATTCTTTTGTAGGCATCAGTATCTCACTCAGGCTCAATTACCTGGAGCGTGAGCGCTGCCTTAACGTTTTTTATTAAACTGATTAACAAATATTAACACCAATTAAATATTGGGGTTATAAAATAGATGGTACTTTAGTTACCTGATTCTGAAGAATGGATCTTAAAGAAAAAATAGACCCCGCCAGATTACCCCGGCACATTGCCATCATCATGGATGGCAACGGACGGTGGGCAAAAAACCGGGGACAAGTGAGGGTATTCGGCCATCAGAACGGGGTGGAATCAGTGAGGCAGACAGCCACTGCGGCGGCTGAACTTGGTGTGAAATATCTTACCCTGTATGCTTTCTCCACCGAAAACTGGAAAAGGCCCAAGTGCGAAGTGGATGCGCTGATGCACCTGCTGGTTTCCACCCTGAATTCAGAGATCGGCACGTTGATGGATAACAACATCAGGCTGAGCGCAATCGGCGACCTGAGCCATCTGGAGCCGGAATGTTACAAGCAGCTGATGGAAACCATGGAAATCACCTCCGGCAACACCCGCATGAACCTTATTCTGGCGCTCAACTACAGCGGCCGGTGGGAAATTACCGCCGCCGCCGGAAAAATTGCCGGAGATGTTGCCTCAGGAAAAATAAAACAGGAAGAGATTACCCAGGAGTTATTCAGCACCTATCTTGATACCAGCAATATCCCTGACCCTGAATTACTTATCCGTACCAGCGGCGAATACCGCATCAGTAATTTCCTGCTCTGGCAGATTGCCTATGCAGAACTCTGTTTCACACCAGTATTATGGCCTGATTTCAGAAAAGATGACCTTTATGCTGCCATTCTGGATTTTCAGAACAGGGAGCGTCGTTTTGGAATGATCAGTGAACAAATAAAACAAGTTACCGATAAATGAAATTGAAACTCCGCCTCACTGCAATCACACTGCTTTTATTCCAGTTCACTTCGTTTGGCCAGATCAGGCTGGGGGATGATTTAAGCGAAATCGACTATTCGAATCCCCGCGAGTATATTATCGGTGGTGTTACCGTTACCGGGGTTCAATACCTTGATCATAACGTACTCATCATGCTTTCAGGCCTGCAGGTTGCCGACCGCATCGAAATTCCCGGCGATAAAATCCGTAAGGCCATTGAAAAACTATGGGCTCAGGGGCTTTTTGAAAATGTCAGAATTTCCGCCACCCGCTTTTCCGACGACCTCGTTTTCCTGAATATCGACCTGCAGGAACGGCCCCGCCTGAGCAAGTTCTCATTCAAAGGCGTAAAAAAGTCGGAAGCCGACGACCTGCGCGATAAAATCAAACTGGTGAAAGGCGATGTGGTGACCGATAATGTGATTATCCGCACCTCGAACATCATCAGGAAACACTTTACGGGAAAAGGATTCCTTAATACCGAAGTGGAAATCGAACAGGTCAGGGACAGTGTGAAAGCCAACGAGATCAGCCTGGTTATTAACATCGACAAAAACAATAAAGTCCGCATCGACAGGATCAATTTTACGGGGAATGAAAATCTGAACGACACCCGTTTGAAGCGGACCATGAAAAATACCAAGGATAAGGGGGTCTTCCGTCCCTTTAACGCGCTGGATCAACTGGTGACAAAAGCGCCGCGTAAAGCCCTCACCCTGAATGCTGACACCTTGATCAGCTTTGGAACTGACGTCATCAATGAAAATTTCAGGTTCAGGATTTTCAAGTCTTCAAAGTTTATCCGCGACGACTTTAAGGAAGACCTCAACAGCCTGATCGCCAAATACAATAATGAAGGTTACCGGGATGCCGCCATTGTCAGGGATTCCGTTTACCGTTCAGGGCCAAGGACCATTTCGATTGATATCGCTATAGAGGAAGGCCGGAGGTATTATTTCGGCGACATCAAGTGGGTCGGCAATACAAAATACACGGCCGAGCAACTGAACGAAGTGCTGAAAATACGCCGCGGCGACATTTACAACCAGAGTGAGCTGGACGCAAACCTCAATTACAACCCCAACGAAATAGACATCAGCACCTTATATCTCGATGACGGATACCTGTTTTTCTCGGTCACCCCGGTGGAAGTCAGGGTGGAAAACGACACCATTGATATGGAGATGCGCATCCGCGAAGGCAAGCAGGCCACCATCAACAAGGTAATTGTAAAAGGCAACACCCGGACCAACGACCATGTGGTGATGCGTGAGCTGCGCACCCGTCCCGGACAGATGTTCAGCCGTTCCGACATCATCCGCACCACCCGCGAGCTGGCACAGCTGCGCTATTTCGACCCTGAAAAAATCACACCCACCCCTATTCCCAATCCAACCGACGGCACGGTAGATATAGAATACAAGGTTGAAGAAACCTCATCCGACCAGAT
>CAZDBX010000151.1:0-7639 GCA_964503805.1 uncultured Lentimicrobium sp. | reverse complement strand
TAATTTTTAATCTTCCGTTCTATGATGGACTGATCATCAACAAGGAAACCAACGCCACCCTGATGATGCTCACCCTCGACAAAGAAAGGCTGAACAACAAAAGCAGGATCAGCCTGGTCCGTGACATTGAGGATGAGGTAGCGGTATTCAGCAGCAAGCATGATATTCAGGTTCACTTTTCGGGGATGCCATATATCCGCACCAAAACCATGAAAATGGTTCAGCGGGAATTGCTGATGTTTACCCTTTTGTCGCTGCTGATCGCGTCCCTGGTGCTGTTTTTATTCTTCAGGTCATTCAAAGCGGTGCTATTTCCGATGCTCATCGTTCTCATCAGTGTAGTCTGGTCGATGGGCACCCTTGGTATACTCGGCTACGAGATCACCATCCTCACAGGGATAATTCCGCCGCTGCTGATCATTATCGGGGTAGAAAACTGTATTTTCCTGCTCAACAAATATCATCACGAGTTCAGGGGGCATGGCAACAAAGTGAAGGCACTTTCCAGGGTTGTGGTCAGAACGGGCAATGCGACATTCCTGACCAATCTTACCACAGCTACCGGCTTTGCCGCCTTTATCATTACCGGCAATAAACTGCTGGTTGAATTTGGGGTGGTCGCCGCCATCAATATCATGGTGGTCTTTGTGCTTTCCATCTTCCTGATTCCCATCCTATACAGCTATCTCGCACCTCCGCAACTCAGGCATATCAAGCATCTTGACAACAAATACACTACTTCCCTGATCGAAAAAGTGGTTCTTCTGGTTCAGAACCACCGCCGGACAATCTACCTGACGTCTTTAGCGGGGGTGATCCTGGCTGTTTTTGGTATTTCCAGACTGAAAACTACCGGAAATGTCGTGGATGATATTCCTCACGGCCACCCTATGTATGTTGACCTGCTGTTCTTCGAAGAAGAATTCAAAGGCATACTGCCGTTTGAAATTGCCATCGACACAAGGAAACCCAGGGGGGTGATGCAAATGTCAACCATTCAAAAAATCAGCGAATTACAGGACTCCCTTGCCAAATATCCAGAGTTTGCGAAACCCTTTTCGGTGGCCGAGCTGGTAAAATACTCGAAACAGGCATTTTATAACGGCGATCCGGGAATGTACAGCATTCCGAACAGCCAGGAGCGCAATTTCATCATGCAGTATCTGCCATCGATGAAGGCCGGGAAGCGCACCATCCTCAATTCATTTGTTGATACCACCCTGAGCAAGACCCGCATCAGCGTGCAAATGGCCAACATCGGCACCCGCGATATCCAGCGCATTAAGGATGATCTTCAACCAAGCATTGACTCAATCTTCGACCCGGATAAATACACCGTTGAACTGACAGGCACAAGCATTGTCTTTCTGAAAGGAACGGATTATCTTGTAAACAACCTATTAACCAGCCTGATACTGGCCGTTATTGCAATCGGAATATTGCTTGGACTGCTTTTCACCTCTTTCAAAATGGTTGCGGTATCTATGGTCCCCAACCTGCTTCCCCAGTTGATGACTGCCGCGCTGATGGGGTTCCTGGCCATTTCCATCAAGCCTTCCACCATTCTGATTTTCAGCATTGCACTGGGAATCTCGGTGGATAATGCGATCCATTTTCTGTCAAGATACCGCCTGGCACTCAAACACAATAACTGGGATATCCGGCTATCGGTATTTTCGGCGCTTCGTGAAACCGGCTTCAGTATGGTTTACTCATCCATTGTTTTGTTTCTCGGATTTGCCGTTTTCACCATTTCAACCTTTGGCGGTACCCAGTCAATGGGCTTTCTTATATCCTTCACCCTGTTGGTTGCATTGTTTTCAAACCTTTTGCTGCTGCCTTCTCTGTTGCTTTCGCTCGACCAGTGGTTGACTACCCGCAAATTTGAAGAGCCCCTTATTGAGCTTTTCGAAGAGAATGAGGAAACGGAAGTAAACGGTGATGATCTCCCTGCAGAGGAAAGAAAAGAAGTAGAAGAAATTGCATTGACCGATAAGTAAAATATCAGACGAATATGAAAGGCATCATACTGGCCGGCGGCTCAGGCACACGGCTTCACCCCCTCACACTGGCAGTCAGCAAGCAGCTAATGCCGGTTTACGACAAGCCCATGATCTATTATCCGCTGTCGGTACTGATGATGGCTGGTATCAATGAAATACTTATTATTTCAACGCCCCACGACCTTCCCAACTTCGAAAAGTTGCTGGGCGACGGACGTTCACTGGGCTGCAGCTTCAGTTATGCCGTTCAGCACGAGCCAAACGGCCTGGCCCAGGCTTTTGTGATCGGGGCGCCCTTTATCGGCAAAGACGATGCGGCGCTGATCCTGGGTGATAATATCTTCTACAGCTCCGGATTGCAAAACCTCCTTAACGAATGCCGGCAGCCCGAAGGAGGTATCGTATTCGCCTACCATGTGGCAGATCCTGAGCGGTACGGTGTTGTTGAATTTGACGCCTCCGGAACTGCCGTTTCCATCGAAGAGAAACCCAGGCAACCCCGGTCTAATTACGCGGTACCAGGGCTTTACTTTTACGACAACAGTGTTGTTGAAGTAGCCGCCGGTATCAGACCAGGTGCAAGGGGCGAATATGAAATTACCGATGTTAACCGGTACTATCTGGAACAAGGCAGACTCAGGGTAAAAGTGATGAGCCGCGGCACTGCCTGGCTCGATACGGGCACCTTCAGTTCACTGCTTCAGGCTTCACAGTTTGTGGAAGTGATAGAAACCCGGCAGGGGCTCAAAATCGGTTGCATTGAGGAAGTGGCCTACAGGATGGGTTACATCAACAGAAGCCAGTTACAGGCAATCGCCCAGCCATTGCTGAAAAGCGGATATGGCGATTACCTGATGAGGATTCCCTGAACAAAATCACGAATACAAATCACTTTATTAATGCATCCGATAGAACATTTACAAGCCAAAATTGCCGCCTCGCTCAGCAACCTCCCCATTTACCGGGAGCCGGCCGGATTGTATGAGCCCATCTCCTATACCCTGCAGCAGGGAGGCAAGCGAATTCGTCCGCTCCTTACGCTGATTGCCACTCAGATGTTTGGCGGCAATCCCGACAAAGCGCTTCCGGCTGCAACCGCCATTGAGATTTTCCATAATTTCACCCTGCTGCACGATGATATCATCGATCAGGCGCCCCTTCGCCGCGGACGGGATACCGTTTACAAAAAATGGAACATCAACACAGCCATTCTGTCGGGCGATACCATGTTTGCGGTAGCTTACAGACAACTGGCCGGATCTGATCCGCAGCAGCTGCCCCAGCTGATGCAGGTCTTCACCAAAACGGCCATTGAAGTTTGCGAAGGCCAGCAATATGATATCGACTTTGAAAATTCAGGGGATGTTACCATTGACGCATACCTGAATATGATCCGGCTTAAGACAGCTGTTCTTCTGGCAGCCAGCCTTAAGATCGGCGCCCTGATCGGAGGAGCCGCCCATCAGGATGCAGAAGCCATCTACCGTTTCGGTGAAAATATGGGTATCGCATTTCAACTTCAGGATGACCTGCTCGATGCTTTCGGCGATGAAGCCGTATTCGGCAAAAAGACCGGGGGGGATATTATAGCCAATAAGAAAACCTACCTCTACCTGAAAGCCCTTGAGTGCAGCAGCCCGGAGAATGCTTCAGCGTTAAGAAAATGGTTCTGCACCAGAGACAGCGAGCCTCAGGTAAAAATAGCTGCGGTTCTTGATCTTTTCAATAAGGCAGGAGTAAAGCAACATGCAGAAAACCTGATTCAGGATTACATAAAGGAAGCGATGTCCCATCTTGATGCCATCAGGCTTGTCGAAAAAGCCAGGGCGCCTCTGCTCGAACTGCTCTCAGGAATGCTCAAACGGAATCATTGAAGCTGTTCAGGAGCCGGCATTCTTAAAATTATCCAACTCACTGTGAAGTGCTTCCCAATCGTCCATTGCTGATACCAGCTTGTTTTTCAGCGATTCGTATCTCTCATAAATTGTCCCGTCAGCCAGTACTTCAACATGGTTTTCAGGGGAAGCAAGTTTCTGATCAATGGAGGCAATCTCCGATTCAAGCTGGTGAATTTCCTGTTCAACCTTTTCGATACGGCCGGTAATCTTCCTCAGTTCCTTTTCCTGCTGACGCTTTTTTTCGTAATTGATCTTATTCAGCGATACTTCTTCGGATTGTCCGGCAGCAGCAGCCTTTGCCGCCATTCCCAGCTGATCAAGCGTGGCAATCCGTCTTTTCTCCAGAAAATCATAGATATCGCCGATATGCTGTTTCACTTTCCCATCCCTGAATTCAAATACTTTTTGCGTTAGCCCCTGTAAGAAGTCACGATCATGCGAAACCACGATGAGCGTGCCATCAAACATCAGCAATGCATTCTTCAGGATGTCCTTGGATATCATATCCAGGTGATTCGTCGGCTCATCGAGGATCAGCAGGTTAACCGGCGATAATAACAGTTTTGCAAGTGCAAGCCTTGATTTCTCTCCGCCCGAAAGCACTTTCACCTTTTTCTCGATGTCTTCGCCGGAAAACAGGAAGCTGCCAAGTATATTCCTGACCTTTGGCCTGATGTCGCCGACAGCCACATCGTCAATAGTCTGAAAAACTGTCCGTTCCTGATCAAGCAGATCGGCCTGATTCTGGGCATAGTACCCGATCTTCACATTATGGCCAATGCTGCATTCCCCGTTATGGTCCAGTCCTTCGGCAAGTATTTTGGCGAGGGTGGTTTTACCCTCTCCGTTGCGTCCTACAAATGCAACAAAATCATTCCGCTCGATGGCGAAATCCACATCACTGAATACCCTGTGATGGCCATAAAACTTTGCCAGAGATACCGCCTCCACAACCACTTTGCCCGAAGGCGGGGCCGGAGGAAAACGAAAATGGATGGCGCTTTTATCCATATCATCCACTTCCACCCTTTCTATCTTGTCGAGCAACTTCATTTTTGACTGCACCTGCCTGGCCTTGGTGGCCTTATAACGGAACCTTTCGATAAAGCGTTCGATATCCGCAAGCTGGCGTTGCTGATTTGAATAAGCCGCCTGCTGCTGTTCACGCATGCTTTCGCGCAACTCAACATAACCGGAATAGGAGGTTTTAAAATCATAAATCCTGCCCATTGAAATTTCTATTGTCCGATTGGTAACATTATCAAGGAAAGCCCGGTCGTGCGATACCACAATAACGGCGCCGCTGAAAGATTTAAGGTACTCTTCCAGCCATTGAATAGATTCAATATCAAGATGATTGGTAGGCTCATCGAGCAGCAGCAATCCGGGGCGGCGCAGCAGCAGTTTGGCCAGCTCCACCCTCATCCGCCATCCCCCGCTGAATTCAGCAAGCCTGCGGTTGAAGTCAGCAGGCCTGAAGCCCAGTCCCAGCAGGATTTTCTCCGTTTCGCCTTCCATTTCATGCCCGCCCAGTAAGCGGAAACGCTCTTCATTTTCGTGCAGGCGATTGATCAGGTGCAGATATGAATCAGCATCATAATCAGTTCTTTCTGCAATTTCAATGCTGATTTGCTCACTTTCTGCCTTCAGCTTCAAAACTGCATCAAAAGCGTTCAGCGCTTCTTCAAAAATCGTTCCTGCCCCGGTAGTCACAATCTCCTGAGGCAAATATCCGATCTGAAGATCGTTGGGTTTTGTAACGGTGCCGCCTTCCGGCTGCTGCTCCCCGTTGATGATCCGCAGGAGTGTGGTCTTACCGGCGCCATTCTTCCCGACCAGACCGGCCCTGTCCCTTTCCGTGATCAGGAAGGTAACATTGTCGAACAGGTAACGCCCTGTGAAGTAAACTGAAAGGTTATTGATTGAAAGCATGAGAAGCGTAATTGGGGCAAAGTTACCTAAATCCCACTAATGCGGCACCAGAACTAAACGGTTTAAAAACTATTATAACAGAAAAGGGCCCCTTGCGGAGCCCTTTTCAACAGATTCGATTAAACGATTAGTGGGTAACAACCACTTTCCTGGTAAAGCTTTCGCCCTTTGTATTCACAAATTTAACCAGGTAAGCGCCTGCTTCGTAGTTGCGTACATTCAGCACAACAGTTTTGTCCTTGGTAATCACGCGCTCATAAACAACTTCGCCGAGATAGTTGTAAACAACCATATGACTGATGTCGTTGGTAAGCTCGATGTTTACCAGGTTATTTGACGGGTTCGGGTAAATGCTTACCAGCTGGTTGTCAACAACCGGAACATTGGTGAGCAATACACAGGCAACCTCTGACATCGGGGACTCACAATCTTCGTACACTGCAGTAACATTGTAGCAGTATTCAAATCCGATTGTGAGGGCTTCATCAGCGTCAATGTAAGTGGTTTCAGCCGTTGAACCGATCATAACACCATCGCGGTAGATGTTGTAACCAACAAGTTCGCGATTTCCGCTTACTTCAACAGGAAGTGCGGCGCCGGGCAGTGCAGGCAGATTACCGCGCTCGATCTGTGATACCGGACCGTAAACGGTAGGATCGCTGATCGGCTGCAGTGCAGCTGTTACGCCATCGAGGGTTTCAACATATCCCTGGAGGTTCCAGTTGTAGTTCAGACCATAGGCAGTTGCCATGGATTCCCAAACCGAACCGTCGAGTGAAAGCATGTCGCCAAAGCCTGCTACGGCAGGACCGGCATCGCAACCGGCTACGTAAACACCGTCGGGATGGGTTACTGCATAACCAAACCACAGTTCGGTAGCACCGGTAACAGGTACAGGAGTATTGAGTACAAACTCATTCCACTCGCCGCCAACATAAGTTGCAATCGGCTGGGTAAGAACAAGGGTACTTGCATTGGCTCCGGTCCAGACCTTCAGTGCGATGGTTCCGCCGGCTGAGTATGGGAACATCCTGATCTTGGTCAGGCTGGTTCCAGCATACTGTGCAAGCTGGGTAGGAGTAAACCTTACAGCAACATTGAACGTTCCACCACCGGTAAGACCGATGGCATCATTGTTCACACCGTTATCCCAGAAGAGCCATCCTGAAGGACCAGGGCCACTGCCTGAAGGAGCAACCCAGTTGAGAACAACCTGCTCAACATAAGGCAGGTTTACATCAGCTGTCAGCTCGGTAGGAGCGGCACATTCGCGGTAGATGTGAACATTGTCGATCATCCAGTTGAAGAGGTCAAGCGTATTCAGTCCCTTGGCATTGAAACGGACACGGAATACCTTGTTCTTGGCCTGGCTGGTGATGTCGATGTGCTTCATCTCCCAATCCATATCGCCTTCAGCAGTGTAAGTGGCAACTGTGACCCATGAGCTTCCGTTGAACACTTCAACCATCAGGGTTTCATCACCGGTAGCATTTACATCTTCAAGTTTCAGATCAAAGTCAAGGTAAATAGATCCATCAATGAATCCGGTTCCATTAATCCAGTAACTTGAAAGCGACAGCGCATAATCAGTCTGAGGAGGATTATAGGAGAACTCGGCACTGGGTAAAGGATTACCAGCCTGGCCGGCAATTCTCCAGTTTTCTCCGTCAGCTGTCCACTGATTGGTTTCGAACAGGCCGGTGTTGAAGTTTTCAACGAACGGCAGCTCATAACCATAAACTACAGTAACATCAACCGGACCTTCAATCATGGATTCTCCGGTCTGACCGGCGAAACCGTAAGGAG
>CAZDBX010000150.1:0-7691 GCA_964503805.1 uncultured Lentimicrobium sp. | reverse complement strand
TCTCTTTTTCCGGGATTTTAATGCATTTCTTATACTTGCCGGTGGATTGTGTCTTATTTCGCTCTGCAACAAACCGGTTAAATTCAGAAAAAGAAAAATTCATCTTTCCTTTCCCTTTATTCCTGTTGATGCCTGGGAATGGCGCTCCGGGCTGAAGAATACATGGTTTATTCTTTTGCTTTCATGGCTGATTCTGTTGATCTTCTACCGTCATGATTTCCTTTTTCCGGGGAGTATCATATTATTTTCACTGCTGGCTGCGGGCTTCCAGATGAATCATGAAAGTGTGGCAATGGTCAGGGCGCTTGGATTAAACAGCCGGCAATTTCTGATCCGAAAAATCCTTCTCCAGCTAATGCTTTTTCTGGCCATTTCAGCCCCATCTATAATTTTCGGTATGATTATTCATCCTGAAGGTAATATCGCTTTGCTGATGGTCACACTGAACAGCCTGCTGGTTCAGGCATTTGCGGTTGCCATAAAATATTCAGGTTACCGGCAGGGGCAGCACACCCAGTACCAGATGTCCATCATTTTCATTTTAAATATTGCATTTGCCATCCCTGTACTTCTCCCCCTTCCGCTGATTATGCTGGCTATTTATCTGCGCAGGGCCGGTTTACAGTTAAAAACAGTATTGTATGCTTAAACTGGAAGACCTTTGCTTCAGCTATGAAAAAGCGGTTGTTATAAACCATTTAAGCTGGGCGCTGGAGCCCGGAAAGGCGCATGGACTTGTTGGCATGAACGGGTCCGGTAAAACCACCCTGTTCAATATTCTTTCCGGGATGCTTGTGCCGCAATCCGGCTCCGCGATTTTCAACGATCAGCCACTTCACCCGGATAAATGCGCGATCATGGATACTACTCCATTTTTCTACCCAATGATCAGCGGCAAGGAATATCTTGAAATCTTCAGACTGAAAAATCCCGGCTTTGACATAACCGCATGGAATGATCTTTTTCGCCTTCCCCTGACAGAGGTGGTTGACAACTACTCGACAGGCATGCAGAAAAGACTTGCCCTGCTGGGACTCATTGCTACGGGCCGCTTGCTGCTGATTCTGGATGAACCCTTCAACGGACTTGATTTTGAAGCAGTAAGAATGGTACAACAGATCATTCCCGCACTAGCCGCCAAAGGAAAAACCATATTGCTGAGCTCACATATACCGGAATCATTAACTTCAGTTTGCCATACCATCAGCTTTATCCGGGATGGAAAAATTGATTTCACCCTCCAAAAGGATGAATTCGGAAAACTACCGGAGCTTATTGATGCTGAAAGTAAAATACCCGGCGACATTCTGCAGAACATGAACTGATTAGATTCATTCACCCGGTTCAGACGAAATCCCGCTATTGACAACAATGAAAATATCCTTATATTTACAGAAAATACGATAGCCTGATGAAGTGGGCCTGGTTTCTGATGCTCTGTCTGTTTCCATGCTTTGTTGCTGTATCCCAGGAATATATACATATTCAACCTGCAGGTGGCAAAGGGCAGTTGCGGCACTTTATTGATCAGGAACTGGTTTATCCTGAAACATGTCTGGCCTCAGGCACTGAGGGTAGGGTAATAATCACATTCAAAGCCTCGGAAAAAGGACAAATTGAACTAGTCAGATTCCATCAGAAACTCAGCCCCGCCTGCGACCGTGAAGCAATGAGAATATTCAGGATGATTGAATGGCATCCCGCGACGAATCTGGGCATCCCCATTGCAGATTCAGGCATGTTTGAAATTGAGTTCAACATTAAGAAATACAAGAGATTGTGTAAAAGCCGGGGGTATTCCGGACATTTTTACCCGTTTGAGCCGACCGACACTTCCGGAATCGTTTATTACTACCGCAACCTTGAAACAGCCCCCCGCCCGATTTTTACCAATGACAAGATCAACCTGGCCGCATTTATCGCCGCCAACCTCAGGTACCCCGATGCAGCCATCAAACAAAACCTGAGCGGGGTTGTTAAGGTTGGTTTTATTGTTGAGCCTCATGGCCGGCCATCAAACATTCAAATCCTGAATTCGCTGGGAGCCGGCTGCAATGAGGAAGCCATCAGAATTGTCAGGCTGATCAAATGGATGCCGGGAACGGTCAACCACCTGGCAGTGAGGACAAGAATGAGCATTTCTATCAACTTCAGCCTGGAACCGGGTAGCGACGGAAATGCAATACCTAATATCAGGTCAAGTTACGGAGGATAAAAACCATTAAAAACTAAAAACCACAACCATGCGAAAAACATTGTTCTTATTGCTGCCATTGATTTTTTTTATTTCACCGGACTCCTTCTCCCAGAAGGCTGACACTACCGGCATCTGGACCCGGGGAATGAAAGCTTCCTTTGCCTTTAACCAGGTATCGCTTACCAACTGGGCCGCCGGCGGAGAAAACAGCCTCGGTGGTAATTCATTCCTGAATCTCTTTGCCAACCTGAAGCAGGGCAAGTCTACCTGGGACAACTCCCTCGACCTGGCTTACGGCCTTGTTAAACTGGGAGATGCAAAAATCAGAAAAAGCGACGACAAGATTGATTTCGTGTCGAAATACGGGCATAACGTAATTCATAAGAACCTCTTTCTGAGCGCCAACCTGAGCTTTAAATCCCAGTTCACCGAAGGCTACAATTATCCGAACGACTCCGTGATGATTTCCAACTTCATGGCCCCCGGTTATCTGATGCTCGGTTTTGGTATGGACTGGAAACCTTATCCTTACCTGTCGGTATCTTTTTTGCCGCTTACCGGAAGACTTACCTTCGTTACCGATCAGATATTGTCAGATGCAGGCGCTTATGGTGTCGACCCCGGCAAGCATGTCAGGCCTGAATTCGGCGCCGCTTTTAAAGTGGTATTTGACAAAGACCTGGTTGAAAATGTAAATCTAAAGAGCAAGCTTGAGTTGTTCTCCAATTACCTGGATAAACCCCAGAACATCGACATTAACTGGGAAGCAATGCTCATGCTGAAGGTGAATAAATTCCTTTCCACCTTTATCGGATTACAGACCATTTATGACCATGACATCCTGATTGCAGACAAAAACGGTAACCTGGCCCCCCGCACCCAGTTCAAACAGACTTTTGGCGTCGGACTTACCTACACCGTTTCCGGAATTCATGCCTACGTAAAACCATAACAAACCCAATAAAACCATCTATTAACCCTTAACACACACAAGATGAAACTTTTAGACGAATTCAAATCATTTGCCATGCGTGGCAATGTAGTTGACATGGCTGTTGGTATCATCATCGGCGGCGCTTTTGGTAAGATCATTTCTTCATTTGTTTCCGACGTCCTGATGCCTCCGCTCGGCCTGTTGCTTGGAGGCATTGATTTCAAGGATATGATGTTTGAGATGAAAGCGGCCGTGATGGAAGGTGCCGAAGTAGTGACCCCGGCCGTTACGCTGAACTATGGATTGTTTATCCAGAATGTTGTGGATTTCCTGATCATCGCGTTTGCAATTTTCATGGCCATCAAAGCAATGAATTCGCTGAAGAAGAAAGAAGAAGAAGCGCCCGCTGCACCGCCGGCGCCAACCAAAGACCAGGAACTGCTTTCAGAAATCCGTGATCTGCTCAAAAACAAATAAACTGCTACTGATTATAGACCGGCCTGCTGAAAAGCAGGCTTTTTTTTGCACTACAGCTTTCCTGACTTTATTAATCCGGCACTTAATGAGGTCATAATCCTTATAAACGCAGCTAAAGAAGATTTTCTTAACTTTGTACAAAACACCGTTTATGCAGCTTCTGTCTTTTAATATCGCTGCCTTTTCAGCGTCAAATCATAAATTAATCCAGTATATCGTAGTCGCGTTAATCATCGGTTTAGTTGCCGTAATTCTTTCGCGTATACTTCAAAAACTGATGAAGGTCTACTTTGAGCGTTCGAGCCTTGTGCTGAAGGTGGATCCGACACGGTACAAGTTTCTCCGGAACGCCGTAAGTTTCGTCATTTTCATGCTGGCGGTGACGCTGATTTTTTATACAATTCCCGGCTTGCGCACCATTGGCATCACCTTGTTTGCCGGAGCCGGAATCTTTGCAGCAATTATCGGCTTTGCATCCCAGGAAGCATTTTCTAACATTGTCAGCGGCATTTTTATTGTGATTTTCAAGCCTTTCAGGGTTGGCGACAACATCAGGATAGGAGATCTTCACCAGGGGACCGTGGAGGATATCACCCTCAGGCACACCATTATCAATAATTTTGAAAATCGCCGGATAATTATTCCGAATACGGTCATCAGCGGGCAAACCATCATCAACTCAACCATTGAGGATGAAAAGGTGTGCACATTTATTGAATTGGGCATCAGTTACGACTCCGATCTTGAAAAAGCCATTGAGATACTTCGTGATGAAACTGAAAAGCATCCCAACTGTATCGACAACCGGAATCAGGAAGATAAAGAGAAAGGCATCCCGAAGGTTGTTGTCAGGGTGCTTGGTTACGGCGATTCGGCCATTAACCTGCGCGCATATGCATGGTCAGCCAATTCGGGCGAAGGATTTGTTATGAAATGCGATATTTTTGAATCACTTAAAAAAAGGTTTAACGCCCAGGGAATCGAAATCCCTTATCCCCACAGAACTTTGGTTTTTAAGAATCAGCCCCCTAATACAATCCCCTGAACATGGCTGCAGAAAAAATAAGAAACTACCGCAAGAAAGCAGGTCTCCCGCCCGGTTCCCTTGTCTATACCGGATCGGTTGAAAGCGAATCAAAACTGGATATCTTCAGTTTCGATCCGGAATCAATTGAAAGAACGCAAAGCGATGATGTTGAACATATTATAAACGGAATATCACCGGTCAGAAACTACTGGATCAACATTACCGGCCTGAACAATACAAGCATTATCAGCAAGCTTGGCATCCATCACAACATTCATCCGCTCCTGCTCGAAGATGTGCTGAATACGGAGTCGGTTCCGAAAATTGAAAATACCGGCGATATGCTTTTCATCTGCATGAAGATGCTCAGCTGGAATAATAAATCTGCCCGCATTGATGCAGAACAAATCAGTTTCATCATCGGTGAAAAATACCTGTTGTCATTCCAGGAACGCGAAGGGGATGTGTTTAATCCCGTGAGGGAGCGCTTGCTTAACGGACTAAGCAAAGCCCGTGAGAAGGGCATCGACTTCCTTGCATATATCCTGATAGATAAAATCATTGACAACTATTTTCTCGTTCTTGAAAAAATCGAGGACCGGATAGAGCAGACTGAAATGGAACTGCTGCGGGACACCGACCGCATTACGCCACTTGAGATGATGCACCTCAAAAAGCAACTGATTCTGCTGAGGAAATACGTCTATCCTTTGCGCGACGAAATCCGTAAACTTCAGCGCGACGATTCAAAACTCATCGACCGGAAGACCATTAAATATATCAACGACCTTTATGATCACCTGCAGAACATCGTTCAGAACATCGAGGGTTTTCGCGACACCATCACCGGATTGATGGAGCTGTATTCTGCCAGCCTGTCGAACCGCATGAACAGCGTAATGAAAACCCTTACGATGATCGGTGCAATTTTTATTCCCCTGACATTTATCGCAGGAATCTACGGGATGAATTTCCATTACATGCCCGAACTCACTTATCCATGGGCTTACCCGGCAGTGATGCTGTTCATGCTTGCCCTGGCTTTGGGCATGTTTTTCTATATGAAGTCAAGGAAATGGTTTTGAACATCTATGATAAATTCAGGGAATATCTGACCAATTCGGCAGGTTCTGTTTTGCAATTTTTAACATCCATACGGAATGATTTTTGTGGAAATCGCTGATAATTCGTAATTTTATCCGTCAAATATTCCTGTAATGATGCATATTCGTTTTCTTGTGGCACTAATATTTATTCCGGCGTCTTCGCTGCTGGCTCAAACCTTGAGCAGCAGGGCTTTCAGCCCGTTTTCCCCGGGGGCCGGAATACCGCTGTGGACAACGCAAACCATACCTGCATTCAGTTTACAAACAGGTGCGGAATTCGGTATGTTCAACAACGGAAGCATGCTTAACACCTATCTGGCCCCGGTTTTCAGCCAGCCCTTGGGAAAAAGGCTAACCCTGTCGGCAGGCGCTATGATCAGTAACACGACTTTTAACAATGCATGGATGTTTGATCCGGCAGGAGAGTTTTCAGGTTTCAGCGGTAACATTACCACCACAACCCTTTTCGGAAGTGGTTCATACCAGGTGAATGAACGGCTGACGGTGACGGGCGCCGCCTACAAAACCATCAATCCGGCATTCAACAGCCGGCTGAGCCCTGACAAACTGCGGATGGAAGCACAGGGAGTCAGTATGGGCGTGGGATACCGCATTAACGACAATCTGCATATCGGGGCTGAAATCAGGATGCAGCAGGGAAATTCCAACTTCTACACGCCATTTGCAAATCCCGCATCTCCCTTCCGGAATAGCATATATGGATTCTGAACAGCCCCTATATATCAAATCTGAAAAAACTGTCAAATGCTGATCATAATTTCTCCCAGCAAAACCCTTGATTTTGAAAGCAAAACAAGCATCAGAAGCGGTGCTGAACCGGAAATGATCAACCGGGCTAAAAAACTGGTTTCGTTGCTGAAGAAAAAAACGCCCCGGCAATTGGCTGAATTGATGGATATCAGTCCGAAATTGGCCGAACTTAACGCGCTTCGCTACAGCGAATGGACGTTTCCTTTTCCTGAAGGGAAAAGCCGGCCGGCCCTGGCCGCTTTCAAGGGCGATGTTTATGAAGGGCTCAAAGCATGGGAGCTGACAGACGGACAAACAGACTTTGCAGATGACCATCTGCGGATACTTTCCGGTCTTTACGGCATCCTGAAGCCGACTGACCTGATACTCCCCTACCGGCTTGAGATGGGCACTGCACTGGAAGTTAAAGACCACAAAAACCTTTATCAGTTCTGGGGTGATTCAATCACAAAAAGCACCAAAAGGGCATTAAAAGATTCAGGTTCTGATATTTTGGTAAACCTGGCCTCCGACGAATATGCAAAAGCAATAGATTTCAAGTCTTTGAAATCAAGGATTATAACGCCCGTATTTAAAGAATTCCGCGATGGTGATTATAAGTTTGTAAGTTTCAATGCCAAGCGCGCCCGCGGCCTGATGACACGCTTCGCTATTGACCGCCGGATCAGCAATCCTGAAGACTTCAAACACTTTGATTATGAAGGCTATGGCTATATGGAAGGGCTTTCAAAAGGAGATCAGTGGGTATTTGTCAGATAGCGATTCAATCCCGGCATTGGTTGGTTTAAGCAGATAAACACCTGAAATCCACCGGGAATACCCTCTTCCGGAATACATTTGAGATTCAGCAGAAGTATAAGCTTAACCGGCCCCGGCAAATTAAAAATTGCTTAAGAACAGGACATCTGCCGGTGGCTGATGTTTTGATCAGCATGCAGGAAAGCCAGCACAAGGATTCCCGGTTCAAATGGGATTACCTGCGGTGATCCCCGAGGGAGGGGGCTTCAGACAATCAGGACATCAGCCGGGGGATGATGTTTTAGTTTAACAGGCCGGAAAAACAGCGCTTGGATTACCAGTTCAAAAGGGATTACCTGCGGTGATCCCCGCGGGGGGACTTCAGGCAATCAGGACATCAGCCGGGGGATGATGTTTTAGTTTAACAGGCCGGAAAAACAG
>CAZDBX010000149.1:0-7700 GCA_964503805.1 uncultured Lentimicrobium sp. | reverse complement strand
CAATACGGTTTTTGTTGGCTTCAAGTTCTTCCTTCTGAACGGAAATGCTGGCTGTGCTCCCGTAGTCATCCAGCAGCTCAAGGGTTGGAAACTGATAATGCGGCAACTCCAGGGTCGGATCAAATTCTGTATCAATGCTAAACCTGTCCGGGGTTTCCCTGATCTCCTGATTTTCAGTCAGGGTATCAATATTCTCGATGGTCAGCTCAATTTCTGGGGGCGCTTTGGGTTCAGCGGGCCTGGGCTCAACCGGCTCAAACCCGTTCTCTTCGGGAACGGAAGAAAGGGGTGCGTTTTTTGTTTCCGGATGGGGATCTTCGTCTTTTACGGCGAATTCAACCGTATTGTATTTGTCCTCAGGCAATACCGCTGTGTTGAAGCGATTCTGACCGGTTTTCTGATTTACCTGTAAATTATCATCCGCCTCTTCAGATTCTTCCGCCTCATCTTTGCCGGCGGGCCTTTTGGGCAATTCAAGCGGCATATTAAAGGCAAATACAAGAATGGCTACCAGCGAAAACAACAGAAAGATCGCGGTTCCGGGTTTGCCGAGCAGGCCTTCGAGCCATCTGGCGCTTTGGTAACCGGTAATCCCTCCGAGTATGGCATAGGCAGATTGCTGCAGCAGGAAGCCAAGCGCTACCGGCAGCCACAACAGCCCCAGCAATGAATTGCGGAAAGTTTTACCGAAAGGCAGTATGGCCGCACCCACCGCCATGCGCACCCCGGCAACTAAAAGCATCAGAATAAACAGGTAGGCGGCTATGCCGAATCCCTTTTTTATCAGCAGCAGCGAAAGCGCGGCGCCGAGCCTCCCTGCCCAGTTACCGGCCTCGATAGTGGTGTCAAAAAGTACCCTGCGGAAAGAGTAAGTGGTAAACAGATCGTCAGATCCCCAGTTGAAATAAAGAAAGAGGTATGACGAAAATGCAAAAAGCAGGTAAAGGGCTAGCAGAATGAAGAAAACCCCCGTTATCTTAACGGCACGACCGTCGGTGAGCCAGGAAGGTAATACCGGCCTTTTCCCGGATTTCTTCCCGCTTTTTGGCTGGTCCTCGTCAAATTCGTCCTTCCGGAGGGCGCTTTTTTTCAGGGTATTTCCCTTTCTTGCCATTTGGGGGTCTTTGGTTTTGTGAAGTCGGCAAATTTACAAAAACCGGAAGACCTGATGAAGCGAAATCCCTGATTTGTATGGTACTCTCAGGATAATCCGCTGTAACAGCCGGGTCCGCCGGTTCATACAATTGCGTGATCAGTGCCGGTAATCAGTTACCTCCGAACATCTGCCTGAGCTGATCGGGGGTCATCTCTTTGTAATCCGAAGGAACTTCAAAATCTTTACCGGATACTTTTCCCTTTTCCACACTCACCGCGGTCATATACATATTCATTCCCTGCATTTTGTAATAGAATTCCATCGGAATGCCGGGCAAGGTGCGGTATTCGTTATCATAGAACAGTTTGTTGTTGCCGATGTTCTCCGTAAAATAAACGATCATCGGGCTTTCTTTGCTTTTTTCATCTCCGAAATGAATCTCGGCTTTCTTGCATGCAAAACCGGCGATTTCTTTTGTTTCCGGCGTTACCGTTACCACCGGCTCCTTCCCTGAAGGCCTGTCGGCGCCCTTGTTGGGCTTCATGGCGACTTTCTGTCCCATCATATCGATGAGGATCACCGTTGATTGCTGATCAGCATCCATGATGATCACCTGGTTGATGCCTGACATAGCCATTTCGATGCGGGCTTTGTTCCCGTTCATCAATACCTTCATGCTCTGGGGCATCATCGCCTGTTGCGAAGCTTCCATTTTTGAATCGGGATAGGTAATTTTATAATTGATCACGCCTTTGAAGGGACTGCCGGGTTTCTGGGCAAACGCCGCTGAAAGGCCTGTCGTGAGGGCAAATGTTATGGCGAGGAATGCTGAAATATTTCTGTTCATGCTTGCAATATTTTGAAAGGTTAACATTATGTCTGAAAACCCCGGAGCTTTATTATTCCTCCAGGATAACGATTTTGTTGATTTTGTCGCCGGCCCTGATCAGGTCAATCACTTCAAGACCTTCGTACACTTTTCCGAAACAGGTGTGATTGCGGTCGAGGTGGCTGGTGTTTTGACGGTTATGGCAGATAAAGAACTGCGAACCGCCGGTGTTTCTTCCGGCATGGGCCATGGAAAGTACACCACGGTCGTGGTATTGGTTGTCGCCATCCAATTCACAATTTATGGTGTAACCGGGTCCGCCCGACCCTGTGCCGTTCGGGCATCCGCCCTGGATCACGAAATCCGGTATTACCCTGTGAAAAGTCAGTCCATTGTAAAATCCGCTTTTTGAAAGTTTTACAAAGTTTGCAACGGTATTGGGGGCGTCTTCTTCGAAGAATTTAACCTTCATCAGGCCTTTGGCGGTGTGAATTTCTGCAGTTATCATCGGTATAAAGTTTGTTTTACTAGTTAATGGTTCTGAAAAGTTTGTTAACCCTGATCTTTCCACCGAACAGGGGTTTCCTGTTGTCGAGCGAAAGCCAAACAAATACCGCTTTCCCGACGATATGGTCCTGAGGCACAAAGCCCCAGAAGCGGGAGTCGGCCGAGTTGTGGCGGTTGTCGCCCATCATCCAGTAGTAATCCATCTTAAAGGTGTAGGATGTGGCCGGTTTGCCATTGATCAGGATGGTATTGCCCTGTATTTCAAGGTCGTTAAGTTCGTAATTTTTAATGATCCGTTCGTACAATACGATGTTTCTGTGGTTGATTTCAACGGTGACGCCTGCTTTCGGGATTACCAGCGGGCCAAAGTTGTCAACATTCCAGGGATAGGCTGAATCGAACGGGAAAATGTAAGGTTGCCAGAAACCGGCCGGCTGAATGATCTTTTTTACCTCTTTCACATTGATAAAGCCCTTGAGTTTATCCGCTGCCGCATTGGTCAGCGTAATTAAATATTCCTCAGGGCCTGCCATTCCGATTTCTTCGGTAATGTCAAGCTTGTCAAGCGCCATAGGGTTGATGCGGGTGCCATCGGTCCGTACAATATATTTAAACTGCGCGAGTTCCGGAACATCTGCAGGTTTACCGTTGATGTGCACAACCTGGTCGATGATCTGCAGGGTATCCCCGGGGATCGCCAGGCAACGCTTGATGTAATTCTCCCTTTTATCGACCGGGCGGGCAACTATATCGCCAAAATTAACCTTGTCGTTCCATACCCTGTTGCGGGTGTAATCACGCACCAGCGCGTAATAGCTCTGGTTCTGAACTTTAAGGGCTACCGTATCGCCGTCGGGATAATTGAAGACCACCACATCGTTGTTTTTGACTTTTGAAGGGCCGGGGAACCGGTAGTAGGGCAGTTTGATCCATTCCACATAAGATTTGGTGCTCTCCGTAAGCGGGAGGGTATGGTGCACAAACGGGAAGGCAATGGGGGTGTTGGGTACTTTGGGGCCGTAACTCAGTTTGCTGACAAAAAGAAAATCTCCGACCAGCAGTGATTTTTCCATGGAAGAAGTTGGAATTGTATAGGCTTCAATCATGAAAATCCGGATAATGGAGGCCGCGATCACTGCGAAGATAATGGCATCCACCCATTCCCGGAGGGCGGTCTTCTTAATCCTGACCCGGTTTGCCGGAACGGTATAGTCTTTTTCCTTTTTCAGACCCAGCCAGGGCAGATAAACAACCGGAAATACAACGGCCAGCGCCTGTTGCCCTAGACTGTGGATTTTGTAACATTTAAGGGTTTCAACCACCATCAGCATAACCATAAATGCGTTGATGAACGGCATCACCAGGAAAACAAACCACCAGAGTGGTTTATCGATAATCTGAAGCCAGATATAATAATTGTATATAGGAACAACGGATTTCCATCCCGGATGCCCGGCGTGCCCGAATGTTTTCCATAATAATGCCGGAAAGAAAATGATCAGAATGATCAGGATTAGCGTTGGTGACATAGATTTCTTCTTGATGACCTGCCGTTAACGGACAGTGCGTGTTGCAATATTAAGGTTTTTTATTGAGTTAAGCTTTATTCCCAAGCAAATCTGCCATGCCGAAAAACCCTTTACGCCCGCGTAGCCATTCAGCGGCCAGCACGGCTCCCAGGGCAAAACCCTCCCTGTTGTGCGCGGTATGTTTTATTTCAATGTCGTCGGTGAGCGAAGACCAGCTGACAATATGCGTACCCGGAATCTCGCCGGTCCGCTCGCTGCTTACTTCCAGCTCACCGGGATTTGCGCCGGGGCCACTGACCCACCGGTGGTAAGCCTGATTCGCTTCAAGAATGCCGTCAGCCAATGCAATGGCCGTGCCACTCGGAGCATCCTTTTTATAAATATGATGAATTTCATGAATGGCAGCACGATAAGTGCTGTGTGGATTCATCAGACGGGCCAGTTGTCTGTTTATCTCAAAAAAGATATTGACGCCAATGCTGAAATTCGGTGCATGGAAAAAGGAATGATTGCCGGACCGGCAACGCTGAATTGCTGCGCTGAGGCCATCGGCCCAGCCGGTGGTTCCCGAAACTACCGGAATGTCAAGGTCAAAGCACCGGTTAACAGCCATGGATGCGGCAGCCGGAGTGCTGAAGTCAATCACGGCATCGCAGGACTCCAGCAACTTTACGGCAGAATTCCAGCCATCAGGGTTGTCGATGGTAATAAGGATCCCGTGACCTCTGGCCACCGCGGCTTTTTCAACTTCATGGCCCATTTTGCCATATCCTGATAATGCAATCTTCAATTTTGTCAGATTTTAATTCAGAAATTCATACTGAGTCTCACGCCCGAGGCTCCCTGAAGGCCCGGACTGTATGGACTGATAATCGCCGGTTCAACCCTGAGGGTAAGGTCGTCGGAAATGTCGTAATCGAAAAAATGCGCATCCACCGCGGCGTCAATCACATTCAGGATGTACCAGGCCGCGCTGTATATGATATTTAATTCTACCCGCCTTCTGTAAAAATCCCGTCCCCGGAGGAGATCGCCGGTATTCGGATACCGTGTGACATATTCATTGTCGGTCGGATATGTATCCCCGTTGGAGACATAGCGATAGGCTTCGGTGAATTTCCTGACCTCGTCATTATTTATTTTAATCGAATATCCGAGATAGCCGAAGCCTGCGTAGATAAGCGGGATTTTCCAGTATTTCCTGTTGTATGCCTGGCCAAGGCCGGGTAATGCCAGTGAATAGATGGTCGCTTTGTGCGGGGAGTGCAGGGCCCTGACCAGCGTGTCGTTGTCCATCGTTTTCTTCGGCGGGAAGTACATGGCATCTTCCTGCGCGGCGGCCGGGCAGACGGCGGCTGTTATAAAAATGAAGAAAACCGCAGCCAGTGCGGTTGTTTTTATGTTGCAGCAATTAACTTTATGGAACGGTTTATTCATACCCGGCCTGCCTGGTGCATTATTAACGTGAAAGCAGCTCTGCAAGTATTCGTTCGAGTTGTTTTTGCGAATTGAAACTGATTACGATGTTTCCTTTGCCTTTCTGGTTGAGGGTGACATTAACTTTTGTGTCAAGTTTTCCTGCAATATTTTCACGGATGGCTTCAATTTCGCGGGGCAATTCCCTTGCCGGCGCTTCCTTGCGTGAAGCCGGCTGCTTGTTCAGGTTGCGGACAATCTCTTCGACTTCCCTGACGGAAAGGTCTTTGGTGATGATGTTTTTCAGAATTGCTACCTGCGTCTGCTCATCATCAATGTTTATCAAAGCCCGGGCGTGGCCCATCGAAATTTTATTGTCCCGGATAGCCACCTGCAGTTCAGCCGGCAGTTTGAGCAAACGGATATAGTTGGTCACTGTTGTCCGGTTCTTGCCGACACGCTGGCTCAGTTCTTCCTGGGTAAGTTCGCACTCTTCGATCAGGCGCTGATAACTGATGGCGATTTCGAGGGCGTTGAGGCTTTCGCGTTGTATATTTTCCACCAGGGCCATCTCAAGCATCTGCTGGTCGTTGGCAATGCGGATATAGCAGGGGATTTCGTCCAGTCCGGCGATTCTGGAGGCTTTCAGCCTTCTTTCGCCCGAGATAAGCTGATACTTGTCATACCCCATTTTTCTGACGGTGATGGGCTGGATAATGCCCTGTTCCTTAATGGAGGCGGCCAGTTCGTTCAGGGCTTCCTGGTCAAAATCTTCACGCGGTTGAAAGGGATTGGCTTCTATCTGGCTGAGTGGGAGGGAGGCAATGGCCCCCGCGACAAAATTGCCCGAAATGTCACTTGAGGTGATGTCGGTTTCCGGGCTTTCAAGAATGGCACTCAGGCCCCGGCCAAGGGCTTTCTTTTTAGGATTCATTTTCAGGTTCAATTTGTTTTTCAGATGTTTTGATCCGGGTCAGTTCATTTTTCTGGAGTATTTCACGCGCCAGGTTCAGGTAATTGATCGCCCCGCTGCTGTTGATGTCGTGCATAATGATCGTCTCTCCGAAACTCGGGGCTTCCCCGAGTTTTGTATTCCGGTTGATCAGTGTTTCAAATACCATATCCTGGAAGTGGGCTTTAACTTCATCAACCACCTGGTTCGAGAGGCGGAGCCTTGAATCATACATGGTCAGCAGTATTCCCTCTATATCAAGCCCCCTGTTGAGGCGCTGCTGAACAATCTTGATGGTATTCAGCAGTTTCCCGAGGCCTTCAAGTGCAAAATATTCACATTGAACGGGTATAATCACCGAATCCGCCGCAACGAGCGAGTTGACCGTGATAAGTCCCAGCGAGGGGGAGCAGTCGATCACAATGAAATCATACTCTTCTCTTACCTTCTGGAGCACCTTGCGCATCATAAATTCGCGGTTGGGCTGGTTGATCATTTCGATTTCGGCGCCAACCAGGTCGATATGTGCCGGAAGCAGGTCGAGATTGGGCGTGCTGGTCGAAAGGATGATATTCAATGGCTCTACCTCATCCATGAGACATTCATAGATGCTGGTTTTGATATTTTTAGGGTCAAATCCTACACCGGAGGTGGAGTTGGCCTGCGGATCAGCATCTATGATCAGTGTGCGGTATTCAAGCACGGCAAATGCTGCGCCCAGGTTGATGGCAGTAGTAGTTTTCCCGACTCCTCCCTTTTGATTGGCAACGGCGATTATCTTTCCCATTTTAGTTAATCCTCTTGTATTCAAGTATTTAATTCAAAATTTGTGCCTTTGTTGAAAGCCCCACAAAGGTACAATTTTTTATTCCATATATCTGAGGTGTTCAGGCAGGGTGTTGATAAATATAGTAAACCGGCCCGCAATTCTTTAAGTGTAGTCTGATTACCGTCAATAAGGATGTCCGGCAGAATTTCAGCAGTTTAAAGCAAGAAGTTATGATTGATGAATGAGGGATTGTTCTTCAGATTTTTCCGGCGGCATCCCGGATGCCATGACTCAATCCCGATCATTGGATGGATTATTTTACTTGTGCTTGCAAAATACCGGAATCAGGCTGTTTACTCTGCCACTGGCATGTTTTCTAGAGGCCAAAATCTTCGGCACTCAGGTCTGATGAATTACTTGCTCCGGCTGCTGACAGTTCAGCATCCAACCCTTTGTTGTCAGCATCAATAAATGCAACTGCGCCTGAAAGTCCATGGATGAAATTTTCAAAATCCTCCCTGTAAAGGAAGATCTTGTGTTTCTCATATATAAACTTGTCCTGCTCCTCATCATACCGCCGCTTACTCTCAGTAATGGTGAGG
>CAZDBX010000148.1:0-7802 GCA_964503805.1 uncultured Lentimicrobium sp. | reverse complement strand
GTGCCGGATTTGCGTGGCTTTCTCATCCCTACAACCCGGTTACAAACCCTTATAATTTCTCTTACAGCACCCATGTCGCTTTCCCGCTGTTGCTAGGCGCCGTGCTTGATTACCGGATTTCACAGGGAACATTGCTGAACTTCGGTATCCTGTACAACCATATTTCCAACGGAGGCCTGCGCGAGCCCAACAAGGGCATCAACTGGCCGACAATTGCGCTCGGACTGGATTTTTTCAGACAACCTCCACGCTTTCCGCAACGTGAAGTATCCGATTGGAAGCAGACAGACATGCAGCGGGTACAAAGAAACGTTTACCTTTTCGGGACGGCCAGGCAACTGAATCATGAAGAATTGAAGAAATATCCGGTATTGGGTATGGAGGCCTGGGTCAATTACAGGGTAAGCCGCTTGAGCAGGCTTGGAGCCGGAACCCTGTTCCTTTACGATGGTTCCGATGGCGAAGAAATCCGCCGCAATCCGCTGAGTGAGGCCGATCCCTGCCGGGCCGGACTGATGCTGGGACACGGGTTCCTGCTCGGACGATTTGTCTTCAGCCAGGCTTTCGGAGTCTATCTTTATGATCCTTACAAAGCCGCCGATCCGGTTTATCAACGATACAGCCTCACACATCCTCTGGGCAAACACCTTGAAGCCGGCGTCAGCCTGCTGGCCCACCGGCATGTGGCTGATTTTCTTGATTTCAGGCTTGGCTGGCGGTTTTAACGAAGAGACAAAAAGAATGAGAGAATCAGAGGATTAGAGGATGAGAGAATTAAAGAATTAAAGAATGTAAGAATGTAAGAATGAAAGATAGTTTTTAGTGTGCGGGGGCGAAATGTCGTCGCCAGCCTTTCCCTGAATCCACCTAACAGGTTTTCTTCTAACCTGTTAGGTGTAAAAATGATTAAGCCTTGATCAGGAAAATTCTGCTCATAGAACGTAAGCCCGCGCCAGCCTGTTCCAGGATCCACCTGGAAGGTTTTCTTTCTAACCTGTTAGGTGTAAAAATGATTAAGCCTTGATCAGGAAAATTCTGCTCATAGAACGTAAGCCCGCCCCTGCCTGTTCCAGGATCCACCTAACAGGTTTTCTTCTAACCTGTCAGTTGTAAAAAAGCCGTTATATCCTGGGTCAGGCAAATGCTGGTACCGTCCGGAACATCCGCACCGACAGGGGCATTGCAACGCATCGTTTAACGAATAACCTGCAATCGTGCAGATTCAGGATAGCGTGTTATTGCAGGCAAGCCCTTCCGGAGATAATGATTAACTTTGCGGCTGAGTTGAAGCTAAAACACCGCATATGACCAAGCAGGAAATCATTGACTCCTTTGATCCGAATGCGCCCGCCGCGGCTGAAGGCGGTTTATACGGATTGCCTTTCGATGCTGAACAATCGGATATCATCATCATCCCGGTGCCCTGGGAGGTTACGGTGAGTTTTGGCTCCGGCACCGGTGAGGGGCCGGACTCGATCAGGGAAGCTTCTGCCCAGATAGACCTGCATCACCACGATTTTCCTGAGTTGTGGAAACGGGGCATTTACATGGATACCTGCCCCGGTGAGCTGATAGCGGCCGGAAGACGGGCAAAGGAACTGGCAGGGGATATTATTGCCGCCCTTGAAGAAGGGGAGGATATTCCGTCGAATTCCATCCTTACCGATAAGCTTGAGCGCGTGAATGAAGCCTGCGCCAGGATGGTCGAATGGGTAAAGGAAAGAGCCGCTTTCTGGATAAAGCAGGGCAAGCTGGTAGGCCTGGCCGGCGGCGACCACAGCATTCCGCTGGGATATATTCAGTTGCAGGGAGACCTGCACGAACAGTTCGGCATCCTCCATATCGACGCCCATATGGATCTGCGCGAAGCCTACGAAGGATTTACCTTTTCGCATGCTTCCATTTTCTACAATGTAATGGAAACTGTCCCGCAGGTTTCACGCCTGGTTCAGGTTGGCATCAGGGATTATTGCGAACAGGAAAACAATTATGTACGGTCAGATGCTGAGCGGATCAGTGTCTATTTCGACCGTGAAGTCAGAAAGCGCATGTATAAAGGTGAAAACTGGGACAGGCTCTGTCATGAGATTGTGGAAAGCTTGCCTGAGAAAGTTCATATTTCAGTGGACATCGACGGGCTTGACCCAAAGCTCTGCCCCAACACCGGAACCCCCGTGCCCGGCGGGCTGGAATACGAAGAGCTGATGCATCTGTTGAATGTATTGAAATCCGCTGGTAAAGAAATCATTGGCTTCGACCTGTGCGAAGTGTCAGCAAGCGAAGATGGTTGGGACGGCAATGTGGGCGCCAGGGTACTCTATCAGCTATGCGGGACGATGGCTGGGTAGTTGATTCGTTGATTAGCTGATTAGTATATTGGTTGATTAGGATCTTGGTTAATTGGCATATGAGCAGATCAGCCTGCCGGTCTGCCCGTTTTATATGGGTGGCAGTCGGGGTTAGCTGATTGAGTTTTTGTTGTTGGGATTTTACTTCTGAAACAACATTATTTTATCACTAAAAGTATTGGTGGTCAAGGCTAAGCTCGACTACCGGGAGTAATTGTGGTGGTCGAGCGTAGTCGAGACCACCATACCTGCGAGCGGAGTCGAGACCACCATGCCTGCGAGCGTAGTCGAGACCACCATACCTGCGAGCGTAGTCGGGACCACCATATATCCGAGCGGAGCTTAAACCAACATACTACTCGGCGAAAACGATAGCTAACGTTACGATACCACCATAGTTTCCGCAGGCACAAAAGTGAGGATAACCATGCCGGTAAATTATGCTTAGCAGAATTCTTTCTTGCGGAGAATCCTTCCGGACTAATTAAAAAATAAACAAATTTTGATGTTTCAATTTGTTTTGTACTTTTGTTTCGCCATTCGACGAAATGCGAAATGCAATGACAAAGACGACCATTTACACAGAAGATCAGCAGCAGATTGCCCGGTTTGCGAAAGCGCTGTCGCATCCGGTAAGGGTTTATATCCTTGATTATATTGCCAATAATACCAAAACCTGCTGCTACAGCGGCGATTTGCACGAACTACTCGACATCGCCCGCTCCACCCTTTCGGAACACCTGAACGAACTGAAAAAAGCCGGCCTGATACAGGGTGAAATCAATCCGCCTTATATTAAATATTGTATTAACCGGGAGAACTGGGCGATCGCGAAGGCCATGTTCGGAAAATTTTTTGAAGACTGATCAGTTCGACTAATATAAACAACTCAAAGCAAAAAACTATGGAGATTAAAGTGTTAGGCCCCGGCTGCCCCAATTGTAAGATCCTGGAGAAACGCGTGCGCGACGTTGCCGGAAAACTGAATCTGGACGCCAATATCATCAAGGTAGAGGATATCATGGAGATTATGACCTACAATGTGATGAAGACGCCTGCCCTGGTGGTTAACGGCCATGTTGTGGTGAAAGGCCGCCTGCCGTCCGAAGCTGAAATTGAAACATTTCTGACCAAATAACATCCGACATGAGAAAGTACATTGTATTGATGGCCATTGCCTTTGCAGGAATTTTAATGACTTCGTGCACTTCGCGCCAACCCGGTGAAACGGCGGCTACGGCAGCAGCATTGCCCGAAAGTGAAATTGTAGTTTATTATTTCCATAACGAACGGCGGTGTGCAACCTGCGAGGCCGTGGAAGCTGAAACCAAAGCGGCACTAGAGAAGTACTATCCGGAAGCGTTGGGTAATGGAAAAATTGCCTTTGTTTCGCTGAACATGGAAGAGGCGTCCGGCGCCCAAATTGCTGATCAATTTGACATTGCCGCTCAATCCCTGATCGTTGTGCATGGCGAAGAAATCAGGGATATCACCAGTGAAGGATTCCTTTACGCCCGCACTACACCCGGCAAGCTGCACGATGCGGTTAAAAATGCAATCGATCCGATGTTATAACCACGGCTATGGAGTTTCTTCAGACCTGGCTCGAAAACTCGGAATACGGGGTAATTACCGCCCTGCTGCTCGGACTGATGACCGCCATCAGTCCCTGCCCGCTGGCTACCAATATCTCCGCCATAGGTTTTATCAGCCGTAACCTCGAAAACCGCAACAAGGTATTTATCAACGGGATCATATATACCCTTGGCCGTACTTTTTCCTATACGTTACTGGGTGTTATCATCTATTTCGGCGCCAGTCAGCTTTCAATCGCCCGTTTTGTCCAGAGCTGGGGCGAGAAACTGCTTGGTCCTGCGCTGATCCTTATCGGGTTGTTTATGCTTGATGTTATCAGGCTGAACATCCCCGGACTGAATATCAGCGAGCAAATGGAAAAGAAATCCGGAAGCAGTTACCTGAGTATGTTTCTGATAGGCGTGCTCTTTGCCATGGCTTTTTGTCCTTACAGCGGCGTTCTCTACTTCGGCATGCTGATGCCGCTGACGGTTGCAAGTCCTTCAGGATTGTTTTTACCCCTTGTTTTTGCTGTTGCCACCGGATTACCCGTTGTTATTTTTGCCTGGCTGCTGGCCTATGCCGTGGGGAATGTTGCGCAGGCCTACAACCGGATTAAGATCTTTGAGCGATGGTTCCGGAGGGTAGTGGCGGTGTTGTTTATCGGGGTAGGCCTTTATTTCGTTACTATCTTCTTTTTCTGAAAACCGGGCCGGCGTTTACCGGCAATGAAACCCTGTCTGTTATGGAGACCCGATCTGAGCTTAAGGTGCTGCTGTGGATGACGGTAATCTTTCTGGGCATCTTTTTCCTGCCAGTCGAAAGCGCTGTTTTTAATACCGCCATAGATGCCACGCTCGACTTGTCTAAATGGTATGCCCGCGAACACGTGATCCTCTGTTTGTTGCCCGCCTTCCTGATTGCCGGGGTGATCTCGGTGTTTGTAAGTCAGGGCTCGGTAATCAAATATTTTGGAGCAAAGGCAAAGAAATGGGTAGCCTATACCGTTGCCGCTGTTTCGGGAACCATCCTGGCCGTTTGCTCCTGTACCATCCTGCCGCTGTTCTCCAGCATTCACAAGCGCGGAGCTGGTCTGGGACCTGCGGTTGCCTTTTTGTATTCCGGACCGGCCATCAATATCCTGGCTATTATTCTTACCGCCCGAATCCTGGGATTTGAAATGGGGCTGGCCCGGGTGATCGGCGCCGTTTCATTCAGTATTATTGTTGGTTCGGCCATGGCACTGATTTACCGCAAGGAGGAAAAAGCAAAACGCGAAGAACAACTGAATTTCTCGGATGTTCCTGAAACCCGCCCGATGTGGCAGACATCTCTGCATTTCTTTACCCTGGTACTGATCCTGGTGTTTGCCAACTGGGGTAAGCCGGCAGCCGGTGACACTTCCGGCGTGTGGTACTTCCTCTGGGCCTACAAGTGGTACATCACCGGGGCATTCGGGCTTGTGTTAGTTTACTCCATGATCTACATCCTTAAACTGAAAAGCTGGCAGGTGCTAACCGGTGCGGCTGTCACGGCCCTGAGCGCCCTGCTTTTTGCCAATCCCCTGATCTCCATGGTGGTGGGTATTGCATCGGTGAGTACCATCGCTTTGCTTGATAAATCGGAAGATGGTGAAAACCGGGAATGGATCCTGTCTTCGTGGGGATTTACAAAACAGATTGTTCCCTTGCTGGCCATAGGCGTCGTGATTGCCGGCTTTCTGCTGGGCTCCACCCACGATGATGTTGCCATTGCAGGGGTAATCCCCAACTCATGGATTGCCTGGCTGGTTGGCGGAAACTCCCTGGCCTCAAACTTTTTTGCCAGTATTGTCGGTGCTTTTATGTACTTTGCCACCCTCACCGAAGTGCCCATCCTTCAGGGGCTCATCGCCTCGGGTATGGGCAAAGGCCCGGCGCTGGCGCTGCTGCTGGCGGGGCCCTCACTTTCACTGCCCAATATGCTCGTCATCCGGGGCGTGATGGGTACGCAGAAAACAATTGTTTATGTGGTGCTGGTGGTGGTGCTTTCAACAATTGCAGGACTTATTTATGGAACATTCTGATTTAGTAAGGTTCAATTTATCCGATAATCTTTTATACTGGCAAAAAAGATATGGTGTAACAGGCATATTATTAAGACATTAGAAGGACTTTCAGATTATTTTCATAAAAACTTGACAACGGTTGGTGAATTAGTTTATCTTTGTGAGCGAATATTCACTAACAAACTTTTATTACTTTTAAACAGAAAAATAACATGAAAATTACCCGATACCAGGATCAGACAATTAAAGAAACTCCGCACAAAGTTGACGTGAGGGAGATGTACAACAAGGAATCGGCGCAGGCAATGCTTATTGCTCTTAAGCCCGGTGAAAGCCTGAAGCCGCACAAAACGCCGGTGGATGTATTTTTCTTTGTTGTGGAGGGAACGCCTACCATTCATATAGGTGATGAAAGTGAAGTATGCACGGCCGATTCGCTGATCGAGAGTCCCGCCGGTATCGTTCACTTCCTGAGCAATGCTTCTTCTCTTCAGGCAAGGATTCTTGTGGTAAAGGCACCCCGTCCGGTCAGTTCAACAAAAGTTCTTTAATGCCTGGTATTATCAGGTGATCATTAAAGAGGAGCACGTAGCTATGGAAATTACATCACGTCAACTGGAAATTATTGAAGCCGCAGGTTCATTGCTGACCTCATCAGGTGTCAGCGGGTTGACAATCAAAAATCTGGCAATGGCGATGCGGTTTTCCGAAAGTGCCATTTACCGGCATTTTGCCAGCAAGGAGGAAATCATTGTCGCCCTGCTGACATACCTGGCAGATGATATTGATCAGCGGTTATCAAACTCAACCAGGTATCCAGACCCTGAGGAGCAGCTCAAGTCGCTTTTCCGGAATCAATTCAGTTTTTTTAAGGCAAACCCTCATTTTGTTGTGGCTGTTTTCTCCGATGGACTGATGGAAGAAAGCAGGCTAATCAATCAACACATTCTTAAACTGATCAATGTGAAGATCAAGCACCTGATTCCTGTAATAACGGAGGGGCAGCAAAAAGGAAAATTTACAAAGGCCGTTGCTACCGAAGAGCTGGTGCATATTATCATGGGCACATTCAAGCTTCAGATGTTCAAATGGAGGATTGCAAATTTTGAATTTGACATTGAAGAGGAAGGGAATAAAATGGTGCAGGCTTTACTTACAATTATTAAAGACAAGCAGTTATGAAAAGGGTGCTTCCGGTATCATTAGCCGCCTTGCTGACTGCATTTGGATTGCTGACCCTATTCCTGAGCAGTTCGGTGATTTTCGATTTATTCGGCATACGGGCAAAAGAGGGAAATTATGTTTTGCTTGTGGTTTGGGCTAATTTTCTGAGCAGCATCCTGTATCTTGTTGCTGCTTATGGTTTTGTAAAAAGCAGGAAATGGACAATTAAGCCATTGGGAATTTCAGCCATCATTTTAGTGCTTGCCTTTGCCGGTTTATTGATTCACATCAACTCCGGGGGTATTTATGAGACAAAGACGTTAGGGGCGATGCTTTTCAGAATTTTAGTTACAGCTGTTTTTGCAGCACTTGCTTATATTTTGATTTTGAAAAACAACAAGTAGCGATCTCTTTTTTTTGTCTTTAAAGGTTAGTGAATGTTTACTAACTCTGGTTGATTAAAAAAAAATAACAGTGGAGGATCGTTGATGTAATTGGATGACGATCGCCTAGAACAGGGTTGAATGCATAAGTGGTTGAAGCAAGTATTTTAAACTTAATGATTGAACACAATAAAAAATCAGACAAATGAATAATCACAGGCAAATACGGAACATGCCGGGATTTTTATCCGGCATTTTAACAGGTTTACTGTTGCTGCTGTATAT
>CAZDBX010000147.1:0-7816 GCA_964503805.1 uncultured Lentimicrobium sp. | reverse complement strand
TATCGGGCAGACCGCCGTGGCAAGCGCTTCCGGCAAAACATCCAAAGCTTACATTGAACAGGAAGAATTAAGCATCGCCGCTGACCCTGTTGTAAAATATATGAGCAAGGAGCAGCTGGAGAAAGCGGTGATTCAGGCCCGGAAAGCAATGGAAAAAGCTGCAAAAGAACTTGATTTTATCGAAGCTGCCCGGCTGCGTGATGAAATGTTCGCCTTGCAGGAAATGCTTAAGAATCATTGAAACCAATCAGTGTGTAACAGCCTGCTTTTAACCGCTTTGCCGGAATTTACAAAAGCCCGTTTGTAATATTGATATAATTGGTAACAGCCTAAAAATAAAGCTAAAAAAGATGCTTTCAGATTGACTGTCAATTATATATATATCACCAATCAAAAAAAAATTATGCATCTGCCTTCAACAAACGATTTATTGCTGACCGCCATCAGAACTGCATACAAAGCGGGGAAAGCAATCTTTGACATTTACAACTCTTCCTGGGAAACTTCCCTGAAAACTGATCTGAGCCCCCTCACAACGGCTGATCTGAGGTCACATGAGGTGATTATCGCGGGACTTAATCCGACAGGTATTCCTGTTTTGAGCGAAGAAGGCGATGAAGTGACATCGGGTACAAGAATGAACTGGAAACAATACTGGCTGGTTGATCCGTTGGATGGCACGAAAGAGTTTATTAACCGAAACGGGGAGTTTACGGTCAATATTGCGCTTATGATTGGTAATCTGCCGGTTGCAGGCGTTATTTACCTTCCGGTCGCCGGCATTTTATACTTCGGAAGCAAAAACCTGGGATCATTCAGGATTGAACAACCATTGACTGGGGAAGATATGTTGGAAGACACTTTTTCTGATTTGCTGCAGCAATCAACCAAACTGCCGGCAATCATAAATTCCGGTCCGCTGATCGTGCTGGCAAGCCGCTCACACCTATCTTCTGAAACAGCTGAAATCATCCGAAGAATTGAGCAGCGAAACAAGGATTTCCGGTTGCTGAGCGCCGGAAGTTCACTGAAATTCTGTCGCCTGGCCGAAGGTTCGGCAGATTTCTATCCCCGATTCGGGCCAACCATGGAGTGGGACACTGCGGCCGGGCAGGCCATTGCCGAAAATTCGGGTATCAAGGTGTTAACCTGGCCCGAAATGCATGTTATGCGATATAATAAATCTTCATTGCTAAATCCCTGGTTTATCGCATTTAACCCGGAACGCATTGATCCTTCCGGTTTGTAATTCATACTACCCCATAAGCAAAAAAGCCATGATTGAACGTCATGGCTTTTTTGCATGTATGAAATGTGCCCTTATTTGAAGTCGATCAATTCGACATCAAAAATCAGGGTTGCACTCGGAGGAATGGTCGGCATGCGGCCATTTTCACCATAAGCGATGGCTGACGGGATAATCAGTCTGGCTTTGCCGCCTTTCTTCATCAGGGCAATACCTTCATCCCATCCCTGTATAACTTGTCCCTGGCCCAGGACAAATTCAAACGGCTGACCACGGTCAACGGAGGAATCAAACTTGGTTCCGTCGAGCAGTGTACCGGTATAATGGACTTTTACAGTTTTTCCGGCAACCGGACTTTCGCCTGTACCTTTTTGTGTTTCGATATAGTACAATCCGCTGGCTGTCGGTTTTGCTGTTATCTTATTGTTTTTGATATAGCTCTGAATTTTACCGGCTTCTTCTGTTTTGGCTTTCAGCTTTTCGGCTTCAGCCTTCTTCTGTTCTTCTTCACGTTCTTTATCAAACTGAGCACGTGTCTGGAAGCTTACCATCTTAATATCATAAAGCAGCGTAGTGTAAGGCCCGACCATTGGCTTTCTGCCCTGTTCGCCAAAACCGAGTTGCGAAGGAACAATAATTGATACTTCGCTGCCTTTCGTCATCATTTTCAAGGCTTCTGTGGCACCCTCATTGTCAAAGGTCTTACCACACTCCCACTGCATCGGGTCACCCTGATCAAATGAAGAATAAAATACCCTTCCGTCAATGTCAGAAACCTTAAAATGAATTTTCACAATGTCGCCGTCTTTGGGTTTTTGACCTGATCCCTTTACCTTTTCAATAAAGTACAATCCGGATTCAAGCGGCGCAGTTGTAATGCTGTTGGCTGATAAATATTCAGCCAGTTTGGTTGCTTCCGCTTCCTTAAGCTGAGACATTTCTTCCCTGTTTTTCTCATCCATCTGCTCCCTGGTCATTGCTGATAGCATCCTGATGTCAAAAACAATATCTTTTCCGATATAATTTGAGTCTGGCAACTGGGGCATCCTGATTGTTTTCAGGAAAAATGAGTCAGCACTGGTAATAAAGGTAGCGCTGTCACCCGGCTTCATCATGGCCAGGGCTGCATAAATATCCCCTTTATAGGTCGGTGGCTCCAGCGGCAGCATAAAGGGCTCCGGCATATCGGAAGAGTTGAACAGTAAAGAATCATTGATGGAATATTTCATAAGCAAGGTCATAATCATACCTTCCTTCATGGTAGTGGTATCATCCCCTTTTTCGTGAAATTTATAGTATAATCCGCCTTCTCCCTTTTTAAATCCGGGGTGCTTTGAGCAGGCAAAAAAAACGGCTGACATGCCGATGGCAAGCAGCACCAAACCAAGTTTTCTGTTATTCATTTGTTCTGAATTTAATATTTGAGCGTTAAAATTTAATGAAGCGATACCAGTTCAAGATCATAGATCAGGGTTGATTTTGGCGGTACTTTGTTCTGATCGCCCAACAGCCCGAAACCGAGGTGCGAAGGTATGATAAATTTCGCTTTGTCGCCGACCCTCAGCAATAAAATTCCCTCTTCAAGTCCGCTCTCAACACCCCCACGGCCAATCATAAATTCTTTCAGGCCATCCCTGTCTGAATTGTATATTTCATCGCCCGTAATCAACCTGACAGAATACCTCAGCACAGCAATTTTCCCGGTTTCTGCCATCGGGCCTTTGCCGTGATGATAGATCGAATAGCGGAGTCCGGTCCCGGTTTCTTCCATCGTCCATTTGTATCGACTGATAAAACCCGCAATCTGCTCTTCTTCTGCTTTTATCGCCTGCCTGTTGGCGTGAAGCAATGGTTCTTCCACCAGCTTCGGATCGATTTCCCGCTTGTTATCGCGCTGTTTACCTGATTGGCATGCAATAACCAACAAGATTATGAAGGGAAACAAGAATCCCGGTTTCATAGACTTAGAATTAAATTTCAGCTTACAATTTTAATATGGCGCTCTGACTTGCGGCCTGGTTCAGTTCCTCCCTATAACGGGGCAAAAGGCCGGAAAATTTTTCAACGGTATCAGTAAGTGAAAGAAATGAATCCCCCCCGGAAGCATTCCGGTGCCCTCCTCCTTCAAAGTGCTCCCTGGCAAAGGAATTCACTGAGAAGTTTCCTTTTGACCTGAATGAAATTCTGACCCTGTCGGATTTCTCTGTAAAAAAGGCAGCAAAACTGATGCCTTTGATGGACAAAGCATAGTTCACAACGCCTTCAGAATCACCCGGTTGAAAATGAAACCGTTCCATATCAGGCTTGCTTAACCAGATGTAGGCAGTAGCATACTCCGGCAGCACGGTCATCCGTTCGCTCAGACAAAATCCAAGCAGGCGCATGCGGTTTTCGGAATACGTATCATAAACAAGCCTGTGAATCTGCTCTGTGTCAATACCCCGCCGTACCAGTTCAGCCAATACTTCGTAGGTATGCGGATAATTGCATGAATAACTGAATGAACCTGTGTCTGTCATCAATCCGACATAAAGACAAACCCCGGTCTCCACATCAATCAGATGTTCATCACCCATGGCCCTGATAAAATCATAAACAAGTTCGGCAGTCGAAGATGTTTCAACAACCGAGAGCATATAATCAAAATGATCTTCAGGCTGAATATGGTGATCGATCAGAATCTTTTTACCGCTGGCCGCAAACAACTGTTCCTTGAACAGGTTTACCCTCGGGATGGCATTGTAATCAAGGCAAAATATCACTGATGCATCTGCAAGCAGGGCATCCGCCCTATGCGAATGATGGAAATAGATGATGGCGTCCTCCTGACCCGGCATCCACCTCAGAAAGTCAGGAAAATCATTTGGAACAATAATGCTTACCTTTTTACCCTTCTTTTTCAGGTACCTGCCCAAAGCAAGTGATGAGCCGAGCGCATCGCCGTCAGGATTGTAATGCGTTGTGATTACAATTTCGCCATCGGTTTCCAATAGCTTTTTTACCCCTGAAAATATCTCGCTGTTAAACTTATACAAAGCAGGTTTTTTAAATAATTTCAATTTTATCGAACACAAAAATATAAATATTGTTAATAGGGCAACCAATCAATTATCGTACATTTACCTGAAATCAATCCAACTTTTTGTTATGGCAGGCACTTTCACTTTTACCATGATTAAACCGGCAGCTTATGAAAATAAACATGCGGGTAAAATCCTTGATATGATCTTACAGGGCGGTTTCCGCATAAAGGCAATAAAACTGGTCAAACTCAGCTATGAGCAAGCCGGTGAGTTTTACGCAATTCACAAAGAAAGGCCTTTCTATAACGATCTCGTGACATTCATGTCATCAGGACCGGTTTTGGCTGCTATACTAGAAAAGGAGAATGCCGTGGACGATTACCGCAAACTGATCGGCTCTACCAATCCTGCCGATGCTGCTGAAGGAACAATAAGAAAACTTTTTGGTATTTCTGTTCAGAAAAACGCGGTTCACGGATCTGACAGTGATGAAAATGCCGCCATCGAGGCCGCGTTCTTCTTTTCAGCGTTGGAACGTATCTGAATCCCTTATATTTCAGGTAAATATTCAGCAAAGGTTTTGTCTGAGTAAAACATTACGATTTTTACAAGCTTCCGGTCACTAACCTGCTGACCTGTCACTTTTTGTACTATTTCCTCAATAGGGGCTCCCAAATTCATTCCGGATGGCATCTCCGGTATTTTTACGCCGGGTTTATCCGGTTCAATTTCCTTCGAATCCGGTCCATTGCTGTTTTCTCGCTGAGGCGCTATATTTTCCTGGCCCTTTAAACCCGGTTCATCAGACTGTTTTTCAGTAGATTGTATGTGAGGTCCGGGTTCTTTTTCCTTCTGCTGCGTTGAATATTTCTCCTCATCCGTATTCTCATCCACAAATAACTCCATCAAACGGGGTTTAGGCTTTTGAATTACCTCATAATCTTTTTTAGCCGGCTCTGCCTCCCGGTCAGGATATGGGTTCATCATAGGACCCTCACCAAACAGTAACCATTGCATACTGATATCAGGATATAAACGGATCAGCTTCTGGATGAAATCAAGACTCGGTTTATTCCGACCGTTCAATATATGAGAAATGCCGGAACGCTGTACGCCCAGATCGTCTGCCAATTGGGCCGGGCTGATATTTTTTGCCTTCAGCACCATGGATATCCTGTTGTTCATATTTATCCACTGTTTAGAAATTACAAATTTAAACCTTCCGGACAATTATTCAAATATTCCGAATGTTAATTTTGTAAATTCTGATTAATTCAGAAATTTCTGAAGTTCAAAGTAGATAATCTATATTATATTATTGTTTAATAATGTATTATACTAATTGTAACTCATGTTACTATATTAGGTAAAATGTATTTGATTTCTGTATTTATACTTTATATATCTTTGTTATATTACTGGTATCATGTTATTTAAACCCAATTTAATAATATTTCATCAGATTTTCCTTCATTTACAATTGTTATGCATTTTTTCATAAACATTTTGTGTTAACATTTGTAATAAAGTACATTAGTAAACAAACCCGCAATATAGGAATTTGTTTAGTGTAGTTTACATCTGTATCATACTTATCATTGTAACTTTTAGAATATTTAAATGGAGATAATCAGACTTATGTTATTTATTATAAGCTATTTAACATGTCAGAAGTAATTGAACTGCTTTTTCAGAACCAAATCAGACAGAAGTTTACATTTGTAATACTTAATTGATGTGCAGTATAGAGTAAATTTTAAATTTTGTAAGCTATTTGTTTATAGATTTGATTCCTATTCAATTAAATCATTTTACAAATGTACTTCAGGGATTTACATATGTATTATTACCGTAATTCGGCACTTTGATTAACATCTGTAACTATTTCAACACCCCTTTGATTATGGAAAAGACAGGTAATATAAATATGCCTTATCTGCGCTTATACCTGATGTTTTCAGATCTCAGACCAACTATATTTTCTTCAAAAAATTTCCGGAGCAGATGAGGCCGGATAATCATACATTAAAACAATGCCTGAATGCTGCCTGAAAAAGTTGCCTCACTCCCCTGCACTTTATCTCCGGTTAGATCCGATTTAAGCGATCACGAATACATGCGTCATTTTTTATGGAACTCTGAACGGGATATCGGCAGACAAAAACTGATTTAACTGCCTCAGTAAGAATATAAAAAATCCGGTATAAACCGGATCGGGAAAAACTATCAGAAAATTTTTCGCGCTATTTTATGACCTTTTTGGTAGTAACGGCATAACCATCTGACACCTGAAGCATGTAAATTCCGGATGGAAAACTGTCAAGGTTATTTATAGCGACCATATTTTTACCCTTCGCGATCTCAACGCCGATCAGACTGCTCACAACTTTGCCGTTTGAATTGATCAGTCTGATATCGAGAACAATCGGGTAATTGGCGGTTACTTCCAGACTTATGCGTGAGGTGAAAGGATTGGGAAAGGTCTTAAGTTCATGAAAGGCCTTTTGCTCATGGATTACAGATTGTGTAAGGAGCGAGTTTGCCTGAACAAAATCAGGAATTCCCCAGCCTTTGAGGTTGTCGGGAGCTGATGATTGAGAAGCGCTCATCCTGATTGCATTGATCAGTTCCATGTTGGTGAATGTTGGGTTGGCCTGCCACAAACAAGCCGCTGCACCTGCGATAATGGGTGAAGAGAAAGATGTTCCGCTTCCTCCTGCCACTCCTGATGGGATCGTGGCAACAATTGTCTGTTGCCCCTGGGCTGTAACATCCGGCTTTATTCTTCCGTCGGCGGTAGGACCTTTGGAACTGAAATAGGCATATACACCGGCCGGGTCCACCGCGCCAACAGTCAGTACACTGTCTCCGTCAGCTGGGGCTGTGATATACTGCCATGCATTGCCACCGGAATTACCGGCGCTGTTCACCACCAGTATTCCTTTCGCAGCGGCCATATCCGCGCCAATCGTTACCACTGTTGTATTTCCGTCCATATCACTGTATGTGTGATTCTCGGCGGGATTGTCGAAAGTGCTGTAACCCAGCGATGAATTGATAATATCAACACCGACAGAATCAGCAAATTCAGCGGCATTAACCCAATAATACTCCTCCATGATATATTCCGAAACGGCATCTTCCGAGCGCAACAGCCAGTATGAAGCTTTCGGAGCGGTTCCGATCAGTTGTCCCGGAAGGTTGCCACCCATGGTTGACAATACCATCGTACCATGGGTACTGATACCTGTATGATAGACATTATTACCCGGCTGAACAAAATCGCGCGTACCAAGAATCTGGCCGTGTATACGCAAACTGTCGAAAGCCTGCATCACATCCACACTGTTGTAACCTGCATCAATCACCCCGATGGTTATTCCATTTCCGGTGAAGTTCAAGGCATGCAACTGGTCTATGTTGATCATCCTTGCCTGGTTCAACGAAGCGCCATAATTAAAGGCTGCCTGACTCTTATAACTGTGACCTTTGATCCTGGAAGCCGCTTTTTCAATTACCTCATTATCAAAATATGGTTTCCCTGAGT
>CAZDBX010000146.1:2730-7936 GCA_964503805.1 uncultured Lentimicrobium sp. | reverse complement strand
AAACGCCGGGGCTTCAGCCCAAAAAGTCCCATGGCCTGACTTTTCCCGGCTTTTCCCGGCTAAAGCCGGTTGGTTCGGGATTCTGCTTTCTCCCGGGCTGAAGCCCGGAGTAATGCAAGCAGAATTTTCTGACTTTTCAGCGGAAATCTGACGCTCAAATCCGGACTTCCGGACAACCAACATCAGCATAAGAAAATTGGACTTTTACTTGTAAAAACTGCCTGGAGAATTGAAAAACAGATGAATTTCCACAGGTCAAATCAACTTCAAAGATTATGGTGCGCTGAACTACTGATAGAATTATCACCAACGGGACTTTACTTTTTTCTTTTTCAGACACAACAATTAACGAAATTGCCTGAATCTGCATACATATCCGGCTTTCAACCACTAACGTATTAATACACGACCTTCTAGCAATCAATAATTCAGGCAGATATGAGAATTTGCCCAACTTTTTAGTATCTTAGCTGTTTAATTTGTTTTTCGCCTGATTATTTCCGACCTGTAATGTATAAAGTCCTTATCGTTGACGATGATCCTACCTTCTGCCTTATGCTCAAGTCTTATCTTGGGAATAAAGGGTTTGAGGTAAAGGAAGTTTTCACGGCGGGCAGTGCCATAAAGGCGTCAAGGGAAAGTCATTTCGATATTGTTCTCACTGATTTCCGTCTGCCTGACATTGACGGAATCACGCTGATTGCGGAGCTCAAGAAGATACAACATGGTGTTCCGGTCGTTCTGATGACCCGTTACGGAGATATCCGTTCAGCTGTTACCGCCATTAAATCCGGCGCTTTTGATTACATCACGAAGCCGGTGAATCCCGACGAGCTTTTACTGACGGTAAATAAAGCCATCAGCAAACAGAAGCAGGAGAAAAAAAACGAATCAGGCATCAGGTCGGAGCCGCTGCCCGGCAACCTGAGTTACCTCAGGGGCACCAGTCAGCCGGCGATGTTGGTGGAACAGTATATTTCCCTGATCGCCCCTACCGATATGTCGGTGATTATCCAGGGCGAAAGTGGCACCGGGAAAGAGTATGTGGCCAGGATGATCCACATGAAAAGCCAGCGCAGCAGCAAACCGTTTATCGCGGTGGACTGCGGCGCATTAACCAATGAGCTGGCGGCCAGTGAGTTGTTTG
Organism: uncultured Lentimicrobium sp.; assembly: GCA_964503805.1. Taxonomy (GTDB): domain Bacteria; phylum Bacteroidota; class Bacteroidia; order Bacteroidales; family Lentimicrobiaceae; genus Lentimicrobium. Next base: position 6,789 of record CAZDBX010000146.1, on the reverse strand, counting down.
GCCACACCAGGGGCTCGTTTACCGACGCCCATGCGGACAAGGAAGGGCAGTTTCAGCAGGCAAACGGGGGCACGCTTTTTCTGGATGAGATCGGCAATCTGTCGTATGAAAACCAGATCAAGCTGCTCAGGGCCACACAGGAGCGGAAAGTACGGAAGCTGGGCGGCACCAGGGATGTGGAAGTGGATGTCAGGATCATCGTTGCCACAAACGACGACCTGGCTGCAGCTGTGCAAAGGGGAATCTTCAGGGAAGACCTGTTTCACCGGCTCAATGAATTCAAGATCAATATTCCTCCACTCCGGAACCGGGGAGAAGATATCATCCATTTTGCCGGATACTTTCTTGAAAACGCCAACCTCGAGCTTAACAAAAACATCATCGGATTTGAAAAGGATGTCATTGAAACCATTCTGAAATATCCCTGGCCCGGGAACATCCGTGAATTGAAAAATGTAATAAAGCGGGCGGTTCTGCTCGCCACTTCCGGCATGATTACAAGGGCGGACCTCCCGCCCGAAATTCCTTCACCGGGCGATACGCACCCGCCGGTCGCGGGCTCCCGCCCCCCGACTACAGATTTGAAGTCCATGGCCGAGGCCCAGGAAAAATCAACCATCATCAGTGTATTAAAGCAGGTGCATTATAACAAAACCAAGGCAGCCCAATTGTTGAATATCGACAGAAAAACGCTGTATAACAAGATGAAACTTTACGATATTGAAGGATGATTAACAATTACAATAGTCCGTTAAATTTAAGAATCGCGCAAGGGCCCCGCCACAGCGGGGCAGGCTGCAAAGACGCAATAACTTGATTTTGAATATTTTTTTATCATTAAACAAGTTTTCATAACCAGCTGCAAGTCAATCCATTAAAAATTCTCAACGGAGTATTGCAATTATAAAGATTTCTATTTTCAGAGCTATCCTATTAATGATATATTTTTACCAGCAGCCCCGTTGAGTAGCAGGCAATATCCTTCGATCAGGTTTTAAGACCGGTTTGTGGTTATTCAATTTCCGCCTTACTGCCTGACAGGCGAAGCAATCCGGTTTCGAAGAGAAAAAAAACGCCAGGAATTTATATCCGACCCCTCCGGGGTCGCGGTTTTCTATCACGATAATTTTTCTATACACATGTGACTCCTCCGGAGTCAGAATCTCAGTTCGAATTGAGGTTTATCACCCCAGCGGGGTTTTGTGTGCAATGAATGGATAATCCCACAATTTTATCCGAACCCTCCGGGCCGGGTTTCGCAATGATGGTCATTTTCAATACACCTGCGACTCCTCCGGAGTCAGAATCTCAGTTCAGATTGAGGTTTATCACCCCAGCGGGGTTGTGTGTAAAATGAATGGATAATCCCACAATTTTATCCGACCCCTCCGGGCCGGGTTTCGCGATGCCGGTCATTTTCTATAAACCTGTGACTCCTCCGGAGTCAGTTTCCGGGTTTGGATTGAGGTTTATGACCCCAGCGGGGTCAGATGTGTATAGAATGGAAAGTGCTAACAGAAACCCCGACCCCGGCGGGGTCGCATGTTTATTAAGGCAAATTACAATTTTACGATCTCCTTCGTGTCAAATGCTTTCACTGGTTAGATTTATATCATTTCAATAATATACACTCACGACTTCGGATATTTCTATTTTGATTCTGTTCTGCGATTACTCAATTTCCGCCTTACTGCCTGACAGGCGAAGCAATTCAGATTCGAGGAGGGGATGCAGCCGGTTGTTGATGGCTGTTATTTTCCGCAGCAGCGCTTTCACCGATTCTTCATTGATTTCCCCGTTTCCGGCATTTTCGAGTTGCTCCAGCACCTGCAATGCCTGCGACACCCCCATATGCCCGTAGCTGGTAAGCAGCTTGTGCGCCAACAACCTGATCCCCTCAAAATTACCTGTTTCACTTAGGTTCCACAATTCCTGCACCGCGGCATGCGAGGTATGCACAAAAGAGCGGATGATGCTGGCAAGCTGTTCAGGCTTTCCCGAAGCGAAGGTTTCAGCCTGACGGAGGTCATAGAGCCGTCCGGAAACCACCTCATCCGGTTCACCCGGCTGCGGTTTAGGAATGGTATTTGAGAGATAAAATGCCACCCGCGACAAAAGATCATGTTCACTGAAGGGTTTCTGAAGCACCTCGTTAAAGCCTGCCTCCATGTACCCCGGATCATAACGGGCAACCTTCCCGGCCGTAAATGCAATCACCGGCACCAGTGAAACTTCAGGGTCTTCGTGGGCCCGTATGTGCCTGACCAGTTCGATACCACTGACTTCCGGCATCTGAACATCCGTCATGATGATATCGAAACGGCGGCTGGTAAGAATATCCATCGCCTGCCTGCCGTCTGAAGCCACTTCCACAATCATTCCATGGTTTTCCGCGATAATCCTGGCCAGCAAAATATTGAATACATCATCGTCGACCAGCAGCATCCGGCGGTCCGACAGTTCCACCTCTACATTCAATGCCACAGAGGCCGGTTTCTCCGGTTCGCGGTCTGAAAGCGGATAGGGAATGCGCACGGTAAATACCGAGCCTTTATGCGGCGTGCTTACCACGGTGATATCCCCACCCTGCAGGCGCGCCAGACGGCGGCTGATGGCAAGGCCGAGGCCGGAGCCGCCATATTGCCTTGCCAGCGAGGACTCTGCCTGTCTGAAATCACCGAAAATATTATCGATATCCTCCTCCGGAATTCCGATCCCTGTGTCATGAACCTCCACGATGGCCTCACACACACCGGCGCTGCACTCGATGTTGCACAGCACTGTTACCGACCCTTTCGAGGTAAATTTCACCGCGTTGCTCATCAGGTTATACATAATCTGCCTGAGCCGCAAAGGATCACCTTCAAGCACTATGTTGCTGCCTTTGTTGCAGACCGCTTCAAACTCAAGACCTTTCTCCAGGGCCGTAATTCTGAATGTCTGTATCACATCTTCAAGTACATCGCTCAGGCGGAAAGGGATTTGTTCAAGTTGCAGTTTACCCGCGCCTATGCGGCTGAGGTCCAGGATATCGTTGACAGTTTCGAGGAGGTGACGCGACGAACGTCTCACCGCGCCAAGGTATTCCTGCTGCACTTTATTAAGGGGCGTATGGATCAGCTGATCCGAGAAACCGATGATGGTACTGAGCGGGGTTCTGATCTCGTGGCTCATATTGGCCAGAAATTCTTCCTTTATCCTGGCCAGGTCCTGCGACTGCCGGCTGGCACTGATCAGTTCGCGCCGGTACCTGTTGCCCCGGTGGAGACCCTGGAAAATAAGGTAAACGAAAACAAGAATCAGCAGCAGCGACAGAATGGCCACCCCCCGGATTATCATGATGGAACGGGAAGCCGCGGCCTCCGCTTCTTTCTTACGCTTCTCGGCCAGCCGCAACTGCTGGTGTTCGAGCTGTTTGAATATGGTCATCACCTGGTCGATGATCAGGGAGCTGTTCCGGAGCATATTCAGTTCCTGCTCTTTCAGCTGGTTGTATGCCTGAAGTTCACGCCGCTTCACCGCCGACAATACCTGTCTTACATTGCTGTATAAAGCTGAATCGTCGTGCCGGTAAACCGCCGTATCCGTAATCATGCGGGTGGTTGAAAGCAAGGCCGGCTGCGTTTGTTGTTCGATAATTTCCTCCTGCTGTTTCTTTGCGAAGAGCTTTTTTACCTTGTTGAAAAAACCACGGGTATCCTCTGTTTTGGGGGTACTTACCTGAGGTGCCACGGGAATGGTATCGAAAACCGTAACCACCGTGGTTGAGGTACGGAGCTGCCTGGGGATGGTATCGGGCGTCACTGACCTGATGCGTGTATAGGCCTCACCGGCAAAATCAAACTTCTCCCTCCGGCTTTTTACATCGAGATAAGCGGCGATCATCTCGCTCCGCTGCTCCAGCAGCCTCGAAACGCTGTCGAGACGGATCAACCTGGAATAATCATTTCCGGCTTCCAGCTTCAATGAATCCAGCTTCACTTCGACCGAGGCGATAAGGTCGTTATAAATCCCGAAAGACTGGGGATCATTGGTCAGGGCATAAATCCGGATGTTGTT
>CAZDBX010000146.1:0-2720 GCA_964503805.1 uncultured Lentimicrobium sp. | reverse complement strand
AAGCAAATCCCTGAGTTTGTTCAGTTCCCGGTCGGGTTGCGACAGCGAGGCCACCGTATCGCCGAGGGTACGGGAATTCTCCCTTACGAGATATCCGGCCGCAGCAACTGCAAGAAAAGCAACGGTAAAACCCAGGGCCACCTTCAGCTGAAGGCCACGGGGACGCATACGCACTTTTACTTTCGCCGGCATAAGACAAAGATAATCAAACCACTGATTCAGGCATACAACCGTTTCAGGTATGCTTCAAAAGAGCCATATTTCAATTATTTAAGTTCCCCCTGAAACAAACACGGATCTCAAAGACGGATATAAGGCAACTGTAAACACCGCCTTGCCCGCAAAGCCCATGTTTGGATGTTTTCCTCAGATTAACAATTAACCAATCAATTGGTTTTGAAAGGGGAAACAGAACATCAGCCTGTGAATGAAGTATGGCAGAGGATATTTTTACGCAAGGTTATTCCCTGATAAGCGGGCAGGTTTTATCATGGAAAAACCTGAGGAGAATGAGGTGTTCCGGAACCGGTAACTTTTCCGTGCCGGCGCCTGGAACTGTCGCGGCATTTCAAAACCGTCAATATACCACAGACCTGGAAGAGAGCAAAAGTTTTGGATTCAACCAGTAAACCAACCATTGCGCCAAACGCCTTTTTTACCTGCCGCTTTTTATGTTCTGGCAAATTTAATCAAAGGCTTAATATCACCAAAATCCGCCTGCCTTATAGCAGTCAGATAGTTTGATCTCGCTTCTCCTTTTTTATTTAGATTTGTGCTGTTCCAGGTAAATATCGGTTTCCCGAATAATTGGCTGATAATGATATCTGCAATTAATCTTGAATGTCTGCCATTACCGTTTGGGAAGCAATGAATGTTAACAATTCTATGTTTGAATCTTATTGCAAATTCGTCTTCATGATATATTTTATTCTCCAACCAATATAGACTATCATCCAATAATTGTTTTAATGAAATTCCAATTTGATGCTTATCAACTCCAATATTTTTGTTTGTCTTTCTATAATTACCTGCCCACGACCAGACTTCATTGAACATTCTGTTATGAAGTTCCTTTACAAAAACTTCGGAAAGGATATACTCAGATTTCCATTTTTTTCCAATAGTCCACTGAATAGCTTTTTCAATATTTAATTGTTCGAATTCGTCTAATTCACTCCGGGTGGTGATTGATTTTATCAATAACCCCTCTTTCTCATCTTCATCTAAGGGTGTTTGTCCTTCAATATATTCTATTTCTAATCCCATAAATACTTTGGCATTTTTGTTTTGATTTCTTCAGCTCTATTTTTTATTGCTTTTTCCAAACGTACTTTTGTATTCTCCTGATCCTCAAGTTGCATAGTGTGTGAAGTTCGCATTACAATATCCTTTGCAATTTCTAAAGCTCTTTTCTCAATCATTTCTTCAATACTTTGTCCTTTTGGTATGAACCCATAAACAAGTTTCATATCAAGTACCGCCCCAACTTCTTTCAGGCCTTTTAGTGTAATTGAACCATTAGCCTCACGTTCCTCAATTTCTTTTACACTTTGAGGAGATATTCCTAAGCGATTCCCTAATTGTCTCAATGACATTTTTAAAGCGATTCGTATTGTATGTATCCAACCCTTGGGGGGTATTGAAATTGAACTCAAAGGTCTGAACAAAGCCAGTTTTCTATCAGCTTGTTCAATAATTAGTCTTTGTTTTGAAATGTCCATCAGGTTATATCCTAAAATTTTATCGCCAAAATTAAGGCTATAATATGAAATATCAAAATAAAATTTAAGGTTAAAGCCTGATGTCCGATTGTTTTCGAAATGACAGATAACGTTGATACCTGCCCTACTGTCACCTATAAATCTTGAATATCAACGTATTATAAAGCAGGGTATCAATAAAAGCGGCTCATTTTAGTGCATAAAAAAATCAGCCACCCCTTGGATGACTGATCAAAGAAAAAGCGGTCAATGTGGTTAATTGAGGCTGTAAACGGTTAGATACTCCCATTCGCGGTTAATTTCCAGAAAGCGGAGCACTGCCGGATGGGAAGGCCTCACACGCAAACCATTCAAAACCGCATAGTGCATACCGTGAAGGATCAGATCGGAAGCGAGCCCTTTACCCCTGAGCGAGCCCGGCACATAAGCGCTGTAAAAATCCAGCACCTCTCCCCGGCGACGATAAGCCAGGTAGGACTCCATTCCTTCATGATTCAGGATAAACTTTTCACCGGTATCGATAATGGTGCTTTTCATAGATTTAAACAGTTGCTGGCACTGATATTAATAAATTGACAGGTAAAAGTACGACGCATATTGCCAGATTGTACTCCTGCAATTGTAAAATAAGTATAAATACTACCCTTGGGAAGTGCGCAGGTGTTCAGGTGTTTGGGTGTTCAGGTGTTCGGGTGTTCGGGTGCTTAAGTTATATTCAAGAATTAGCTTCGCTGAGCTCCCTTCGGTCGGTTCAAAGATTCAAAGATTCAAAGATTCAAGAATTCAAGGATTCAAGGAAATGTTGGCTCAGTATTGCCTCTGCGGTCCTCTGCGAAAAACCTCAGCGTTCTCTGCGGTTTTTTTACCGTAAAGGTCGCGGAGAAGACGCAAAGGACGCTGAGGGGCTGAACGGGAAAAAGAAGACCTTACAAGTCGGAAAGAAGATTTGTCAGGTCAAGCTCAAATCGGAATGGAAGCAAGCAACCCGTAATGGAATTC
>CAZDBX010000145.1:7468-7997 GCA_964503805.1 uncultured Lentimicrobium sp. | reverse complement strand
GTTTAGGCAGTCGCGTTGCGAAAGCGAGGCCCCGCGGCCTGAGCGGATAAAAAGATAGTAGCCAACCGTTTGTGCTGACATCGCTAAGCATTGATTGGAAAATCATTAGAAAGAAGACCTGACAAGTTGGAAGAAAACTTGTCAGGTCGGTTCGTGTATTGTTACAGCCGGGCCCTGTCGGGAAGTCGGGAATTAAGGGAGATACAACATAATCCTTGCGTCGTGGCGCCTTTGCGCGGGATACGACCTGCCGGTCTGCTTCCCGGCCCTTATTCCTGCCGGAACAGATCCGAAATATTAATCTGACTCTCGTAAAGGTGGATCACATCATCAATCTCAACCACCTGAACCTTGTCGATGCGGTTGGATAACTGCTGATACCAGATTTCAACATACAAATCACCGATATAATAGAGTCTTACCACATAATAAACATAAATGCGGTCAAGCAATTCCGTTCCGTTCGAAAGCACCACAGATACCTGTTCCTGGACCGGAAGATTGCTGAACTCCTGTATAGTCATGACTC
>CAZDBX010000145.1:3660-7458 GCA_964503805.1 uncultured Lentimicrobium sp. | reverse complement strand
GGTTCAGTTCAATGTCATATTTTTCCCTCAGGTACTCCAGTCGGGTTACGGAAGCTTTCCGGTCGAAGATGCGGACCATCTCTATCACCCCTTTCCTGCAATAGATTCCGGCCTGGGCGGCGTCGTAAACCTTATGGTCCCAGTTGTTGCGGATCGAAATGCTGATCTCTTCAAATTTCGGCCAGGGTAAGTACTTGTCAACCATGATGTAATAGGTATCGGCCATTTCCGTGTCATGGTAAATGCGGGGGGCGGTTTCTTCAAGAATCATGTATTTTCTGACGGTTATCAGGCTGATGTAAGGCTTTACAACCCTGTTGGCCAGAAAGTCGATGCCGCTCTTGCTGTAATGCTCGATGATCGACGGCAGCTCCGCGTAATCTTCCATATTGATGCGGATACAGCCCGTGGTGCTGTTCTGATACTCCAGCCATCCCATTACCGCGTCGAACCTCAGCCCTGAAGCTTTTTTGATCTGCACGGTGGTGCGGATAAAATCATCCATTTCGTCCAGCCCCCTGGTCTTCATTACCGCAAAAACAGACCTGGGTTTTTGCTCCTTTTCGTTGACGGGAATATGATAATGATCATAAAACCCCGGATACGGATCCAGGTCTTCCAGTATCAGTTCGTTAAACCTGTAATCGGAAGCCAGGCTGGCAACCTTTTCTTTTTTGATTACAAATCCCAGAGATTCAACCAATTTCTTATTTTCCATATTCCTTTTCCGGTTTTATTTTGGATACATCCCGTTCAGGGACATTGTTAAAGGCTATAACAGTAAAATGGATAAAAAGTTAATCAACTGAAGCGTGAAAAAGGCTGTTCGGTTAATTCTGTGCTGAGTTTTTGCCGGTACGTTAATGCTGATGGCTGCCGGAACGATCGGGACTGAGTTTTGTTGGTTTATTTTTTTCACTATATCAAAGAATCCTTGCTGTCCATCCGACCCCTTAATTGTCAGGGGAAATTTTGCGGCAGCAGATTTTGATGCTATTATTCAGGCAGTTACCTTTTCCTGAGTCGATCTGTCAGATTTTATGAACATCATGCAGTTGAAAGAAAAACGGTAAAGATGGTATGAACGAGGGATTCAATGGCTTAAATTTGAAAAAAATCAACCGCATTGAAAACCAAAAATCCTGTTTTGTCGCAGATCCCCAATATGGTGACCCTGCTGAACCTCCTGAGCGGATCAGTATCCGTGATTATGGTGCTGTCGGGTGAAAACCTGATCGCTGCCATGCTGGTTGGGCTGGCGGCCATTTTTGATTTCTTCGACGGCTTCCTGGCCCGTTTGCTGAAGGTGAAGTCAGCCATCGGCAAGGAGCTGGATTCCCTGGCGGATGCGATTTCGTTCGGGCTGGTGCCGGCTTTATTCCTTTTTATGCTTCTGCGGAACAACCCGGGACTGGAGCAAGCGGAAGGATTTGCGGGCCTGATCCCATATTTTGCATTGCTGATCGGCGCATTTTCGGCCTACCGCCTGGCCTTTTTCAACCTCGACAACCGGCAGACGGATTCGTTCCGGGGCCTGCCTACCCCGGCCAATGCGATTTTTATCGTGTCCCTGTCGCTGATTGCCGGCAAAACCCCCTTGTTTGATGCCGGAATTATTTCTTCGTTAGCCGGCAATCTGTGGGTTCAGCTGCTGCTGATTCCCCTGAGCTGCTGGCTGCTGGTGTCGGATATTCCCATGTTTGCATTGAAGTTCAGCAAGGGATTCGGGGTTTCTCAAAACAAGACCAGGTATCTTTTTTTACTGCTCAGCCTGTTGTTGCTGGTGTTTTTCCGCTTCGGAGGGATTCCGCTGATCATCGTGATGTATGTCATGATTTCCCTGTTTACGGAGGGTGAAAAAAACTAAAAAAATGTTGATTTTAAAAAAATAAATTTATTTTTGCGGATCTGCCTTCCCGACTAACGACTAAACGAAATTAATGCGCATGAAACATCTGCCCCGGCTGATTCTGACTCTGATGTTCACCCTGTTTTTTGCAGGAAACGACAGTCTCACTTCAGGAACGAGCTTCGACGAATCGGAAATATTGACAAGTCAGGAAGAGCTGGAGCTGAATAAAATACTATCTGCCGACAGGATCCGGCGGCTGGATTCCCTCCTCAACGTTTACACATCGGTTAAAGGTTTTAACGGAAATGTGCTGGTAGCCATCAATGGTTACAAGGTATTTGAGCGCGCTTCGGGCTATGCCGACCCGCTGCGGAAGGAGCCGGTCACAGCGGCATCCGTTTATCAGCTGGCGTCCGTCAGCAAGCAGTTTACCGCCGCCGCGGTAATGCTGCTCAAATCCGACGGCCGGCTTGATTTCGATGACAAGGTGGTGGATTATATCCCCGAACTGCCTTATCCGGGTGTGCGCATCAGTCACCTGCTGCACCACACCGGCGGACTGCCCAACTACATGTACCTGATCGATAAATACTGGAGTAAAGATTACCCGCCCGACAGCGAAGATGTAATTGCCATGCTTGAACGGTACAGGTTGCCGGCATTTTTTAAGCCGGGCAGCAGGTATGATTATTCCAATACCGGTTACGTGGTGCTTGCCGCGCTGGTGGAGCGGATTACAGGGATGAGCCTGAATGAGTTTCTGCAGCGCAGGGTGTTTGTTCCCCTGGGGATGAAAAATACCTACGTGTACAGTTCAGCCGATTCAACCATAGTAAAGAGGCACATTGACGGTTTCAGGGCACTAAGGAGCGGCTATCTGCGGATACAGGAAACAAAATCGAATGGTCCGGTGGGCGATAAAGGGGTGTGTTCCACCATTGAAGACCTTTATATCTGGGATCAGGCGCTCTATTCGGGTTTCCCCTTCAGCGACGAACTGCTTGAAGAAGCCTTTTCACCGGTACGCGCGCTGTCAGGAAAGGAAATTCCTTATGGTTACGGGTTCCGTCTGAGGACATACAACGATGAGAAAGTGGTATATCACAACGGGGTTTGGGAAGGGTTCAGATCGAATTTCCACCGTTACCCGGAGAGCCGCAACACCATTATCGTGCTCAACAATACCAGCACCAGGATCAATCATGAGCTGGTAAGTCAGATAGAATCCATTATCCACAACTATCCGGTTGAGGATATCACCCGCGCGATGGCAGGCCTGGCATTGGAGAAGGGCTGCGAGGAGGCCTATGACTTTTATCTTTTCCTGGAGGATACCGGACAGTCGGAACAGGTGGATATTGAGCGCCTGGCAGAGGTAAGCGCCTTTATGGAGCAAACCGGGAAGTCCGCAAAAGCCGGGGAAATCAACAGGCTGATCAGCAGGATTCAGGGCCTGGAAAGGTCTTGATCGGGGTTGTTCTATGAAGGGTAGGTTGCTTTTTACCACAGAAGCACCATCCCGATCCGGATAGCGACCGGGACTCCGTATAACACCAACTTTTTTACAGGAAAATTCACTACAGGCAGGGTAACGTTTGAACGAATGCCTGAATATGTAACAGGTGTTAAATGAGACTGTATTGCGCCCCTCCGGGGCTTTATTATGGTAGGGTGTAATTCTTACTATCAACGTTGCGCGGCTCTGCCGCTCAATTTGTTGCTATACAGATAAATTTCAAGCGGTTAATCGGCCCCGGCGGGGTCGTATGTCTGAAAAGATAAAATTTCAGATGAATTTGCGATTCCCATAGTGTCAGATGCTATCAGAGGTGTAAATGCATGAAGATTCCCGGAATCCGCTGGAAATGCGATGCCAGGGATTTATCCGACTCCTCCGGGGCCGTAGGGTTCTATGGTTGGATCATTTCTATAAACATATGACTCCT
>CAZDBX010000145.1:0-3560 GCA_964503805.1 uncultured Lentimicrobium sp. | reverse complement strand
GTATAGAATGGACATCGCAAGGAGAATCCTCGACCCCGGCGGGGTCGCATGTTTTTAAGAGAACAATTTCAGACGATTTTGTAATTATCATCGTTTAAAATTCTTTCAGAGGTTCAAATGCAAAAGGATTCCCGGAATCCGCTGGAAATACAATGTCCGGGATTTATCCGACCCCTCCGGGGCCGTAGGGTTCTATGGTTGGATCATTTCTATAAACATATGACTCCTCCGGAGTCGGGATCCTGGTTCGGATTGAAGTTTACGACCCCAGCGGGGTCATATGTGTATAGAATGGACATCGCAAGGAGAATCCTCGACCCCGGCGGGGTCGCATGTTTTAATGACAGGCTTTTATTGTGGGATTTTGTGTCCCGATCCCTTTAGCTATCGGGACCATCGTGATCGCGGTATAGCGGCAACTTTCCTGGCGCAATTTCAGGCATTTCGGATCGTGAAACTGCTTTCGGGCTTGTAACGGCCGCTTTACCTTCTTAATTCGAAATTCTTTCCGAGATAAACATTCCTGACCTGCTCGTCGGCAGCCAGCTCTTCGGCCGAGCCCGATTTCAGCACCGATCCTTCGAACAGCAGGTACGCCCGGTCGGTAATGGAGAGGGTCTCGTGCACATTATGGTCGGTAATCAGAATGCCGATGTTTTTCTCCCTGAGCTTCGAAACGATATGCTGAATGTCTTCCACCGCGATGGGATCAACGCCTGCAAAGGGTTCGTCGAGCAGGATAAACCTGGGGTCTACGGCCAGGGCGCGTGCGATTTCGGTGCGGCGGCGTTCCCCTCCCGAAAGCTGTATGCCGCGGCTTTTCCTTACATGGTTCAGCCCGAATTCCGAGATCAGGGATTCCAGCCTTTCTTTCTGTTCGGATTTACCCAGTGAGGTGAATTCGAGCACGGCCGCAATGTTGTCCTCAACACTCAGATGCCTGAATACAGAAGCTTCCTGTGCAAGGTATCCTATGCCCAGTTGCGCGCGTTTGTACATGGGCATGTCGGTGATTTCGGTGTCCTCCAGAAACACTTTCCCCGAAAATGGCTTGATCAGGCCCACGATCATGTAAAAGGATGTGGTTTTTCCCGCGCCGTTGGGCCCGAGCAGCCCGACAATCTCACCCTGCCTTACCTCCACGGATACATTATTGACGACAGTTCTGCTGCGGTATTTTTTTATCAGGTTTTCGGTTCTCAGGATCATAGGGAAATGAAATGGTGCGTCAAAAGTAGGTAATTTCAGAAATCAAACTGCATGGATACCATAACGCCGAACTTGTTGATATCGGTATGGTCGTAATAACTAAGTCTCCACACGGCATCCACCCTGAAAATGCGAAAGATATTCTCGATGCCCAGGCCGGCCTCAACGTAAGGTTTCCAGGTGGTGTAGGTCCCCGCCGGCAAGGCCGAGAAAGCAAGGTTCTCTTTGGTAACATTGCCGATCACCCCTTTTACCTGGGCAACCTCGCGCCATTTGAGTTTACGGAATACAGGGATTTTATTGAAAAATGCACCGACAAAATGGTGGGTGTAGTAAAAACTGACATATTGGTCGCTGATGAATTCATAATAGTTCATCAGGTTAAACGCCGACTCGTCGTAAACATAGGTCTCGTTTCCCGGATGTATTTTCAGCAGGGGATAGGGGACTTTTCCCCAGATTTTTCCCGCTTCAATATTGTATTTCGACCAGCCCCATGAAAGAATGTTGAACCAGTGACGCAGGGAAAGCTGAAGCCGGTGGTATTCGAAATCTCCGCTGAACAGGCCGGGGATGCCATAGGTGTAATTGAGTTCAAGAACAGGATATTTCCCGCCGAGACTGACACGTTCGAACTCGCCCATCACTACTTTCTCATGCATGGCAAAGCGGGTATTGATGCTGATCTCGGATGTCCTGATCACATCCGTGTGTTTGAGGCAGTCGCCGTTGTCGCAATGAATACTGAAAGGAACCCGTCCTGAACTCCACAGGCTGCGCTGGCTGAACGAAAACGTATTCGACAATCCGGTGAACCATTCATGCTCGTAATACCCCTTATACTGATGAACCATTGACAGTTTGTCGGCCGGGTTCCTTCTGAACAGAGACGCCAGCAGGAAGTCTTCACGGAAAGCATTCTGGCTCTGCCCGAGCTGTTCCACATCGTATTTGACGGCGCCGCTCACCACACGTCGGGGATTTTTACCAATCATATAGGTAAATCCCCCGCTGTACTTGATTTGCTGATCCGCCAGTCCGTAAGCGGTATAGCCCTCCAGCATCAGCTTTGTGCTGAAGTGGTTGCTGGTCCTGCCGCTGAGCCTGAAGCGGTGGCCCTCAAGCTGATTGTAGCTGTAAGTTGACATGTACGGTCCCCATTCCATATTCCCGTGAACGTAATAGCCGGTGGTTACCATCTGTACAATGTCGACCCAGGTTTTAAAAACAGGAAGCGAACGCAGGGTGTCCACCATCTGATAAACCATATCCTCGCGCCGGGTAAGCGCTTCGTGGCGGGCATCAGCCCAGAAGGCATCGTCTTTTGTGCCGGCGGTCTCGTCGACCATGATGGTGGTTGGGGTACTGTAGAACGCTTTTTCCCTGGGCTGGTTTATCATAAAGTCCCGGTACGAAGTGGTTTTCGATCCGAAGAAGCCGATGTTGCGGGCCGAATCCCTTTGGGTGATGTTAAAATCCACCAGCAGCTTGTCTTTTGCCAGCATCCAGTGCCGGCCGGCAACCAGCTCGAATTCCTGGAACAGCACCAGGTCGTTGATGAAATTGATGTTTGCATCTCCGGCGATGCGCATGTCAAACTGTTTCACCGCGAAGGTGCTGTCATGGATCCAGATGTCGCCATGAAAGGTAAATTCCTGTTTCCGCCTGGGCTTGAAAGCCATTTTGTAGCACCAGTGCCCGTCAATGTAGACGCTGTCAACCAGATAATACCTGTACGAAAACAAGGCCGTACCGGCCAGCGGGCTGACGAAATTCTTCTGAAACAGGGTAATGTAGTTGTCATAGATGTTCACCTGCTGAATCATATCGCCCAGCAGTTGCGAAATGCTGGCATTATCGATGCCCGATACGCGCGAGGCCTTGATCACTTCCCGCCGGGTTCGGGGCGTGTTCCGGTAATAAACATCAGAAAGAGATTCGGAAAGAAACACGGGCAGGTAAGCCTTGCCGGTATAGGAAGAGGTGTCAATATAATCAAAGATGAAGGCGAATGGCTTTAATATCTTCCGGTTCATAAACTTTTCGGACAGGTTGTTGGCATCAAAACCAATTTTCGTGTATGCTTCAAACTGGTAGTAATCAAGGTTTTCCCTGTCGTTGAACGGTTTGTTTTCTATGACCTTGCGCAGCAGGATTTCGGCAGGGTTCTCGCCGGCTTTGATCACAACCTCCGACAGGCTGATCTGGTCAGGCTGCAAATTAAAGTTGATCTCCTGAAAGCGGTTGCGGATGACCGGTTTTACCCCGGTAAGGTATCCGACCGATGATGCTGCCAGCGAATCGGCGGCGTGTCTTGTTTCTATCGAATAATATCCCTGTTCATCGGTGGT
>CAZDBX010000144.1:0-8064 GCA_964503805.1 uncultured Lentimicrobium sp. | reverse complement strand
CGCAAGGCCCACACTTTATTGATATCACTGCCGTAAACCACCGGGAAATGATACCCGTACCCTTCCTTCCGCATATCGGCTTCAAGCGCTGCTGCCAGGATGTCAATGGCTTCGCGGGATTCAAGCGCCAGTTCCACCACCAGGATAGCGGCAGGCTCTCCTTGAATAAAAAACCGGTTTTTGCGCTGTTCAATGTTGTCTTTGGTACGCTCCAGGATGTAGTTATCGATCAGTTCCACTGCAACCGGGTTGTGCCTGAGGGCGACCAGGTTGCCTTTAAAAGCGTCTTCCAGTTTGTCGCAATGAATACAGATCAGGGCTTTTTCTTTGGGCGGAAGCGGAACCAGGTTAAGTTTGATTTCAGTGCTGAATGCCAGGGTGCCTTCCGAGCCGGCCAGTAACCGGCAGAAGTTAAAGGTTGGCGCGCCGGGGGTGAAAGGCTCCGATTCGAGCAGCAGGTCGAGTGCATAGCCGGTGTTTCTTCTCTCAATCTGAGGGTCAGGATACTGCGAACGGATCTCGTGCTGATTCTCAGGATCCGACAAGATGTCGCGCATTGAGCGGTATATCTTTCCTTCCAGATTGCCGAGCGCGCACTTTTCGTTAAACGCTTCCGGGCTTAAGGGGCCGAAAGTGGCTGCTGAGCCGTCGCTGAGCAGTGCTTTGATCTCAAGGGTGTGGTCGCGGGTGCTGCCATAGACCAGGGAGTGGGAGCCACAGGAGTTGTTGCCGACCATGCCCCCGATCATACAGCGGTTTGAGGTGGAAGTCTCAGGGCCGAAAAACAGCCCGTAAGGTTCAACAGTCTTATTCAGTTCATCAAGCACTACACCGGGCTGAACCCTGACCCAGTGTTCTTCCACGTTCAGTTCAATGACCTCTGTCATATATTTGGAAACATCCACCACCAGCCCGCTGCCCACCACCTGCCCGGCCAGGGAGGTGCCTGCAGTTCTGGGTATCAGGGGGACCTTCATCTTTGCAGCAAAGTCAATCAGCAACCTGAGGTCGTCCTCGTCTTTTGGCCTGCAGACCCCGGCAGGCAGTTCGCGGTAGGCTGAAGCATCAGTGGCATACAGCAGGCGCATGCTGTCGCCTGTAAATAAATCGCCTTTAAGCCTGGACCTTAGTTCATTCCATTTGTTAACCGGGATCATGCTGATGTTTCAGGTTTTAGGGTTTGCTGGTGGATTTTGATAAATTCCTGGTATTCCTCGTCAAAAGTATGAATTTTATGGTGTTCCGGTTATTTCAGAATGTAGTTGCATATTTTTTAACGTCTTATTTTGAAACGGAGAAAGCAGCGCAACTTTGTTGCCAGGCGAATATGCCCTGACAGAGATTGTTTTTGCTGATGAATTCAGATGATGAACCGGCGATGGTTTCATCCTGACCTGAGTAACCGGAAGCATAATCCTTCTTATGTCCTGTAAATAAAAATCCCGGCTTTTCAACCAGGATTTTATTCTTTAAACTAATTCAGCGGTAGCGATTACTTCTTGTAGAAGTCGGTGCTTTCGAAGATTTTATCCGCCGATTTTGCAATAAACCCTGAATAAAGTTTTCCGTCCGAATCCGGGTATCTCATGGCAAATTCATAATAGCAGGAGGGGATTTCAAAGGTGCCTTCTTTAAATTTCACCGGAAGAATGCCTGCCATAATGCTCGACTGTTCCAGCAACTCTTCGGGGGTGCCTTTTACCTCGCCGCCCGAAGCGTTGATGATAAATCCATTATCTTTCAGGAATTGGTTTACCTTGCGGATGGTATCATACTTTTTCAGCCCGTTAATACTTACAGTAAAATGATTGGCCCTGAATCCGTATACATAAACCCATGCAGCATACTCCGATTCCTTGCGAAGGGCTTCGTATACTTCGAAGGAAGGGGTTCCCCAGAGGTTACCGGCATAAATCAACTCACTTTTTCCGGTCATCCCTGACGGGATAGCGTCAATTATTCCTTTTACCGTCTCCTGCAGAAACGGAGAAAACTCTTCGGTACGCAATTCGCTGATAAAAACGCGGGGGGCATCTTTGAAGGTTTTGTGCTCAAAATGTCTGGCATTAAGCTTTTTCTGCTCAAAATTATAGGAGCCTTTGTATTCATAACCCACTTTCAGAAACTCCTGTGAAAGGACCTCGATGTTGATGCGGGGATCGTTGAAAGTGCGGAAGGCGATATGATCGTTGTAAACGGTTTCGCCTTCGGCGGTAAAGAGGTCATACACTCTTTTGGCTGCCGGGTTCTGTGAAATATAGTCGGCCCAGAGCCTGTCAAATACCTGTTGTGCTTCCATTAGTCCTGATTGATTTTTATGTTAAGCCTGAGTTAAACAATCAGTCCCGGCTAATGTTCAGCGTTTATTGCGCTTTCAGAAAAGTGAGGTAATCAGTTCCTCCCTGCTTATTTTCAGGAAGTAATCTGAGATTTCAAAATCCTTCAGCCGCTCACTGATGGCCGTTTCGTTATGCAGGGTTCCGGTGAGGGCCTGCTCAATATCGACCGGGTCAAGCTTATTGAAGTAATCCCCGAAGAATCTGGCTTTTTCTATGGTTCCGTTCACCACTTCCAGCGTGACTTCGAGTTTTCCGCCGTTGGTTTTTACCGTTTTACGGAAATTGTATTTCGGCGAATAACCGAAATTCCAGTCCCAGGTAATATATTTTTCATCCCTGAGCCTGGCGATGGCGGAAATATCATCCTGCGTAAAACTGTAAAGCTCAGCGCCGGGGGTGCTTTCCATCACATGATTAAGAATCAGATCCCTGAATTCAAGTACGGAGAGCGGGGTTTTCAGGTGCTCGCTGATGTTGGTTACGCGGCTTCTGACCGATTTCACCGCTTTGTCCTGAAATTTATCGGGATCAACGTTCAGCGCACTGGAGAGGTCGGCCATCTGAGCCGAGAAAAGCAGGGTTCCATGGTGCAATACCCTGTTTTTGTATACATGTTCCGCGTTTCCGGAGAATTTCCTTCCATCGATTGTAAGATCGTTGCGTCCCTCGAATTTTGCTTCGATGCTGATCTTTTGCAGCACTTCCAGAATGGGTTGAGTGAACTTCCGGAAGTCAACAAGCTGATGGTTCTCGCCTGAAGCGATAAAAGTGAAGTTCAGGTTGCCCAGATCGTGAAATACCGCGCCGCCTCCCGATAATCGTCTGACGACCTTAATCATGTTTTCTTTGACATAATCCTGATTGATTTCAGCCAGGGTGTTCTGATGCTTGCCGACGATAATGGCCGGCTCGTTGCGCCAGAGCATAAAAGTGTCGCGTTCAAAGTGTTTGAGCACGTATTCTTCGGCGGCCAGGTTAAAGTAAGGATCGGTTTCGTGGCGGATAATGCAAAGCATAAGGATGGTTTTTGGATCGCAAAATTAGTATTTTGGCATGGATAACAGAAGACTTCCGGAAATGTTTCGGACTGCTTGACCGGTTGTAAGCAATCAATCGTTACCCGGAGTATTGGCATGGATATCAACGCAAAAGCCTTCCGGCAAATACCCGGAAGGCTTTTACAGAAGCTGATGTAATTTGGCTATTTATTCATTTTTGCTTCTCTTTCTGCCGCTTTGGCTAACCATTCCGGAACAACCTTAGTCAGCATTTCACTTTTGGTTTGATGCATTTCGGCAATATTCAGTCCGATAACCTCCTGGGCTTTTTCTTTGGTTGAAATATCCGGGATCTCAACAGGGGTTTTGATTCCTTTTTTTACAAAGATCTCGGTGAGCAGAATGCGGGCTTCATTGACTTTTTGAATAGACGTTCCCAGCACCCTGAGCGCCTCGGCGGGGGAGTGGAAGCCCACTCCGTTGGCTGCTGCCACCCAATCCCAGCGCCACTGCGCATGACGGATAAACTGCAGTACCGGTTTCATCTCTTCTTCCGTTGCGCCGTTGTCCCAGGCTATTTTTGCTTCAATATGCACCCTGGCAAGGTTCTTTTCAGTGATTCTGCGCAGCTCTTCTACCTTGTGCTGACGATCGAGGACATTGGCCAGCAGTTTGGCTTCGCTTTCGCGGTGGCATACCTGGCAGGAGCCGGAAATATTTGCCAGCGGGCTTTGAATTTTATGGTCGGTAAACTTCATTCCGCCATCGCGTTTATACGGCATATGGCAATCGGCGCAGGCTACCCCGCGATCGGCATGAACTCCGGTCATATAGAGTTCATAATCAGGGTGCTGGGCTTTCAGCATGGGTGTTCTGCTGAGTTTGTGCACCCAGTCAACATGTTGCACTTCGTCGTAATAGGTTTCCATTTCGTCTGCGCTGAAACCATTGTCCCACGGGAAGGTGAGGTATTTTCCGTCGCCTTTGAAATAATATTCAACATGGCACTGGGCGCATACGAGGGAACGCATTTCCTGATGGGTGGCCTGGTTCACGTCTTTTCCCATACGCTGAAACGCTTCAGCCAGGGCTGGACGGGTAATGCGCAGGTCCATGGTTTTGGGGTCGTGGCAATCCTGGCAACCGATGTTATTCACGATTTCATGGCCAAGGTCCGACCATTTGGCTGCATAAAAATTCTCTACACCAATCTCATTCATGACCCTGGGTACATCGGTGCTTTTACAGGTCCAGCAGGTTCCGGGTTGGGGAACGTCGGTCCGCAGCGTTTCACGGATATCCTTCACGGCATAGTAGTGACCGCGTCCCTGGTTGTATTCGCGGGAAAATGCGTAACCTGCCCACATCACGACCAGTTCGGGGTATTTTTCCAGATAGTCGATCATGGCCGATCCGCCGTGCGGGCTCATGAATGAGGTATCCAGGGTACTTTTATAGGTCTCAAACTGTCTGGGGAAGTTTCCTCCCCACACTTCGTTGCGGGGCTCCCATTCCGGGATTTCGGAAACCATCTGGAAATAGAGTTTTGATTCGCTGCGGCGCTCAATAACTGAATTGGCCAACAGGCCCAGCAGAAATACAACGATGACGGTTGCGATAAACAATAACCAGTTTACCCATGGTTTGCGTTTAGGTGTAGTGTTTGTTTCCATGTGTGTGCGTTTTGCTATTTTTCTTCTTCTTTAAGATACTTGTTAATCCATTCAGGGGTCACCGATTTCAGCTGAGGAACCAGCGAATGCGGGAATGAAGCCAGGCTGCGGACCGTTCCGTGCGGGGTTTCGCGGTGACAGTCCCAGCAGCGGAACCCGGCTCCGGTCTTGTGGTTTTCCCCCGTTACCTGAATGACCTCTACCATACTGACGAGATCATGGTGGCAACGGATGCAGTTTTCCTGAACAACGTTGATTCCGGCCTGCTTGATCCTGATGACCTGAGGCTCGGCCCTGGCCGTGAAGATGGTCGAATGCCTGAGCCCGTCCATGGCTTTGAAATAGTACTTCCTGAAAAAGTTGTCCTGCGGGACATGGCAGTCGTTGCATGAGGCAACCTCCCTGTGGCTGCTGTGATTCCACGATGCATACTGTGAATACATCACATGGCAGTTGATGCAGGTTTCCGGTTTGTCCGAAAGGTATGAATGCGCATTGGATGCCCTGAAAAGAAGCAGCACAATCCCGGTCATCACCCCGAGAATAATGATCACGGGCAGTTGCCATCGGCCTGGCGGTTTCAGCATTCTCAATATTTTCATTATCATCGGATAGTGTGTTATTTGATTATGTTAATATGGTAATGCAGTACTTAAATAGTAATATCAATACAAATATATGGCTAATCGGACTATTACACAATACCCGGCAAGAGAAAATAAGTAAAATAGAATCCTTATAAATAAGGAGATGCCGATCGGGCGAATTATAAAAAAAATCCTTACCTTGAGATTACAACTTTCCGGCTCGCGATGGTTTCATCGTCTGTCACAAGTTTAAAAAGATAAAGGCCTGACCTGAGTTTGCTGGTATTGATCAGCATCTGCGAATAAGGTTCCGTGAGTTTTATTTCCATCGCAAGACTCCCTGAACTGGTGTAAATTCGGAGTTGGCACTCCCTGAAATTCCTTTCGGTGAAATAATCGAGTATCACAAAATCACCGGCCGGAACCGGAAAAATCCTGAATCCGTTTCCTTTTATCATTACCGGAGGAAGTCCCGGAATGGTATCGGCGACGGGCTCACCCGGAAGTATATAGGGTTCGTTGTACTCAACCATACCGAAGAACCTGAGCATGTTCAGGGCATACATGCCTGCTGTTCCGTTAAGAAGCTGAACGATGGCTGTGCTGTCGATGGAGGTTGGCCGCTCTGTCCAGGCTCCCGGGTAAAAATTTCGCTGGTTCAGTTGCAGCAACGTTTTGAAATCTGTAGTTTGTTGCTGGTCTATGTCCGGAAATCTGAGAGCCAGCTGATCTGATATTTCCAGTCCATTCGTATGATTTCCTGTCTTCTGGGATAAGGAAGCTGCCATCATCATTGAAACCGGCCTGTCATCACTTATCAGGATATGTATCAGAGAATCCTGATTGCCGGATGTATAGGTTGATTCCGAAAGTCCGGCTGTAATTCCGGAGAATAATTCATCCCTGGCGGCCCTGAGATAATCTGCAGAGGATGCTAGCCTTTCGTATGCTGAGTAAACATTGTATACTTCGGCCAATGGCGCGTAAAGATATGGTTGAATATCCGGTTTGCGCTGTTCCAGTTTTTGGAGTATTCCCGGGATTCTGAAGAAATGAGGATTGTTTTTCAGGATATCCGTCAGCAGATTATTCGGGAAATTTCCGTTGAGTGTCAGTGCGATGATGGCTTCATCCGACAGATAGGGCGATATCCGTTTCAGCTTCGAATACAAAGCCGGCGCATCAAAACCTGTATGATGCCTGATTTCGTTGATCAGGCTGAAAGAATCGCCGTCGTCGGTAAGGCTTTCAAGTAATCCCCGGGCAATAACTGCCCTTTCACTCCATTTTGCATAGGCATCCAGCGGGTCTGTTGATGCATCCCTGAGAAATTCCGGCTTGTAACTGCTGTCGGTGGTGGCCGCCAACTGGTCAGGGACTGTATAAATGCCGTAAGAGGTTATGCGTGGCTGGCGGTTCAGCCCCTCAGGGCCTGGCGGATAATGATAATATATACGTTTACCGGCATTGTGTATATCGCCGTCGCGGTGAAATCTGCTGTAGCTGAAGCGGTTGCCGGCCACCTCTGCGCCCTCCCGGCCCGATGCGCCCTGGTGGCGGGCGATGCCGTTATGGAGTGAAAGCGAATCGTGGGTTACACAAAGATCATATTCATTTCCTGTAAACCAGTTGTTCAGGACACGAAGTCCGGTGCTGCCGTCGTCATTCAGGTTCTGATTCTGGGCAAGAATGCCGTAATTCAGATTCCTGATAGCATTACCGATGATCATATTGTTGCTGATGCCGCTTTCATGCACTACCATTCCGGCCGATTTTGATTGCGGCATAATGCTTCCCACCGGACCGGCAAATGTATTTTCACTGATTCTGAAGAGATTGCAATGGTCAAGGTAGAGTCCGGCGCTCAGTGGTTTAATTGAGTCAGGGACATTGGTAGAGCCCATGCTGAAATAAGATCCGGTTAAACTGAACATGCCTGCTCCGGCAGTATATATGCCTGTAAGGTTTCTGTCGAACCTGGTTTTGCTGATGTTGATGACATGCCCGGGAAGTGTATGGATGCTGCTGATGCCTGTTGAAAGCTGTTTAAAAACGGATTCGGCATTCTGGCCGAAAGGAATAGAGTCCGTATTGAAACGGTTAACCACCAGGGAAGCATTGATGCTGCGGATACCTGCCCCCCGCTTCCAATATGGCAAAACCGAAACCGGAATATTGTTTTCGAGCTGACAGCTGCTGAAAGTGACTCCTTCGTTTCCGAGTATTGTTACCATGTCGCCGGAAGAAGTACCTTCAGGGGGCATCTCGTCGGTAATAAACTTCGACAGTTTGAAAAATGACGGATTGCTTCCTGAGGATGGATTAAAAACAACAGCTTTAAGGTTGTTGACAAAAAGAGCGTTGGTGGCAAATACCCTTCCACCGCCTGCACCGGCGACCGGATTCCCCTGTTCATCTATCCCGAAGGTTTCCACCCCGGTAATGGCATTCCTGATGCTTCCGCCGT
>CAZDBX010000143.1:6215-8072 GCA_964503805.1 uncultured Lentimicrobium sp. | reverse complement strand
ACACCTGGACCGTTGACACCGAAGCTCCGGTAATCTCAACCGTAGCAGTAAGCGGTGACCTTGGCTGCAACCCTGAAGTTGTTGCCCCTGTCTTCACCGGTCTTGACAACTGCGCTGGCGAGTTTACTCCTGAAGTATCTACAGAAGGTCCGTCAAACGAAGGCTGCGCTTATACCCAGACCTGGACCGCCAACTATACCGACGCCTGTGGCAATGTTGCTGAAGAAGTAAGCATTACCTACACCTGGACTGTTGACACCGAAGCTCCGGTGTTTACTAACGCTCCGGTTGATTTAACGGTAAACTGCAATGGTTCCGGAAATACCGGGGATCTCAACAACTGGCTGAACAGCGCAGTTGCTGAGGATATTTGTGGTGAGGTTACCATTACCCATGATTTTGAAGGGCTCAGTGATCTGTGTGGTGCAACCGGATCTGCAACTGTTACATGGACAGCTACAGATAACTGTGGTAACCAGGCAACAACAACTGCAACCTTCACCATAGTTGATACCCAGGCTCCGGAGTTAACCTGTCCTCAGAATATCATAGCTGAAACAGAGCCGGGAATGTGCGGTGCATGGATTGTAGTGCCCGTTCCTGCAGCCAGCGATGCTTGCGGGGAAGTTACCCTGGTGAATAATATTACTGGCACCAACAATGCAACAGGATCATATCCTTTGGGTGTAACTACCATTATCTGGACAGCTACCGACGAATGCGGCAATGTTTCAACCTGCAGCATGACCATCACCATCAATGATAATGAGGATCCTCATATTATTTGCCCGCAACATATTACGGTTAATAACGATCCCGGCGTATGTGAAGCATTTGTTAATGTTCCCCAGCCTATTGTAAGTGACAATTGTGAAATCCGCACCCTTGTAAATACTTACACCCAGACTGATGATGCCTCTGCAGTTTATCCTGTGGGTACAACAGTCGTCTGGTGGACAGTTGTGGATATGTCAGGCAATTCAAGTTCATGCTTTATGAATATTACGGTAATTGATGCAGAATCACCGGTTATTGTATGTCCTGAGGATATTGCTGTAAGCACTGATCCTGGTGTTTGTGAAGCTTATGTTACTGTTCCTCTGCCTGAAGTTTCCGATAACTGTGGTGTTGAGAACGTTACCAACAGCTTCAACGGCTCCGGCGATGCCAGCGGCACCTATCCGGTTGGAACTACCACCGTCATCTGGACCGTTACCGATGTAAATGGTCACATTGCTGAATGCTCCATGACGGTAACAGTATCCGACAATGAACTTCCTGTAATTGAGTGTCCTGAAGATATCGCTGTTAACACTGATCCGGGTGTTTGTGAAGCTAATGTTAGCGTACCTCAGCCGGTTGTATCCGATAACTGCGGAATTGAATCTGTTGTAAACTCATACAATGGCACCGCTGATGCAAGTGGTATCTATCCGACGGGCACAACCACCATCACCTGGACAGTTGTTGATATCCATGGTAACCAGTCTGAATGTGTTATGACTGTCACCGTTACTGACAATGAACTTCCGGTAATTATATGCCCCGAAGATATCTCTGTAAATACCGATCCTGGCGTTTGCGAGGCCAATGTAACCGTTCCCCAGCCGGTTGTATCCGATAACTGCGGAATTGAAATTGTGGTGAACAGCTTCAACGGGACAGATAATGCAAGTGGAATTTATCCTACAGGTACAACCACCGTTGTATGGACAGTTACTGATATTCACGGATTGACTTCAACCTGTGAAATGATCGTGACTGTTACTGACAATGAGCTGCCGGTGATCGAATGTCCTGAAAATAACTCTGCCAGAAACTTCCATAAATACTCGTTCCTTTTCCGTCCGGGTAACC
>CAZDBX010000143.1:0-6205 GCA_964503805.1 uncultured Lentimicrobium sp. | reverse complement strand
AGCTGCCGGTGATCGAATGTCCTGAAGATATGACGGTTGTTGCAGGAGCCGGATGTACTGCACTTGTTGAAATTCCTGAGCCTGTTGTTTCTGACAACTGTGGAATTGAAAGTGTGGTAAGCAGCACGGGCACTGCCGGCAGCATTGAACTGCCTGCCGGTATCCATGAGATTTCCTGGACTGTCACCGATATTCATGGCAATCAGGCAAGCTGCAGCATGCTGGTAACAGTAATAGCAGGGCCAATCGCCAATGATGACAATGATGTTACGGAGATGAATATTCCGGTATCGGTACCTGTTCTTGAGAACGATGCAGATTGCGATAACAACATCGATCCTTCAACAGTAACCGTGATTACCAATCCTGCAAACGGATTCACCATGGTTGACCCGCAGAACGGAAATATTCTTTATACTCCGAATACCGGCTTCCACGGAACCGATACCTTTATCTACCGGGTATGTGACCTGAGCGGACTCTGCGATGATGCCACTGTAACCATCGTAATAGAAGGAGAAGATCCTCCTGCACCCATCTACCTTATTGCAGTTGCTGATCTGGATACTACCCTGGTGAATACTCCGAGACTGATAACCAATATGTTCAATGATATAGTCCCCGAAGGCATAACCGCAGGCATTGAAATCCTGACCCAGCCTTCAAACGGATATCTTGAACTCCATAGCGATATGACGGTGACTTACACTCCGGCAGCTGATTTCACCGGAATTGATGAGTTTACCTATATCCTCTATGATATCAATGGAGTTGCCATCTCCGACACCGCAGTTTCCGTGATCGTTGTGGTTCCGGATCCTGGTCGTGCCGAGATTATCATCTACAATGGCATAACACCGAATGGTGACGGCCGTAATGACAAATGGATAATCGACGGAATAGAAGAGTATGGTGACAATGAAGTCCTGCTTTTCAACCGCTGGAGCGACCAGGTGCGGTATTTCGAGAACTACGACAATACCTCGGTAGTATGGGACGGAACCAATAAGAATGGCAAAATGCTGCCTGACGGAACCTACTATTATATCGTCAAACTGAGGTCGGTGAATGAAATCTATACAGGCTGGGTGATTATTCACGGCAGCAAATGATATACCGGAAGAGCGCCGGCCGTCAGCAGGAGGGTTTAAGGGGTTTGAATCCGATGCCGGCCGGTAGCTACCGGTAAATAAAAGGAAAACAAAAAAGGAAACAAGGAACAATTTTATAACAGCCAATAAAATGAAAAAGTCAATACTCATCATCGGACTGTTTCTGGTAACAGTAAGTGCCATGTCGCAGAGAGATGCACTTTACAGCCAGTTTATGTTTAACCGGTTGGTAATCAACCCGGGTTACACAGGAAGCCGTGATATGCTTACCATGACGCTGCTGAACCGTTACCAGTGGGTGGGGTTTGGCGATGGCGCACCCAGAACGCTTACTTTCAGCGCGCATTCTCCCCTCCGGAATGAAAATGTCGCGCTGGGCATGTATGTATATGCTGACCAGACCGGCCCTTTTACCGATGTCGGATTTATGGGCAATTATGCTTATCGTGTCCGCCTTTTCAAAGGAATTCTTTCATTAGGCCTTCAGGCAGGTTTCAACCAGGTGAATGTTGACTGGGATGCCCTGGAGATGCGCGACGGCGACGATGAAGTGATCCTCAACAGGCCAAAGAACAAGTTGCAGCCAGATGCCAATTTCGGTATCTACTATTATACCCGTTCATATTATCTGGGCGTTTCATCCAAGCAGCTGTTCGAAAGCCAGTATGGGAAAGTTGAATTTGAAAACGGACTCACCTCTTATGCCACGCTGGCCAGGCATTTTTATGGCATTGCCGGTCTGGCGCTGCCGCTCTCTGATAACATTGTTTTCCGCCCGGGCATGATGTTCAAATACACAGCCAACGCCCCCCTTAATGTAGACCTGAATGCCAGCTTTCTCTTCAACGATGTTTTATGGGTCGGAGCATCCTACAGAACCAATAAGAATGCCATTACCAGCAAGAATGCAGTGGTATTCATGGTTGAATTAAACCTGACAGACAACTGGAGACTGGGTTATTCATACGATGCTTATCTTACAGAGATGAAAACACATACCCAGGGATCACACGAGGTGATGATTTCTTATGACATGAACCTGTTTAAACCCAGATTATTGACTCCGAGGTATTTCTGAGGAGGCGGATGAAGTGAACAGGAATGCTAAAAAAGAATTAAAGAATTAAATTATGAAAACTAAATATCTGGTCCTGCTGATTTCGGTTGCTGTTTTGATCAACCCTCAGCTATTTGCACAAAAATCCAAAGCCGACAGATTCTATAACCGCTTTGAATATGCAAAAGCAATCCCTTATTACGAGAGATTGGCACAAAAGCAGAATAAGCATGAAGTTTACGCCATCACAAGGCTGGGCGATTGCCACCGGTTGATCAGCAATTTTGAAACTGCAGCTTCTTACTACGAAAAACTTGCTGTTGCAGGAGTAAATGATGCCACTGTTTATTTTAATTACGGGCAGGTATTACGGAGCATGGGTAAGTATGATGAAGCTGCAACGCAGTTCCAGCGCTATGCGGCAATGAATCCGGAAGATCAGAGAGGTGCACTTTTTGCCAGGTATAGTACCGAAGTGAAAACATGGGCTGAACCTGAATTCGTATATGAATTATTCAATGCAGGAACAGTAAATTCTGAATATGCTGATTTTTCACCGGTCTATCTAAATGACGGAATGGTTTTCACTACCGACCGTATGGCTCAGTCGGGCGAGAAACGATATGGCTGGACCATGGCTTATTATCTTGACCTGTTTTTTGCTCAGCTGAAAGCGGATGAGAAATCAGGCATTATGGTTCCGGGAAGCCCGTCGGTTTATTCCAGCCGGATTAATCAGGCATACCATGACGGACCGGCCACTTTCTCAAGTGACTTTAATACCTTGTATTTTACAAGGGTGAGTCGAAAGGCCGGAGAACTGGATTCAACAAGATATCATACCAACCGCCTGAAACTTTTTTCAAGCAATGCTGAAGATGGAAAGTGGAGCGATCCTGTTCCATTCTATCTTAACAGCGATGCCTATTCTGTGGGACATCCTGCTTTGTCGGCTGACGGGCAAATCCTTTATTTTGCTTCTGATATGCCAGGCGGATTTGGAGGCACTGACCTTTACCGTGTGAAACGTCAGGGCGATGCCTGGGGCCCGGCTGAAAACCTCGGGGCAACCATCAATTCTTTTGGTAATGAAATGTTCCCTTATGTTTATAAGGACAGTGTCTTATATTTCTCTTCAGACGGACATGCTGGGCTTGGCAGTCTTGATATCTTCAGCTCGGTGAAAGATGGCGAAAACTGGGGAAAACCTGAGAATATGAAAGCTCCGGTAAACTCACCTGCCGATGATTTCGGGATCGTTTTCCATAGTAATGGGACCGAGGGTATGCTCAGCTCAAACAGGCCCGGTGGTAAGGGTCAGGATGATATTTATCTGTTTAAGGTCAGCGAAAGGATTCCAGATTCCGTGCTGATCGCCGGTTTGGTCAGGGACAAGGAAACAATGGAAGTGATGCGGAATGCAACCGTTTTTATGCTGAACACAATGACTAATGAGGTACTTGTATTGAAAACGGATGATAACGGAAAATATACTGTTAAAATTAAAAGAGGCGCTTCATTGCTGTTTAAAGGGATTAAGGGCGGCTACTATCCAGATTGCATTAACCTGGAACTCGGAGCAGAATCTAAAGAAGCTGAAATTGAAAACCGGGACCTGCTCCTTGCGAAGTACAAGGTTGACCAGATTTTCGTCCTTGAAAACATTTATTACGATTTTGACAAATGGAACATCAGACCGGATGCCGCCGCTGAACTTGACAAAGTGGTTACTTTCCTTACCGAGAATCCTGATATTCTTGTCGAACTGGGCTCACACACCGATGCCAGAGGAAGCTTCAAATACAATGAACGGCTTTCTGACCGCAGGGCTGAATCTGCAGTAGATTACATTATTTCCCGCGGAATTGCCAAAGGGCGTATTACTGCCAATGGTTACGGAGAATACAAACTGGTAAACAAATGTGCTGACGGGATAGAATGCAGCGAAGAAGAACATCAGCAAAACAGACGTACTGAAATAAAAATTTCAGGTGCCGCTGCAACCGCGGATGCCGGATCACAGGAACCACTGAATAAATATCAGGCCGGACAACATCTGCAACTGCAAGATTTTAATGAGGACTTCTTCAAAAACTGCGGAGGTACAGGTTCAGGGAACGAACTTCCCATTTACACCCCCAAAGAATAGACTTTTTCCTGATTCGCAACGGATTGCCGCAAGAATCAGCTTACATCGCCCCCTAAGTTTCCTTTATATTTGTTTTCCCGCAGAGGGGCCTGTTTCCGGGCCCTTCTGCAATTTTTACACCTAAGGTATTCTGCCCGGAAATAATGGTAAGTACAGGGATCCTCCGGAATGAATGTATGCTTTTTGCTGCCGGGATCCACTCAGTTTCAAAAACCCTCAGGCAGATTGAATTAGCTGGGTTCTGAAGGCATTTTCCGCTTAAGTTATAAATCCGGTTATTTCAGACGGAAGGTCTGAATAAACTGAGATCCGTTGTTGTCCTGAAGATACCGGACCAGTTTGCAGAATTGTGCTTGAATACGGCCGATGCTGGTAATCACGATGATGAAAATAGAGCAATTTCACCTTCGGCAAAAAACACCTAAATCTAATTGAAAACAGTTAAAGGATTGATTCATAATCATTATTGTTCGGTTAACCTTTGGAAGAAGTTATGAGATTGCCTTCGGTGAGCTCTTTTTGGTCGGTTCTTCACTTCACTACGTTACGTTCAGAATGACAATACATTAACGATAATCAAAGGGGGCTTGGTGGCGGTAAAGCCGCTACCAAGCCCCCTTCCTCTCAAACCCATGTAAATCAATGTCAATCTGAGCGTTAGCGAAGAACCGATCCGTCAGGGGCGGAGAGCTCTCCGAAAGTAATTTCATAATTAACCGGACAACAGTGATTCATAATTTAAAAGTTGTTGAAATATCCCTTAGAGTCCGGAAAACCCCTGATCTTGTGGTTCCATTGTTATAAGCAGGATAATTGCCTGATTTCAGTTAAGCTTGTTTTATCGGCCGGGAGAAAAACATTAAAAAAGCCCGTAACTGAGTTACAGGCTTTACAATGTTTTCGGAATGTTTTATCCGGCAAGCGTAAACTTGATGGGCATATTGAACTGCACACGAACAGGTTTTCCGCGCTGTTTACCGGGGTTCCATTTGGGCATGGCCTTGATCACGCGGATGGCTTCTTCGTCGCAACCGCCACCGATACCGCGGAGTACCCTGACATCGGTAACCGAACCGTCACGCTCAACAACGAAGGTAACGTAAACCGTTCCCTGAATGCTGCTTTCGCGTGCCATCTGAGGGTATTTGATATTTTGCTGCAGAAAACGGATCCTCGCCTCATCACCACCCGGGAAACTCGGGGCATCTTCCACAACCATGAAGATCTCAGCCTCAGCAACCTCTTCTTCTTCGGTCACTGCAGGAGGAACATAAACATAAGCAGGGATTTCTGTCAGCTGTGAAGCCTCTGCATCGATGGAAATATCATCTTCCACCTCAACGTCATCCTGAACAATATTGATCAGGGTGGTTGTTGGAGGCGGTGCAGGGGGTGGGGGAGGTTTGTTCTGCTGAGTGATCTCGATCATCTCATCCTCAATATTTTCGACCTGACGTGCACCAAGATCAAGCTGTTGCTTGTCGTAGGTTTTCCATTCGAAAGCTACGAGAACTGCTGCAAGCGCGACAATCAGTCCGATCTGAACAAAGAACGTGCGTTTGCGTTCCAGGTCAGCTTTCGGGGTCTTTTTTGCTTCCATATATTTAACTGATAAGTAGTTACACTTAACCTTACTGCCTTTAAACAGCAGTGTGCTAAATTAGTTATTTTTTCAGTCGGCCGGTAATTTTTTTTGCTTTTTCTTGCGGTAATGAAAAAAAATCAGCCATCCCAGTGAGATGCCGGCGAAATCAGCAATGGTATCATACACATTTCCGCTTCTGCCCAGAGGTAACATTGCCTGAAGCAATTCGGTTATTATCGCCAGTAAAATGCTGAATGCAAGCACCATTCCGGTAATATAACGTTTGCTCCGGCCCGGATATT
>CAZDBX010000142.1:0-8080 GCA_964503805.1 uncultured Lentimicrobium sp. | reverse complement strand
ATGGCCTTTGTAGTTGTTGTTAAGCATTACGTAACGCAATCCAAGGCTGACAGAGAGTACCTCGTTCACCTGATAGGAGGCCCCGGCCTGAATACCATAAAAAACAGACTTGCCTTCAAATTCCGTATCGAAACTATACTTTGTTGTTTGGATTCCTCCATTGCTCAATGCACCTGGAATGCCGGCTACCTGCATCTCAAAGGAAGGCAGACCGTCCTCAAACAAGGCACTGCCTCCACCACCAATCGGATTGAAACCGAGTGAGAATGCGAGTTTACCGGTTTTGTAAGCTGCATAAACCGACGGAAACAGCGGAGCAACAACATTTCCTTCAAAACCATCACGATTAAGCCCTGGAAAACTGGTATAAATTTTCCTGGTCTGTGTAACAAACTGATTGTTAAGGGATAGGTGAAACCCATCTTTGAGCTGCGTAAGTCCGGCAGGATTGTAATACACACCATCCAGACCCAAAGAAGCATCCCTCGCAGGCATGCGGATAAAAGAGGCACTCTGATTCGTGTTGTGCACTATACCGCCGGCAAATGAAGCGATAGCAAAGGCACCGAATGATAAAATCAGTAATGTTTTTTTCATGTGGTTCGTATTTGGTTAGGTTAGCTAAAATATTGCAATTATTAAATATTTCAAAATAATTTACTTCCTAACAGAAAAAACATCCGGGTGACGGCTTAAATCCTTGGAAAATAGTCAATGAAAATGCTTTAAAACCTGCTTTAGGAAAATATCAGAGCAGTATTAAAGAACGGAAGTCTTAAACGCTGGACAGCTAATCAAGTTTCCAGTCAACCGGTGATAAACCTGAATCAACAAGAAACTGGTTTGTCAGGGAAAAATGCCTGCACCCGAAAAATCCTCGGTATACACTCAGAGGAGAGGGATGCGGAGCTTCCAGTATAAAGTGTTTTGATGTATCGATAAGAGATTTCTTATTCTGTGCATATTTTCCCCAGAGAAGAAATATTAGTTTATCCCGTTCAGATGACAAGGCGCTGATTACAGAATCGGTGAACGTCTCCCATCCCCTGCCCTGGTGAGAGCCTGCCTGATTGGCCCTGACCGTGAGTGTTGCATTCAGCAGAAACACACCCTGATCAGCCCATTTCGATAAGTCACCGCTTTGCGGGTACGGATAACCAAGATCGGTCTGCAACTCACGTAAAATGTTTTGCAGCGAAGGAGGAAAAACGGTACCTGCCGGCACCGAAAAGCAAAGCCCGTGCGCCTGACCCGGACCATGGTAGGGATCCTGCCCCAGCAATACTACTTTTACCTTATTAAAAGGAGTCCGGTTGAAGGCTTCAAAAATTTTTGATCCGGGCGGATATACGGTATACCGCGATTTTTCTGAAACCAGGAATGACTTGAGTTCACCGAAATATGGTTTACCAAACTCAGCGAAAAGTATTTTCTTCCAGCTTTCTTCAATTTGTGGATTAATTTCTGACATCAGGCGTTACTTTTAGGCATTTCAAACATAAACAATATAATCTTGTTTTTTAAGTTACATTACCAGGCAGTTTATCTTTGCAAAAAAAATGTCACTCAACTGAGTAAAATTATGAAAAAAATTGTTGTATCACTACTGGTTGTAGTTTCTCTGGGATTGATTTTGTCTGCGTGCCAGTCGAGTAGTAAGTGCGCTGCTTACGGCGAGGCAAGCAGATATAAGATTGAGAGAAACCGCTGATGATGTCAGATCATCCTGCTACAGCCTGTGATAAGTCATGGGCTTTTTTTGTTTGATACGGCATATTGTTTGTGTACTTTTGCTTAACCCTTATCCGGATATTAATGAATCGTTTCTTTTATCTTTTTCCGCCCGTGTTGCTGCTTCTTTTCAGCAAAGTTGATCTGCACGCACAGGTTGAAGAGGAGTACGACAGTATTGCAGACAATGTGCTTTTCCGGAAAGAGATGAATGGAAGCCTGATCATTCACAGCAATGGCTGGGGACTTGAATTCAGGACCGGCAGGAACCAAAGCATTTTCACAAAGTGGATGTTTGAAGCCAATCTGCTTGAAATGAAGGACAGCAAGGAGATAAAATCCATCAATCCGTTTTTTACCAATACACGCAGCTATTACTACGGAAAACTGAATGCCATTTATATGATCAGGGCCGGAGCGGGACAGCAACGGATGCTTAACAGGAAACCATACTTCGGCGGCGTTGAGCTCAGGCTCTTCTATTCGGGAGGCCTTTCGGTTGCCTTTACAAAACCTGTTTACCTCAACATCATCAAGCTTGATGAAAGTACCTACCGGTACATTACGGTCACCGAACGTTACGATCCCGAAAATCACTTCCCTGATAATATTTATGGCCGGGCTTCTTTCACCAAAGGGTTTAACCAACTTAAGCCATACCCTGGTATTTATCTCAAAACCGGTCTGAATGTAGAGTTTGGCACGATCAATCAAAAGCCAAAAACCGTAGAAGCAGGCATTGCGCTGGACGCATTTGCCAAACCGGTTCCCATCATGGCCTTCCGCGATCCGTCTCAATTCTTCTTTACACTCTACCTCAGCGCCGGGATCGGTAAAAGATACGACTAAACATACCGGCAAATCGCTTGTTTACTTTATTATCCTAAAAAGTTTACCCAATTAAGGGGAACATTTATTTGCAGGTATTTCAATTAAAAGCAATAAGCATATCCCAAAATTACTGTCACTGATGATGAGCAGAAAGAAAGTAATTATTATTGGCGGAGGGTTTGCTGGCATACAGGCTGCAAGACGGCTGGATCCAAAACTATTTGAGGTAACCCTGTTTGACAAGATTAATCACCATCAGTTTCAGCCGCTGTTTTATCAGGTAGCCACATCACAGATTGAACCAGCCAATATATCTTTCCCTTTCCGGCACATCTTCAGAAACAAGAAGCATGTCCAGATCAGATTCGCTGAAATCAGCCGGATCTCGCCAGACCAAAACAGAATCAGTTCAGGTATAGGTGAATTTGATTATGATATCCTGATTTTAGCAACAGGCTGCAGGACAAATTTCTTCGGCAACCACGACATCTGCAAACATTCATTCCCGTTGAAAACGACTTATGATGCAATAAAAATCAGAAACCATACATTAAAAACTTTTGAAAAGATCATTTCGTTAAAAGAAGAGGAAAGAGAGCCGTTTTTCAATCTGGTTATAGTCGGAGCCGGTGCAACCGGCGTTGAATTGGCAGGCGCCTATGCTGAAATCAAGAAAAACGTTTTGCCAAAAGATTATCACAGGATCGATTTCAGGAAGTTTCAGATCTACCTGGTGGAAGGCAGCCGTTACACCCTGAACACTATGAGCAATAAGGCAAAAACAGCTTCTGAAAAGTATCTGCGCGAAATGGGAGTTCAAATAATCACCGAAAGATTTGTAACAGCATATGATGGCAACATCCTTACCTTAAATAATGGTGAAACTATCAGAACAAAAACAGTAATCTGGGCGGCAGGCGTAACAGGAAATTATATCGATGGATTATCCCCGGATTGCCGCACTCAGACAAACCGGATTAAAGTAGACCGGATAAATAAGGTTATCGGTTGCGATAATATTTATGCCATAGGAGATGTAGCCTTTATGGAAACGCCCAGATATCCGAAGGGACATCCACAGGTTGCCAATGTTGCCATCAATCAGGCTAAAAATTTAACGAAGAACTTAAAGCGGATAATCAAAGGGCAAACACCTGCTGAATATGAATACAGGGATCTGGGCTCAATGGCAACGATTGGACAAAATAAGGCTGTGGTTGATTTTCCGTTTTTAAATTTCAAAGGATACTTTGCATGGTTCATTTGGATGTTCCTGCATCTTATGCTGATACTTAGTGTAAGGAACAAATTAATTATATTTATAAACTGGGCTTGGATTTACTTTTCTAAAAATTCATCACTAAGACTGATACTGACTGATGATAAGGATCCCTGTCACGAAAACCAATAAGAAATACAAATTTTGAAACCGTATTAG
This sequence comes from uncultured Lentimicrobium sp., assembly GCA_964503805.1. GTDB lineage: Bacteria > Bacteroidota > Bacteroidia > Bacteroidales > Lentimicrobiaceae > Lentimicrobium. The sequence goes on along the minus strand of CAZDBX010000142.1, from coordinate 4,080 downwards.
ACTTATAAAGCAGCATATTCCTGGCATAGAGTTGATTAGTATATATTCTGGGTTAGTGTATCAAAGATTAAAGCGGTAAAATAAAAGGATCAACGATCAGGGAAATCCCGGACGGGTAAATAAAACCATATTCAGCAATGTCTCAGCTGATTAATACCAGTATTATCCTGTATTAATCACAAGAAACCCCGGGAGGGCTGAACGATTGATCTTACCAGGGAAAACCCGGACCAGTGCTTTTATGGCACAATTATTATTGTATAAATTTCAAACACATAATCGTACAAGCTTCTGGTTCAAATGCTTAATCCAGGTATGTCTGAAATAAAAACTGCCGTTAAACTCCAGGCAATATTAATAGCCTGAAAGCTGGCAAAAAAAAACCCTGGCTGCATAAACAACCAGGGCCTTGAATCAGATTTATCTTTTAACGCCTTACAACAATTTTTGCTGTGGCAGTGGATCCGTTCATTTCAATCAGAAGCATATAAACACCATCGGGTAAAGTACCAAGATCAAAGTTGCTTATTAATCCGGCTTCAACCTGAACATCCCGGCTGATGCGGGTTTTCCCGAGCAGGTCAAGAACCTTGATGGTTGCAGCATTATTGATGGAATTTTTCATGCGGATGGTCACGAAATCTTTCGCCGGTGCAGGATATACACTCATCCCTGAAATCGAACCAGGATTATCTATACCAAGCGCTACGCAACGGAAATTCCATGTTTCGCTCCATTCCGTAGTATCGCGGCTGCTGATAGCATTGACCCTCCAATAATAAGTGCCGGCGCTGTCGAGAACATGAAGGGGCACTCTAAACTGCTCATCCCCGGCCGATGTAGTTGCAGTAATACTGTAATTCCTGGCATCTGTAAATCCGGCATTTGAAGCAAGTTGTAACTGATATTTGAGCACTCCTGTCATTTTTTTCCAGGCCAGCGAGGGTTGCAGTACAACATTCGTGGCATTGTTGAGCGGTGAAGTTAAGGTAACCGAACTTACCGTTGTAAAAGACCTTGATGCTGAAAAGAGGGTATCTTTTGAGTGGTTGGCAGACATTTTCCAATAATACGTAGTACCAAATAGCAAAGTATCAGGCTTGGTGCGGGTGGCTGTCGGCAAAACATTATATACATCATAATGGATCATTTCAGGCTCCTGTGAAAGATAGATATTGTATTTATTGATGCCTTTCACGGCTGTCCATTGAAATTCAGCGTCAGGAACCACATCAATGGCATTGTCGTTTGGCCTGCTGAGGTTAAAGGTACTTGTAACGTTGAAAAAAGTCGTTGCTGTCCAGGCGGAAGTATCGGCAGCATGCCTTGCCCTGAGCCTGAGATAATGACCGGTTCCGAAAAGCAGGTTTGCAGCATTCACCTCTTTCAGTGTTCCGTTTACGGAAGTGATATAGGCAAAGGGACTGTCAAAGTTGGCGGAAGTATCAACCTGATAGTCAAAATTACTAACTCCGGTAATGGCATCCCACTGCAGCAGCACATTGGCATCCTGGTTATTTGCATTGTTGGCGGGACGCCTCAGGATGGGCCGGGCCACTACGGTGAATGCGCGGGTTTCAGTCCAGTCTGATGTACCTGTCAGATCCACGGCCCTCACTTTCCAGTAATAGGTCTGACCAAACATAAGATTTGCCATATTGTACCTGGTGAGATCGGTTGAAAATTCCACCGGATTTGTAAATGCCTCATCCTGGCTGAGATGAACGATGTAATGAAGTCCTGTCGTTCCAACCACGGCATTCCAGTCGAGCAACACATTCGGAGCAACGCCGGATTGATTGTTGCTGGGGGAAACAAGTTCAGGGGTGTAGATGGTCGGAGAAGCAAGTATCACCTGACAACTGATCGCTAAAAACAGCAATGAGAGAAATATCTTTTTCATTTTCCTTTAATTTTTCTGATTAACAAACTTACGCCGCTGGCCGGCTTCAGCTAATGTTATTTGGTTACAACAAACTTGGCTGTTTTAACAGATGAGCCTTCCGTTACCTTCATAAGATATGTTCCGTTGACAAGGTCAGCAGCCGGAATAGTCAGCTGATGTTCTCCACGGCCGGGCATGCCGAAATTAACAGACTTAACGAGCTTGCCTTGCAGGTTGTAAAGGCTTACCTGCAGTGAGCTGTTCCCGTTCAGACTGACATTAAAATGAACTTCTGACTTAACAGGGTTGGGATAAACACTCAGTGTAACAGATTTTCCCTGCGGATCAGGACCGGGACCATCAATCCCGACAAACATACGGTTCTCAAAAATTCCGTTTCCGTGTGAAGCCAGGTAAATAGCTCCAAAGTTGCTGACACCGGTAATACCGTCTATCCAGGGCCTGCTAACAGTCTGCTGACGCACCATCATCACTGGTATTTCGCCAAGACCCGTATTCTCAACGGTCCACAACGGATTGGCGCCAATGGATTCAGTGGTAAATACACCAAGATCGGTGCCCAGGATTACCCTGCTTGAACTGTTCATTTCGATCAGGCAGGAGTAAACCGGCATGGCCGGGAGATTACCCTGGATGGGATTGAAATCAGGAAACTGGGCCAGTGCATTGGTTGAACGGAAAACATATTCGCTGTTACCATAATTCCCCAGGGTAACAATAACATGGTTGTCGTTCTTTGGATCTACTGCAATTGAAGTCACATACCGTGCGCCAAAATCCTTGACAACACTGCTTGAAATGATGCAGGCCGAACTGCGCACATCGGCTCTGAGCGAATCATAGGCCAAAGCTATATTGGCAATCCTCAGCAGCTTACCATCGGTAGTTCCGACATAGAGGTAATTTGCATCCGAAGAGTAAGCCAGGCATGATGGCACACCTGTCAGGTTGGCAATGCGGTCCCATGAAGGCAGTTTGCCGAAATCCAGCACATCTCTGGACATATAAACGGCGCTCGTCATCCCGACAAAGAAGATTGAGGAAACGGGATCAACGATATGGAGTGAGTCTCCGTTAGCAAGCGGTTGTGTGAGGGTGTAACGGAAGGGGAACTGGGCATTCTTACTTTTCAGTGACAACACATCGCCTGTATTGTAATTGGCTTTGGCATGAAAAGTAATGCTATCGCGCGAATTCGGGTTATTAAAGTCCTCCCACAATTTAAACGGGGTAATGAATACTCCGGCGTTGTTATTGGTAATTTCGGAGCCGTAAATAAATTCATTGGCAGGTGACACACCAAGGTCATTTGATCTCACCAGATTTCCGGCGGTTGATGAATAAAAGACTGCATTGGGGTTGATCATGGAGAATTCAACAGATCCACCGACAAATGAAGGCAGAATCGCATTCCCGGTTTCCGGGGTATTGCCTGTCTGATCGAGAAATACAACGCCATTGCCCTGTGATCCGCCGACTACGCGACCTTTGTCATCGTATGCCACAGTGTAAAACATGGAAGTGCGGTAATTTTTATTGACAGACTTATTGGAAAAGAATGCATTATCAGTCAGATACAAGCCCTGGTCTGAAGCCATATAAACATTTCCTTCGTTTGCCGGATTAATAAAAATCTGGTGGAAATAAAGCCCTGCATCTCCCAGCGTTTTCTGCTGCCACTGATAAAAACCGGTTTCCAGTATTTTTAATCCCTCCCAAACATTTACTCCTCCAACGAAGATTTTATCGGGATTCGTCGGGCTTACCACGATTGATGCGGCATAATCACCATAATGAGTTGTATTGGCAGCATTGCCAAATACATTGAATACCGGGCTGGCTCCAGGGCCGACAAGGCGCCAGGTTTCCCCCTTGTTTTTCGAAACAAATATTCCTTTCAGCTGACCGCGCAATGTTCCGCTCAACGTACCATCAGAAATAAGCACTGCATAAAGTGTGGAAGCATCGGAAGGAGCAAAAGCAACCTCAATGCGTGCCACGCCTTCTGTCGGCAGGCTATCCTGACCAACGCCCGTTGAACGCAGAATAAAACCATCGGCGGAGCCGGAAGGTGAAACATATAGTTTATTATCAACCGAAGCAGCGATGGCACCATCAGGGCCAATCTTTACTTCGTTGCTGGTTCCGGAAAGATTTTCGCCACCTGCTTTGGC
>CAZDBX010000141.1:3766-8114 GCA_964503805.1 uncultured Lentimicrobium sp. | reverse complement strand
TTGAGAAGTCAGGAATTGCTTGGATGCAGAATAATCATTGCGTCATTGCGTCTTTGCGTGAGACACGTTATGCCGGTAAATAAGAAGACCTAACAAGTTGGAAGAAAACTTGTCAGGTCAGGTTGTTGATTATTGTGGCCAGGCCCTGCGGGGAAGTCCGGAATTACAGATATACAAAAAAATCCTTGCGTCTTCGCGTCTTTGCGAGAAACACGTTATGCTCCTGCAGCTTATAGTTTTACAAACCTCCGGATAAGGCTGGTCTGGCCGTCGCTGAACTGCAGCAGGTAGATGCCGGGCTTCAGGTGGCTGACATCCATCTGATCCATGAGGTTGTGCATCATCGTCCGCTGAAGTAGGCGGCCGTCGGCGCTGAAAAGACTTACTTCGTACGGCTTGGGTACGTTCATGGAGATTACCTCCCCTGCGGGGTTGGGATAGAGCGTGATATCCCCTGATTCCGGCAGAGTACCTGTGCCGGCGGTGGGGCAATTCCAGGCGAGGGCATAACCTGAACGCTGGTTCAGCCCGTCGGTTTGCAGACGCAGGGTAAAAATGTTTCCGGTGGTATTCAGGGCAGGCGGAATCTCGCTGCCCGAAAGCGCAGCCAGCAAGGGTGCCGTCGTGCTGCCCCCGTCGTAAATCCAGAGGGAGTCAAAGCCGGCCTCCAGGCTCAGGCTTTCAAATGTCAGCGTTAGCGGGCCGGGCCAGGCCGACTGTATGGTTTCGGTGTATGCTTCCGAAGCACCGTAGCTCCACCAGGGACCGCCGCTGTCGTAAACCGTATCGCTGCACAACGAAAAGGCGGGTTGTGTAAATTTTTCTTCCAGCAGATCCCAGAGTTCCGGGTATCCGTTATCATAGCCCAGCGCCCAGATGCCGATGCCTCCGGCGCCCCTGCGGTTTACCAGGTCGTATTTGGCGCCCAGGCTGCGCACATCGTCGAAAAAGCATTGCCGCCACTGTCCGGCAAAATAGCTGTAGTAAGGATTATAACTGCGGTAGTCCCAGTAGAGATTTGCCGGATTGTAATAACCGCTGCTGTTGGCCCTTATGCTGCGGTATACAATGGCAGTGCCGCTGCCGGTAGTATTTGCCGGAAGCGTGTTGGCGGTCACCGGCCATTCCCTTCCGTAATAGGGCAGGCCCAGCAACAATTTCTCAACCGGCACACCTGCCGACTGGTAATGGGTGAGTGAACGGTCAACCCCGTAATTGAACGCGGAGGTGAGCGGCCAGAAACCTGAAACCGGTCCGGCCATGCTGCTGCCGTCCCAGTAATAGTCGTAGGCCATGATCATTACCAGATCGAGCCAGGGTGTAATGGCGGGCAGGTCGAAGGTGTTGTTCCAGTTCACCGCCGGGGCTGCGATGCTGAGCTCCGCTCCGGGGATCGCAGCGTGCAGCGCCTGTGAAAGCGCCGTGATGTAGCTGGTAAGCCCCTGCTGTTGCGAGGATGGCACTGCTTCAAAGTCGAGGTTGATACCATGGGCGCCGCGTGAAATCAGCATCCCGATAAGGTTGGTGGTAAGCGTCTGTTGTGCCTGTGGATTGCCGAAGAATGTGGAATGACCCGAAAAAAGGGTTACGCAAAGGTGCACCTTTACCCCGCGGGCCAGCGCGGTATCTATCACCGGGGTTGTCTCCCAGTTGCGGGTAGTTACCGCGTTACCGGTAAACGGATCAACCTCATAGGAAAAGTAGCAGAGGTCGCTCAGCAGTTCCCAGCGGTAGTTCTGCCAGGCGCTGCCGCTCCAGTAAGGATGATAGCCGAAAACCCGCTTATGCAATGGCGATGCGGAGCGCTTTTCAGCGTGAAAATATTCAAAGTTATTTATACTGTCGTACTGCGCATCTGTCAGTGTACCCGGCTCAGCCCAGGCTTCCGACTGTTGCTGATGCACAGAGCGCTGGGCGTAAAGGGCTGGCAGCATGAAAAACAACAGAATGGCAATCGGCAGGTGTTTCATGGGCTGCGGCATTTTTAAAAAGGGGGCCCCGGACCGGTGCCTTCCGGATCGGGGCCTGCATGGTTTGTTCCGTAAATAAAATCTATTCTATAATAGTCATTTCCTGCACCAGGTGACCGGCGCCGGCCATTTTGTCGATCACGAACAGGCAGTAACGGATATCGAGGCTGATGTTGCGGCATTGGTCAGGATCATACATCAGGTCGCTCATGGTGCCTTCCCAGTTCCGGTCGAAGTTTACCCCGATCAGGTGACCGTCGGCGTTCAGCACCGGACTGCCCGAATTGCCGCCCGTGGTGTGGTTGCTGGCGATAAAGGCAATGCGCATGGTACCGTCGGGTGCGGCATAACGGCCGTAGTCGCGTTGCAGGTAAAGTTCCTTGAGTCGCGGCTCCACCACGTAATCGTAAATTTCCGGATCCTCTTTCTCCATGATGCCTTCCAGGGTGGTGTAGTGGCGGTAATGCACCGCATCGCGCGGATAATAGTCATCCACCTGCCCGTAGCTCACCCTGAGGGTGGAGTTGGCGTCGGGATAGAAACGGCGGTTGGGCTGATATTCCATTAACCCGAGCATGTAAATACGCTGGAGGCTGTCGCGGCGGGCATAAAGTTTCTCCATTTCCGGCTGCAGGTGCTCAAAGTAATGTTGATACACATCCCGGGAAAGAAGATAAAGCGGGTCGCTCTCAATGCGGCGGGCATGCCTGTTTTTGAAGCCGTTGAGCAAAGCCATGGTGGCAGACTCGTCGGCAAAGATGCTGCGTGAAAACACATCCGAAGCCCAGCGGTCATAATCTGTTCCGTAGGGAATGGAGGCTTTTACCAGTCCGGCAGGCATACGGTCCGTTTCCTGATGGGCAAACCAGTCCTGCATCATAGCTGCAAAAACGCGCTGATCCACAGGTGCGTGATAGTTTTTAAAGAATCCTTCAGCCGCCTGTTTCAGCTGGGCAATAATTTTCTCTGTTTCGGCCCCATCCTTACTTTTATCTTTTGCCGCCCCGGCCAGGCGCCCGAATGAGTATGCGAAACGCATGGCTTCAATCCCAAGCGCCCCTTCGATCAGGTAGGTTTCGTCCACGCTTAGTTCGGTGAGGCGGTTGTAGATGGTTTCAAATTCGGGAATAATCCGGCCATAGCGCGCGTCGCGCTCAGGCGTGGTGGAAGCCCATTGCATAAAGCCCTGCTCGAGCCGCTGTTTTTTAGTGATGGCGTCCAGACGCTTGATACCACGGTTTTCGCCGATCATCTTTTTCCAGTAATTGGCAACTCCGGCATGTTTGGCTGAATACTGAATCCGCACCAGATCACTCTGATTCATGAAGTTATCAAAGATATCCAGTCTTTTCCCGCGAAGACGGATGGCCGGCGGATTCTCGTGAGCAGTGATCATTTCCACGGCAAAAGAGGGGAGATATTCCTGGGTGGTTCCAGGATATCCGAAAACAAAGGTAAAGTCACCCTTTTCGGCGCCTTTCAGAGAGATGGGCAGGTGGCTTTTGGGACGGTAAGGCACATTGTCGGGCGAATAATCGGCCGCTTCGTTATTCTTGTTTACATAGATGCGGAAGAGCGAAAAATCGCCGGTATGCCTTGGCCACATCCAGTTGTCGGTATCCCCGCCGAATTTCCCGATGTTCGAAGGGGGCGCTCCCACCAGCCGCACATCGTTATAGGTCTCTGTGACAAACAGGTAGTATTCATTACCGTAATAGAAAGGTCTCACCCTTGCATTGTAGTGGGTTCCTTCAACGGCTTCTTTTTCGATACCGGCGATATTGGCCCTGATTTTTTCTTCCCGGGCTTTCTCGCTCATATCCGGCGTAACACCTTCAAGCGCCCTCTTCGTCACATCTTCCATACGGATCATAAGGGTGACGCTCAGCCCGGGGTTGGGCAGCTCCTGCGAGCGGTCCATGGCCCAGAATCCGGTGGTCAGGTAGTCATTTTCGAGCGAGCTGTGGCGCTGTATCTGACCGTAACCGCAGTGATGGTTGGTGAGGATCAGTCCCTCGCCGGAAATGATTTCAGCGGTACAACCGCGGCCAAACAGCAATATGGCATCCTTAAGGCTCGATTTGTTGATGCTGTATATGTCTTCGGCACTGATGCGCATGCCCATGCTTTTCATCTCAGGCTCGTTCAGTTGCTCCAGCAGCAAAGGAAGCCACATGCCTTCAACCGGATAGGCAACACGGAAGGATAGGAGTAAAACGATCAGAAGGCTGGCAAATCTTTTCATAGGTACAATTATGGAATTAATATTCGTCAAACAGTCATATTGGCTGTTAAAAAAGGCTTCCCGGAAGGAAGCCTTTCAAAAAGGCTGTTTTCAGCGATCAGCGTGCAGCGATGGTTTCAATTTCAACCAGCAC
>CAZDBX010000141.1:0-3666 GCA_964503805.1 uncultured Lentimicrobium sp. | reverse complement strand
CTCGGTGTGAATTACTTTTTTCATGATACTGGAAATATAAAGTTGGTTTTGATTTACTTAAATAGGGACATTGAATCTCCAAGGGTCAAAATTAGTGATTTTCAGGAATCATGCAGGCATGATTTCTTTACAACCTTCTCCGCTGGAGCGCAACTTTACAAAATCCGGTTTTACCTGATTTCGTTAACCGGATGACAATCAGTATTTAAGATTATTTTTTGCTGCTTCTGACGATCAGGCCGTGAAGATGCCATTGATGCATTTGCAGAACCGGTTCAATTTAATCAGAAGAAGGATGGTTTTAAAACTGATCAACCTGTGACACGGGACGGAAGGATTATAATTCTTTTCCATTCTGTGCCTGTCTCCGGAAGGCAGTCCCGGGAGCGATTCAGACAATCCTCCGAACTTAGATTATTTATGTGTCGATACGTTAAAACATTTTTTTTCACTTCTGCCGGTTACTTTGCGGGTTTCAGGAGATAATATATTGAATATAACCTGATTTAAGTCGGTTTTTGGTTTACCCGTCGCATCAAAGCGTCAGGAATAAGCATAAGATTACGGAGAAATCCCAAGTTATTGATTCGGTCATTTTAATCTGAAATTACATAAATACCCCCCGAAGTATGAAAAAATTTTATCTTTCATTATTACTTTTACTGCTCACCATATGGGCAAGCGCGCAATTCAGCGGAGGTCTGGGCACAGTTGCCAGTCCATATCAGGTGGCTTCAGTTTCCGACCTTGGTAACATACGGAATTATCCGGGCAGTTGCTTTATACAGACCCAGGATATTGACCTGTCGGCGATCAGCAATTGGGAGCCGATCGGCGGCGGAGGTACGTCCGGCAAGTTTACCGGTCAATACAACGGTAATGGAAAAATCATATCCAATCTTACCATCAGCAAGCCCTCCATTTCCGATATAGGGCTTTTCGGGCATATCGGAGAAGGATCAGCTTCCGCGCCTGTTGTGATCCGTGATGTGCATCTCGTAAATGTGAATGTTCGCGGCGCCCGGTGTACGGGTAGTCTGGCGGGTTGTGTTACCGGAAATATCTATACCCTGATAGAAGGCTGTTCGGCTACCGGTGTGGCCGGCAAGCGGAGTGTTACGGGCGATGCGTCAGCCGGAGGGCTGGTAGGCTCGAACAACGGCGTTGCTGCGTCACCGGGAGGCGCCGGTAATCCCATAATTTCGAAATGCTATGCCGACATAGATGTGATATATTCCGGCGTTCAGCCGGCTCCGGGTCAGAAGGCGGAAAAGTTCGGCGGGTTGACTGGATGCAACCAGAAGGGGATTATCCTGGACTCATATGCCCGGGGAGCGGTAACCGCGAATAAAACAGGAACCTGGGATGTATATTATGCCGGAGGACTTGCCGGGTGCATGATAAACCGGGGCGTCATCGAACGCTGCTATTCAACGGGCCAGGTGAACGGGACCGGAGCTACCGGGATTGGCGGCCTGGTGGGTAATAATACTGCAAGCGGCGGCGCCGCTAACGGAACGGCAGTCAATGCATACTGGGATACACAATCCTCAGGTATGCAGGTTTCCGCTGCCGGTAAAGGGCTCACCACTATGCAGATGAAATTGCAAACAAGCCTGAGTGGCTTCGATTTTGAGGATGTATGGCAAACGGATGACACGAACGGCGGTTATCCATCGCTGCGCAATGTTCCTGCAACATCCTATGTTTCCTGGAACGGAAGTGTTTCCGACAACTGGAGCAATGCAGGCAACTGGAGCCCGGCGAGGCTGCCGGGAGCAATGGATATCGTTGTAATCCCCGGGGGATGCATCAACTACCCGGTTATCTATTCGGCCATTACAGGTCAGCATATCCCTGAAGGAATTTCCATACAGGAGGGGGGAAGCCTTGTCATCTCCCCTTCGGGAATCCTTACGATGCAGGGACTCTTCCTTAACGATGCAGGTGCGCAGGGACTGGTGATCACTGCTGATGAAACCGGGACCGGGTCGCTGATTCACGAATCAGGCAACCTGAATGCGACCATCGGGCGCTTTGTGTCCGCTGCCGACTGGGTATCCGACGGAAAGGGATGGCAACTGCTGTCTTCGCCGGTAGCCGCTCAACCAGTAAGCGGAAGCTGGACACCAACGGGAAGTAATAATGACTATGACTTCATGATGCTTGACGAGAGCAGGATCAGTGATTGCTGGCTGAATCAGAAAGATGCTTCCAGCAACATCAGCACCTTTATCCCCGGCGTAGGTTACTTCGCAGCATACCAGCAGGAAGGCGTAAAGGCTTTTTCAGGCGTGCTCAACACCGGTTCCGTCACCTTGACGGGCCTGGAAAATACCAGCAACAGTACATTTTCAGGATTTCACCTCGCAGGGAATCCGTTTGCCAGCGCAATCGACTGGAATACCGGTTCATGGGAAAGATTAAATATTCCACCTTCATCGATGTATTTATGGAACTCATCTGAAGGGAGTTACCAGACCCTTGTCCAGACCGGGGGCCTTATCCCTGCCATGCATGGTTTTATGATCTATACCAGGGGCAACGGAACACTTACCATTCCGGCCGATGCACGTGTACACAGCACATCGCCCTTGCTCAAAGGCGCTGCGGATGACTTTATATTGCTCACAGCCAGGGATATGGAGGGTCAAACTGCCCAGTCGAGCATTGTCCGGCTTGATCCCCGGGCTACTGCAGGCTTCGACGAGGATTTTGACGCGCATTTTCTGCCGGGTTTTGCACCTATGTTCTACTCGCGCACCTGGGATGCCTTCCTCGCCCTGAATACCCTCCCTGAAATCAATGAGTTGCTGTTTATCCCTTTCGGATTTATGAAAAACGGCGCTTCTTTATTCAACATTGAGCTCACCCGGAGCATTCCGGGGGCTACCATCTACCTCACCGACCGTAAAACAAATACCGTGGTTAACCTTTCGCAACTGCCTGTTTACTCATTTTTGTCCGAAGATGGCGATGATCCCGACCGGTTTCTGATCCATTTCTCCACCCTTGGAACCGGTGAGTTGCCTTCTGATAAACCTCTGCAGACGATTGTGCACAATGGTACGCTTCATCTGGAAGGGCTTCCGGCAGGTTCAGAGGTAAAACTATCGAACCTCTCCGGTCAGACGCTGAAGCAGCTGAAGGCCGGCGAGGAGTCTTCGGCAAGTATGAGCACACAGGGCTTGCCTTCAGGTATTTACCTGGTCATAGTTACCAGCGACAAGGGATTCATCAGCCGGAAGGTGGTGTTGTAAAACCTGTTAAATCTTGTTCAAAGCCTTTTTTTGTCAGGTTACTTAATCAGCCGGAACAAGCAGGAAGAGCACGGACGTGGACGTCCGCGCTAACAGTGGGATTTTTTTCGTCAGGTTACATAATCATCCGGAACAAGCAGGATGAGCACGGACGTGGACGTCCGCGCTAACAGTGGGATTTATTTTCTTCAGGTTACATAATCATCCGGAACAAGCAGGATAAGCATGGACGTGGACGTCCGCGCTAACAGTGGGATTTTTTTCGTCAGGTTACTTAATCATCCGGAACAAGCAGGATGAGCACGGACGTGGACGTCCGCGCTAACAGGGTCTGGTGGGACAAGAAGGATAAGCACGGACGAGGACGTCCGCGCCAACAGTGGAGAGTACGGACACAGGCGTCCGC
>CAZDBX010000140.1:2593-8199 GCA_964503805.1 uncultured Lentimicrobium sp. | reverse complement strand
CAATAAATGTGACCTGATAACCGGCCCGGAACTGGGCCGCCTTGATGAACTGTTTACCCTCTACTCATCATTGGGATACAGATGTATCCGCACTTCAGCCCTGACCGGAGCCGGGAAAGAAGAAACAATTGCCCTCCTCAAAGATAAAATCAGCCTGATCAGCGGCCATTCCGGCGTGGGTAAAACAGCGCTGATCAATTCGATTGAACCGGGCCTGATGCGCAAGGTGGGTGAAATATCCGACTATCATAATAAAGGAAAACATACCACCACTTTTGCCGAAATGCTGCCCCTGAGTTTTGGCGGCTTTGTTATTGATACGCCCGGAATCAAGGAATTTGGCCTTGTACATTTCGACAGGCAGGAGGTTGCCGAACGTTTCCCCGAAATGCGCAACCTGATGCACCAATGTCAGTTCAACGATTGTACACATCTTCATGAACCAGGCTGTGCCGTAAAGAAAGCGCTCGCTGAAGGACGCATTCATCCGGACCGGTACAACAATTATATCAGTATCGTCAATGATGAATATTTTGAAGAGAGTGAGTGGGATTAGTTCCTGGTTAATGAAACAAAATTTGCATTCTGATTTATGAGAGTAGTTATTCAACGTGTCAGCAGGGCAGAAGTACGCAGCACCCAATATGGAAGCAGCCGGATAGGTGAGGGTTTGCTTGTTTTGCTGGGTATTGAGGAGACTGATAGTGAATCTGATATAGCATGGCTGGTCGGGAAAATATCAAGATTAAGGATTTTCCCTGATACTGATGGCGTGATGAATCTTTCAGTGACGGATGTCAATGGCAGTATTATGGTTGTCAGCCAGTTCACGCTGCATGCAAGCACCAGGAAAGGGAACCGGCCTTCATACATACGTGCAGCCCGGCCCGAAACGGCTATTCCGCTGTATGAGTTGTTTGTGGAGCAACTGAAGCGATCCACGGGGCTGGAAGTTCAGACAGGCTGGTTTGGCGCCATGATGCAGATAGAACTGATCAATGATGGCCCGGTTACCATTATCATTGATTCAAAAGACAAAGAATAACAACCTGTCTCTCCAGATGCAGAGCTGCTTAAGCTTCGGGTCAGAAGCTCATGGTCATGCCGAAACTCGGCATAACCGGTAACTGGTAAATCTTATCTCCTGTAATCCGGTTAACGTAGAAGATATTGTCGCGGTCATATATGTTGGTAACGCTCAGGTTTAATTCCAGCATCCCTTTTTCTCCAATCCTGAACCTGCGCATCAGGCTGAAGTCGAGCCTGTGGTAGTAGGGAAGGCGTGCTTTGTTGTAATCAGCGTAAATGATGCCAAGCTGACCGTTTGAGGTAAGGTAATCGGTTCCGGCACCCTGCTGGAAAGTGAGTTTTTCATAGAATCCCTGGGTCTGCGTGAAGGGGAAGCCTGAACCCAGGTTCCAACGGGCGTTGAATTCCCAGTTAAGTTCCTTACCGAAGCGGTATGAACTTACAAGATTCACATTGTGTCTTCTATCGTAATGGGGAACATAGTTAATCAGCCCGTCGAAGCGGTTGACATATGCCAGCGAATACACGGCCCAGAAATAGATTTTCCGTGAATCATATTTGACAGATACATCAAAACCATTGGCATCGCCGTTTTCAATGATAAAATCCTTGCGCAGATATTCCGGCTTAAAACTATTACTGGTGGGATCATTGTAATCCCCGTTGTCTTCAAATACCTTGTTGCGGTTGATATTGGTAAGTTGTGAGAAATCCTTGTAATAGACCTCAACATTTACACTGACATTTGGCAGGGGATCTATTTCAGCACCCAGGATAATGTGGCCTGCCTTCTGAAGTTTATGGGTTACCTTTTTACCATCGAAGCTCTCCTGCAGGTTGTCAGGTCCGGAGAGGAAACCATAGAACAGGTTAACCACATCCCTGTCGGAGTTGGCGCTGATCAGGTTTTGTGAGTAAAGGCCGGCGGCCATTTTCATCCTGAAATTATCAGAAAAGTTATATTTCATGGCAAGCCTGGGCTCAGGCGAGAAATTCCCGAGGGATGCATAATACTGAATCCGGAAGCCTGGTTCAAAAAGCAGTTTTCCGCGGGTCATCTTGTATTTAACAAAACCGGCAATTTCTGTGGTGTTCTCTGTTTGTGAGATCTGCCGGCCAACGGTATTGTAAAAATCGAATTCGGTCTTGAAACCAAGCATTTCCAATCCGTATTTGATCTCATCTTTTCCAAGGAAATAAGTAAATCCAAGCCCCAGGTTAAAGCCGTTGATTTCGCTTGACCGCGCCGGAAGCGATCCTTCTTCCATGGTAATGTTGTAGGATGAATAAGCAAAGTTACCCTCCATCAGCACGGGGTTGTTACCGGGTATCACTACCCAGTTAGTCCCCCCGCCGGTTGAATTCCATTTATAAGTGGCCAGTTCAGTGTAGTCAACCTTATCGTTGAAGTTAAAGCCGTAAAAATTTACTTTGGATCCGTTCGCAGCATTTACCGATACTTTTCCGTAAACATCGGTGTAGTTAAACGGAAGTCCGGCAGAGTCAATATAGTTATAGATCAGGTCAGAGGTTTGTTTCAGATATGAGTTTTTTGCCGAGAGCAGGAAGGAAATGCTGCTGGGACTATCGTCGGTCTGCTTTTTTAATGGTCCTTCGAGCATAAGTTTTGCACCGAATGTGCTTGCGCCGGCTTTCCCTGCGAGGTGTTTTTTGTTACCGTCGCGGGTAGTAAGGTCCATTACCGATGAAATCCGGCCGCCATGCTGGGCATTGAATCCTCCTGTATAGATATCGGCATTGCGAAGGATATCAGTGTCGAAAACCGAAAAAAGTCCTATGGAATGGAAAGGGTTGTAGATAATCATTCCGTCGAGCAGCACTTTATTCTGAATCGGTGAGCCCCCGCGGATATAAAGCTGACCGCCCTGGTCGCCGGTAAAAATAACACCGGGCAATACCTGAAGGTACTGTGCCAGGTCAGGCTGACCACCAATTGTCGGGATACGGCTGATTTGTTTGGGCGTCAGTTTGATCACCGAGGTGCGGGTGTCGCTCCTGGCTTCTTCCCTGTCTGCGGTAATCTGCACGGCATCCAGGTTAAAGGCCGACCTGGTCAGATACAGTTTCTTTGTCAGTACCGTATTGCCTTTTATCGTCACCTGTTCACGCAGGGTGTCATAACCAAGATAAGTTACCATCAGGGTGTACTGCCCGTCGGGAATTTTCGTAATGGTGAAGTATCCGTTCACATCGGTGGATGAGCCGTATGTGGTTTTGTAAAAATATACGTTTGTAAAAATAACCGGCTCCCCGGTCTCCTGCTCATAGACAAATCCACGCACGGTTCCGTTCTGGGCGAAAATTCCTGATGTACTGATTGCCAGTAAGATGGCAGTAAGAATAATAATTCTGGAAAAGTTTTGCATATTGGCGTCAGTGAGCTGGGTGAGTCGTTTCCTGCAGGATACCTGCTGTTTGTTATATTGATTGATCCGGGTAATGGCCCCCATTTTGGAGAAACCGGACAAAATTAATCAAATTTTATTTTCTTTCTTTTCTTTTTCAATTTCATTTAAGTTAAATACCCTGTCCGTCTGACGCGGATCGGGGATATAACACACATTTCGTTTTCCGAACCAGTGATACCGGTTGCGGGCTATATAGCTGTATATGAAATCGCTCCATTGCCGGGGAACTATCCTGAAAAGGGCGAAAACTTTCCAGCCTCCTCCGAGGGTGATGAGGATTTCAATAACTGCCTGTGAAGCTGAAAACACATTTCCATCCCTGATGAAAATAATACTTTCCCCTCTCAGGGCTTCCGCCTGTGATGCCACCGATGGCAGAGCGGACGGCGGGCCCGGATCAGCGATGAAAAATAGTTTCCGCTTCTTGTCTGCCCGGAGTAAAAAGTTAGCTGTGCTGCTGCAAAGAATACAATACCCATCGAAAATGACCAGGCTCTTATCAGAAGGAATGACTTTATCAGAAATGCTTTTGTTCATTCGAAAACTTTTGAAAGTGTATATTATTTACGAACGTATGTTCATTTATTGTCGTCCGGAAGCGCTTTTTAACCTGTATTTTCAAACAAATCAGGGATCGGTTTGTTGATTCTGCGGGATTTTGAAAGTTTTCACTACTTTATTATCTTTGCCATCATTGAAAACATTTCATCAATAAACATAAATACCTAATTAAATACGAATAATGGACGAAAATAAGATTACCATTGCCGGCGGCAAGCTTATGGTGCCTGACAGGCCGGTTATCCCTTTTATTGAAGGCGATGGCACCGGCCCGGATATCTGGTCTGCAGCGGTACGGGTTATGGATGCAGCGGTTGCGAAAGCATACGGGGGAAAAAGAAAGATTAAATGGCTTGAAGTGCTGGCAGGTGAAAAGGCGTTCAATCTTACCGGTAACTGGTTGCCCGAAGAAACACTTGAAGCATTCAGGGATTATAAAGTCGGGATAAAGGGGCCGCTCACCACCCCGGTAGGGGGTGGAATCCGTTCCCTGAATGTGGCATTGCGTCAGCAGCTCGATCTGTATGTTTGTCTGAGGCCGGTCCGGTGGTTCTCCGGTGTTCCCAGCCCGGTAAAGGATCCCTCAAAAGTTGATATGCATATTTTCAGGGAGAACACCGAAGATATTTATGCCGGGATTGAATTTATGAGCGGTACGCCGGAGGCCATGAAGATGCGTGATTTTCTCCAGCAGGAAATGGGTGTGAAGAAAATCCGGTTTCCTGAAACCAGCTCCTTCGGGATTAAGCCGGTATCGAAGGAAGGGACAGAGCGTTTGGTCAGGGCAGCCCTTGAATACACCATCAGCCGGGGATTGCCATCATTAACCCTTGTGCACAAAGGTAACATCATGAAGTTTACCGAAGGCGCCTTCAAAATGTGGGGATATGATCTTGCCCGCCGGGAATTCGGACAGTACACCTTTACCTGGGCGGAGTATGATGAAATTGCTGCAGCATCCGGCAGGGAAGCTGCAGACAAGGCCCAGCAGGATGCAGTATCGGCAGGTAAAATCATTGTTAAGGATGTGATCGCGGATGCATTTCTGCAGCAGATCCTTCTGCGCCCGGCCGAATATTCAGTGATAGCTACGCTGAACCTGAACGGTGATTATATTTCTGACGCCCTGGCTGCCATTGTCGGCGGAATCGGAATTGCCCCCGGGGCAAATATAAATTATGTGACCGGACATGCAATCTTCGAGGCCACCCATGGCACCGCCCCCAAATATGCCGGGCTGGATATGGTGAACCCCGGATCCGTGATTCTTTCGGGCGCCATGATGCTGGAATATATGGGCTGGATTGAAGCGGCCCGGCTGATCTATGACGGCATCGAAAAAACAATACTTCAGGGCAGGGTAACCTATGATTTTCACCGCCTGATGCAGCATGCCACCAAGTTAAAGACTTCTGAATTCGGTACGGCCATAACAGAGGCAATCCACAATTCGTAAGCAGGAAGAACCAATCAACACAATATCCAAATCATTATGGCAAAGAGACTGAAAGATACACTGTACGAAAAGATCATGGACTGGCGTCCCCGTACAGAGCGACTGATGAAAGAATACGGCAATGTGGTGGT
>CAZDBX010000140.1:0-2493 GCA_964503805.1 uncultured Lentimicrobium sp. | reverse complement strand
GGTTCATCTATGAGTTGATCGATGCCATGCCATGCTGCAGTCACCCGATGACTATTTTCTCCACAGCCATCCTTACCCTGCATCGTGAGTCATTTTTCACCAAGAAATACCATGCCGGTATCAATAAGCTGGATTACTGGGATCCTACCTATGAGGATTCGCTTAACCTGCTTGCCAAGCTGCCGGAGATAGCCACATACACGTATGCGAAACTCTATCGTGATGGTAAAAGAATTCAATCGAATCCCAATCTCGATTTCGGCGGGAATTTTGCCCATATGATGGGTATAGGAAAGCCTTATGATGATGTCTCCAGGATGCACTTTATCGTGCATGCCGATCATGAAGCCGGTAACGTAAGTGCACATACCGGTCATCTGGTTGCCAGTTCGCTTTCGGATGTTTACCTCTCGATTTCTGCAATGGTAAACGGACTGGCAGGTCCGCTGCATGGTCTTGCCAACCAGGAAGTGCTGCGCTGGCTGCAGGATCTGATGGATAAAATGAACGGGGAAGTCCCCACTGAAGATGAACTCAAACAATTTGTCTGGAATACCCTGAATTCAGGACAGGTAATACCGGGCTTCGGCCATGCCGTGCTGCGTAAAACCGATCCGCGCTATATGCTGCAGCGGGAGTTCAGCCTGAAAAATATGCCTGAAGATCCGCTTTATAAAGTTGTGGATATGTTATACAATGTGGTGCCGCCCATTCTCCTCGAACAGGGCAAGGCTAAAAACCCATGGCCCAATGTGGATGCACAGTCCGGGGTTATCCAATGGCACTATGGCATCAAGGAGTATGACTTTTATACCGTGCTGTTCGGGATAGGCAGGTCGATCGGAATCTGTGCCAACATTATCTGGGACCGTGCCCTGGGGTATCCGCTCGAAAGGCCCAAGTCGCTGACAACTGCCATCCTTGAAGACATCGCAGCCGGCAAGGATGTGGTGATTGAGGATTAGACTACTTCTTCAGGCGCTAAAGCAAAGGCTTTGCATGCAAGACCTGCATCTCACATGCGATAGATCATCCGGTGAAAATTTGCAGGTTTTCTTAATTGATCCTCTTATAAATTGAGTATGGTAGAACAGAAGGAAATTTTGCTTCCGGCTTTTCCCCGCGGTTTTCACCTCATCACAGAACTGGTGCTGGCCCAGTTGCCTCCGCTGCCGGACACCGGCTTGCTGCATCTGTTTATCAGGCATACATCGGCAGGGATCTGCATCAACGAAAATGCAGATCCAACCGTATTAATCGACTTCGAAACCGTTTTTAACAGAATGGTTCCCGAGGGGCAGCCTTATTACCGCCATACTGTTGAGGGGAATGACGATATGCCTGCACACATCAAATCGGTGCTGACCGGGGCAGAAGTGAGCATTCCTGTAACCAACGGAAGGCTCAATCTGGGAACCTGGCAGGGAATTTATCTGTGCGAATTCCGCAACCGTGGCGGGCAGCGCAGACTAATGGCTACGCTGATCAGCTGATGAGCAGATTATTTAAGATTTTCGTAATACCAGTTTATTGCCTGCTTCAGGCCTTCTGAGAGGTTATACTTCGGGTTATACCCGAGCAATTCCCTGGCCTTTTCAATGGAAGCAAGAGAGTGCTGCACATCTCCGGCCCTCGGTGGTCCATACACCGGCCTGATCTCCCCGGCAGGAAGTCCAAAGCCTTGCAGCAACAGGGTTAACTGGCCGAACAATTCGTTCAGGGTGGTGCTTTCGCCGTAAGCAACGTTATATATTGTATTGAGGGCGGCGGGATTGTCGGTGAGGAGTGCCAGTAGATTAATCTGCACTACATTGTCGATATAGGTAAAATCGCGCGACTGACTTCCGTCTCCGTTAATTACCGGGGATTCGCCCTTTACCAGTTGTTTGATGAACTTAGGTATCACTGCAGCATAGGCCCCGTCAGGGTCCTGCCGTTTGCCGAACACGTTGAAATACCTCAGCCCGATGGTCTGCATGCCGTAAAGATCAGCAAAAACCCCGGCATAAAGCTCATTCACGTATTTGGTGATCGCGTAAGGGGAGAGCGGTTTGCCGATCACATCTTCCTTTTTGGGAAGGGCAGGATGATCGCCGTAAGTTGAGGAACTTGCCGCGTAAACGAATCGTTTGACGCCCGCATCGCGCGCGGCGACCAGCATATTGACGAAACCGCCGATATTTACATCATTTGAAGTTGCGGGATCCTTGATGGACCTCGGAACGGATCCCAGGGCGGCCTGGTGCAGCACATAGTCAGACCCTTCACAGGCTTTCCGGCAATCATCTGCATTCCTGATATCCCCGGTAATCACCGAAAAATCCGGGTGAGTGAGGAAGTCTTTGATATTCTCCTGCTTCCCGGTGCTGAAGTTATCAAGGCATACAACCCGGCTTCCCGCTCTGAGCAATGCCTCAACCAGGTTGGAGCCGATAAAACCGGCCCCGCCGGTTACAAGTATTTTTGATGATCCCAATTGCTGCATAGCCTGCA
>CAZDBX010000139.1:0-8203 GCA_964503805.1 uncultured Lentimicrobium sp. | reverse complement strand
AACAGAAGCAATCAGCACATCGCCGGCATCGCTGATGGTGTATTGCGAAACCAGGCTGGTACATCCGTTGCCATCGGTAGCCCACAGGTAGTAATTGCCAACGGGCAGGTTAAAAATGTCTTCTTCGTTTGACAATACAGTTCCTGCATTGTTTTTCCATTCAAGGGCAATCGGTTCAGTTCCGCTGACTGTTAGCCCGCGTATGGCGCCGGTGCTGCCTCCGCAGGTGGTGGGGGAGAGGATGAGGTTGGTTTCGTCAATTACAGGAGGTGGGAATAATCCGACATGCACGGTGTCTGAAGCAAAGCATCCAAAACTGTTCATGGCTCTTACCCAATAAGTGCCGGTATCACTAACCACATAAGTTCTTTGCCCGGGGGTAAATGCACCGTTCCAGTTATAACGGTCAAAATCACCACCTGCATCCAGGGTAATGGGTTGTGCGGAACACATCAACCGGTCGGGGCCTAAATCGGGTTCAGGGGCAGGAAGCACCTCTACTTCACGCGAGGTTTCTTCTATTCTTCCATCAGGATAAACCACATACGCATGTACCTCATAGGTGCCACCCTGCTGAAAAATATGCACCGGGTTAAGTTCCTGTGAGGATTGTCCATCGCCAAAATTCCAGGTGATGCTTTGGGGTTCAGGTATAAAACGATGGGTAAATATATAGGGTGTTTTGGCACAGGGGCCGCCTTGCCAGATGAAGCGATAGAGTTGTTCCTGTGGAAAGTTAGGCAGATATTGAGCCCATTGTGTATTCAATTCGTGAAAATTCTTTTCATACATGCATTCAGCCCCTCTTTTCCAGGGATAATGTATTACATCCAGGCTATCAAGATTTATAGTCATTTCACTTGTGTGCCTGACATAGATTCTCCCGTCTGAAGCCAGTTGAAGGTCCTCGATTTTTTGATTGACCAAAGCAACAGGCATACCGGATTCAAGAAAAGAAGCAGAATCATCAATCCTGATGTCGTATTGGTAAATGTGGTCGCCATGAACTGTTTCAGTGTTAAGGCCGATGAAAACATATTTTGAATCGGGTGAGAATTCTATCCCGGTTGGCTTGGAATGGTCATAATCGAAGCCAGGTAGTTGTTGATAAATTGAGAATTTTAAATTTATAATTCCGGTTTCATTATCAAAATCACAAACATCAAAAAGGCCGCTTTTAAATGTTGACATGTTCTGGATACTGTAGCCTGATACTAATTTTTTCCCATCCGGTGATACTTTCAGCTTTCCAATTTCATTTTGAGCAGAAGAAATATAATAGGCCGGGCTTAACACCGGAACTTCTGATACTCCGGATGGTGTAACGAGGAAAGCTGCATAATTTGAATCAAAAACCAATCTGACTATTATCCAGAAATCACGTTGATTTTTATGCCTTACCGCAGTGATTCTCCCCTGAGCCCAAACGGCGCTGTTAAGCGGGATGTTTTTTAATGTAACGGCCCCCTTACCGTCATCAAGCTCCATATCAACAATGCTGTAGTGCAAACCAACAGGATCATGAAAATTACCTACGCAAAAAATATAAAATCTGGAATTTGATTCCGGCACGGGAATTATGATTGCAGGTTGGTAACCATTGTCTGAACCGATCAGCTGGCTGCCGTTTTGCATTACTATATGATTCTTATTGAAAACGTCATTGCCATCGGTATAGAACAGCGTTTGCCCTGCAGCGTCGCTGATACAAGCTGAGCCTCCCCAACTGTTAATGGCACTTGGTTGACTGATCGGGTGTCCCGATATAAAAGATACACCCGCCTGCTGTCCCAGATACCAGTTTACAGCTTCCATCTGTGCGAATGAAAGCACATTAAATAAAACTATAAATATGGTCAGTATCTGTTTCATGTATTGGCAAATATAAGGAAAATGCTTATTAAGAGCCGTATAACTCTGACGTCTCTATTTATGAGCAAACGCATCTGAACATAGACAGCCCTGTGCGAAAAATTATATCAACAGATTAAAAGTGAAGCAATAGACATCATAATTTATCAACTTAATCCGCAACTTCTAAATTTATCCATCAAAATCTGAATAACTGATCACACAGTTGTTTGCTCTGGCCGGTTTGAGATTCCTCCTTCGTCGGAATGACGGCCTGCCTTTTGGTAAAAGGCTGAAGCGGGTGGCGGCAAAAAGGTTGCCTGCTTCAGTTCAGCCGGCACCTGCTCCCTCCCTCTCTTAAGAAAACGGCCCGTCATTTCGAGCGCAGCGAGAAATCTGATGGAAAAGAGCCATACCCGGTTTGAGATTCCTCCTTCGTCGGAATGACGGCTTACCTGTTGGTAATAGACTGAAGCGGGTGGCGGCACTACAGTTATCTGCATTTGTTCAGCCGCCACCCGCTCCCTCTTTTACTGCCTCTTTACAGAGCGGGAATAAGCCAAAGAGAAAATTAAGTTGCATCAACAGTTTTAACTCCTTCTGAATTAGAGGGAAACTTTCTTATCTTTGCACATAATTAGTGTCAAATATGTGATAAAAATCACATAAATGTCACTTAAAGTGTGAAATTATGAAAATAGTAAGGGAAATACTAAACGATTTAAAGGTTTGGAAAGACAACCCGGGCAGGAAGCCTCTTATTCTGCAAGGAGCCAGGCAGGTTGGGAAAACCTGGATATTAAAACATTTCGGGGAACAGTTTTTTGAAAACACTGCATACTTCAACTTTGACCTGCAAACAGAGATAAAGGACTTTTTCGAAAAAACGAAAGATCCGGTCAGGATAATTGAATTTCTTTCGATAATTAATGGAAGGCCAATACTTCCGGGAAATACCCTGATTATCTTTGATGAAATACAGGAATGCAATGCTGCGCTTAATTCACTTAAATATTTTAATGAAGAGCATTCTGAATATATAATTGCTGGTGCAGGATCTCTGTTAGGTGTAGCGTTAAGTCGCGGGGCCTCTTTCCCTGTCGGTAATGTTGAATTTCATGAAATGTACCCACTTACATTTAAGGAATTCCTATCAGTAGCTGATGTTGCTATGTATGATTATCTCAACAGCCTGCAGAAAATTGAACCCATTCCAGAGATTTTCTTCAGTAAATTGACCGATAAACTTAAACTATATTTCATTTCAGGTGGGATGCCGGAAGCGGTTGCTGCATTGCTGGGAAATCGTGACACTCAGCTTTGTCAGCGTATACTTCAGAATATAATAAATGCATATTCTCTTGATTTTTCAAAACATATAGATACCAGAGATGTTGCCCGGGTCAATTATATCTGGTCCTCACTTCCGTCACAATTATCAAGGGAGAATAAGAAATTTCTTTATCAGACGGTTAAACCGGGAGCAAGAGCCAGAGAATATGAGGATGCACTTACCTGGTTGGTAAATGCAGGACTAGTCTATAAGATTCACCGGATTACGAAGCCGGGACTACCCTTAAAAGCTTATGAAGATCTGACAGCATTTAAGATATATCTATCTGATACAGCTATTCTGCGAAGGCTTTCATTGCTTGATCCGGTCGCTATTTCAGAAGGTAACCGGCTTTTTACAGAGTTTAAAGGTTCATTGACTGAAAATTTCGTTCTCAATTCAATTATTTCACAGTTTAAATCAATGCCATATTATTGGAGGTCTGGAAATGAAGCTGAAGTTGATTTCATTGTTCAGTTTGAAAATACGATTATCCCTATCGAGGTAAAATCAGATCAGAATATCAAAAGCAGGTCATTGTCGGTTTACCGTGAAAAGTACAACCCGGAAATCAGCATAAGATTTTCATTACGAAATTTAAAGAAAGAAGAAGGATTGATTAATCTGCCGTTATTTATGGCTGATTATGTTCATTTATTTCTGGATTGATTTTTACCTTCCGCTATACTACAGCTCTCTCCTGTCCGCGCCAAGGTTTGTCAAAAGCCTGCCTGATATTCAGGTCATCCGGGCAGAAAGGATCATCAACCGGCTTTTGAGCCAGGGGAGTGGGCATGGTAACTGGTCACCCAGCTAAACCTCCGCCGCTTCTTATCACCTCACCCCAGCCCTCTCCTCAAGGAGAGGGAGTGACATCTTGCTAAATTTATAAATTAGTTTCTTAATAAGCACAATGTTCTGATGCAGTAGGATTCCAGAACCCACTCCTTGCTTTCGGCTATGGTTCGACGTAAAAGTTCACCAATCAGTGCAGGCGCCAGAGGAGAGGGCAAGGTGAGCAGCTACTTAACTAGCGTCACACTCCCCCTCATCTTCACAACCTTCCCCACTATATCCGAATAACTGATCACCCAGCTATAAACCCCCGCCGGTGCATCCTGCCCATCCCAGCCCTCTGCGGGCCTGGTGGTTTCAAACTGCTTCTGGCCCCAACTGTTGTAAATGACCATACTAAATTTACTAAAACGGTCGTAATCAGTTACGGGGCGGAAGGTATCGTTCAGGCCGTCGTTGTTGGGGGTGAAGGCGTTGGGAACATTAAAGTAGAAGGGCATATAAACATCCTTCAGGTAAGCGGAATCAATGGTGGTGCAGCCTTCCTCGGTCTGAATAATAACTGAGTAGCTGCCTTCTTCGGTGCCGGTTATGTAGTAGGTGGTATCGCCGGTATTCCATTGATAGCTGAAGTAGCCGGGTGTGGCTTCGAGGGTAAACTGTTGTTCGAAGGGTATGGTGTCATTTGGAATGTTGGCTGAAGGAGGTGGTATTACGACCAGTCTGACTGTATCTTTCGCCACACAGTTATAATGGTCGGTCACCTTAATGATATATTCACCGGCATTTTGTGCCCCCACGTTGAATAACCAGATAGATGATTCGTTATTTATTGTGCCGTCGGGTAGAATCCATTCATGTGTGTATGGCGGAACTCCATGAAAAGCATCAGCCGAGATAACTGCGAACTCTTCTTCGCATTTTCGCTGATCACCGTTGGTTACCAGCACGAGCGGATCGCTGATCATAATCTCCCCGTCATCAATTGGTGTGCAGGGGATGTTCATCCCATTCTCATCCTTAAAATAACTGCTGCCCGACATATCCCAGTTTACATCCGCAACCCCCGTTTGTCGGGTTTCAAAGATCAAATGAACCAAACTTACCGTATCACTCAATGCCAGTGGTTGTGCTCCATGCCATTCCAGCTCTATCCTGTCGGTGAACTCCGTTACCGTCAGGTCATTATGAAACTGCCCGTCATACCCGATACAGTCCAGCAGCAGGCTGTTAAAAAGCACGGTTGCCTTAAAGTCCTTTACGCCGTTCAGGTTGCTCACCTTAAGCTCAGAGGTTGCCAGCTCGTGCAGGCACTGCCTGTCATCACCGGCCATGGCTGATAACTGATAGCCCGTTTCTGATGTGACGGTTACAGTTACCGTGGTGTCACAACCATACTTATCAGTAATGGTTACGTAATAAACATCCGGTGCCAGGCCTTCAAAATAACCGGTATCCTGAGCCATACCGGCATTCAGCTGATAGTACAGGCTATCGCCTGTGGCTGTCACCGTAATTGTCCCATCGGCATTGCTTCCCGTTGCTGAGGTCGAACCGGCATATGTTACCACCGGGTTGCCTGCATCATATACCCAAACAGGATTATTACTGTATACCGCTTCACAACCTTCCGTGTCCTTTACCCGTATCATATAGGGTCCGGCTGGCAGGTTAATAAAATTACCCAGGTTATCCTTCCACGTATTTCCATCATCCGATGAAAACAGCAGCAAATCGCCGAACACGGATGTCTCAACCTGAATGCTACCGTTGGACTGTCCACAGGTAGCTGTATTTCCTACGGCCGATTCAATGATCAGATCCGAATCTATGTTATTGATGGTGAATGGGGTTGGAATCTCAGTAATACAGCCCGTTGTGTCAATTACAGTTAGATAGTAGTTGCCAACCGGTAGTCCTGATATATCTATTGTTGATCCCACCAGGTTGCCACTGCCGTCCCTCCACTCAACAAGAGCAGCTGGAGAAATCAGTATTCCACGGATGGCACCTGTGCTGTTGCTGCAGGTAGTGTTGGAAATTTCAGCCTGTGAAATATCGAGGAAAACAGGCGGATACAAAGCTACATGCACTGTGTCATAACCAAAACAATTCAGGTCATTTTTAACCCTGACCCTGTAATAGCCGGTATCTGTCACAGTATAATACTGGTTTCCCGGGGGGAATTGCCCGTTCCAGACGTACTGGGTAAAACCCGCCCCTGCATTTAGTTCTATTGTAGCATTTGAACATATCAGGGTATCATTCCCAAGCCAGGGTTCCGGAGCAGCATGTACTTCCACTTCTCTTGAAGTTTCTTCAATCCTTCCATCCGGATATACCACATGGGCATGCACTTCATAGTTGCCACCTGAGTTGAAAATATGTGTGGGGTTAAAATCTGTTGAGGTGGCACCATCCCCAAAATCCCAGACGATGCTATCGGGTTCAGGAATAAAGCGGTGGCGGAAGGTGAAGGGGGTTTTGGCACATGGGCCACCATACCAGACGAAGCGGAAAAGCAGTTCGGCAGGAAAAGAGGGGATGGTTGATATAAAATTATTATTTGGTGTTCCAACTTCAACAGAAGAAATCTCATAATTACAAAAAATACCCCGCTTCCACACATTATGTATGGCCCCGAGATATCTGCCTTGCAGAGGATCAAGTGCAGTAGTTGTTACGTAAATTTTCCCATCGGGGGCGAGCTGCAAATCGCTTGCACTGCTATTCGTACTAATTGTCAGCCTGGAATTCAGAAAGTCGAGAGAATCTGTAATTGTCAGATCATATTGATAAATAAAAGTAAAATGTTGGTTTGGGGGTACAAGATGAAGCGCATCAAAAGAAATGTAAAGGAGTTTGGAATCGGGAGACATCTCCATGCCATAGATACCAAAACAAGCATCACAATGTTCTTTAATATGAAACTTATGAGAAATGATTCCCGTGTTTTTATCAAAATCACAAACGTCAAAACTTCCGTGACTATTTGCATTGCCAGTTTGAACAGAAATGAGTTTCTTCCGATCATGTGAAACCTTTACTGGCCCGCATTGCATTGTGTTTAGATGGTAAGCCGGGCTAATAACAGGCACAGGATTTAATCCGGATGAGGTAAGACTAAAACTGGCCCAGGCATTTGGATTGTTTGGCTCTTGAAAACGAGTTATAATCCACCAATCAAGGTTATTAGCCTGCCGGACTGCGGTAATTTTGTGCTTTGCAAATTGACCGGAAGAAACAACAACGTTTTTCTCAATTATTGCACCTCTGCCATTGTCAAGGGACATGTCAATAATATTGTATTCGAGACCTTTATAAACATCCAGGGAGCCTACTGTAAATAAATAATATCTTTCGGGGTTCCCAGGGTCATTGCATATTACAGCGGGTTGACGTATTATCCAATCTCCATGAAGGCCATCCCCGTTTTGCATTATCTCCCTGTCCTTGTTCCATACAGTTTGTCCATCAGTAAAAAAAAGCAAATTACCATTTGTGTCAGAAACGCTGGTAGTAAAACCTAACCATCGAGGGCAATCTGGTAAATATACAGGATAACCGGAATTAAAATCCAGGCCATTCATATAACCAAAGTACCATGTATTTGCCTGATTTTGGGCGTATAAATTAAGTTCAAAAAGCAGCACGGTGATAAGCCAAATGATAATTTGCTTTTTCATTGATTAACTATTCTAAGGAAACTTGTTGAATACCAATACCAGTTACAAAATCCTGACAAGATACCAGTTCAGAATTTACAAATGTTCCTCTACATATTAATGAGTATGGACTTATATATCCTTTTAGTGCATCTACAACAATTTTATAGATTTTTATATTGTCAACAATGCAAAATTCAGGGATTTCAACTGTAAATTGGCTAGTAGTTGTTAAGGATGTTGCATAACCCTCAGCCATTAGTGTCGTGCCTTGATATACTTTGACATGTACTCCATAAAAAGTACCTGTTTGCGGGTAAACACAATCGCCTGTTAATGTCACCGGGACGATAAACTGTGAATAACCAACGAATGCAATTAGCGAAATTGCAAATAACAAAATAAGTTTTTTCATTTTTATTAATATTAGGGTTAAAGAAAATGTAACTAATCAGTTTTCCAAAAACACTACGTTATTAACAATTTCGGTGCTTTATAAACGGATTGAAAGTGATTGTTGGCTGACGAATTGGAAATTCAACGTTTACTAACAAAAAGC
>CAZDBX010000138.1:0-8290 GCA_964503805.1 uncultured Lentimicrobium sp. | reverse complement strand
TGCAGCTTTCGCTGGATGAAGCCCGGCGCCGCGACCTGCCCATCCGCCGCAGTGACTTCGAACAGTATGGCAGCGGTATAACCTTTTTCAACGGGGTACAAACCTGGTTCGGCCGCATCAACGACTATGCCGCTGATCTGGGGGTGAAAACGGAGCACTACATCATTTCGTCCGGGCTGCGCGAATTCATCAGCGGAACGCCCATCGCGAAACATTTTACCAATATCTATGCTTCGGGCTACCGCTACGACGCCAATGGGGTGGCTGTATGGCCGGCTCTGGCCATCAATTATACCAACAAAACCCAATACCTTTTCAGGATCAACAAAGGCATCAGCAACTCATACGACAATACGCTGATCAATAAGTACCTACCGGAGGAGGAGCGCCCCGTACCGTTCAGGCAGATGATCTATATCGGCGACGGCGAAACCGACGTACCGGCCATGAAAATGATCAAATACCAGGGCGGGACGGCAATCGCCGTGTATAATCCCGGAATTGAGTCAACGAGGGACAAGCCCTCGCCCCGCCGGAACTGCGAAAACCTGATACGGCAAAACCGGGCCAGCTACATCGCCCCGGCCGACTACACCGAAGGCAGCCCCCTCGACCGCCTGATCAGGCTGGTGATCGGAAAAATAAAGACTGAAGTTGAATTGAAAGGATTTACGCTGTAATTTCAGTGAACGCGGGGATAGTGTCCTAAAGAGCTGCAATTGCATTGCAGCCGGAGACGCCGGATCAGTGGCGATTATTCATTCTTTATAAGCCAACCGCCCTGTTCCGCTCCGCAGGAAAAAGCTGAAATGCAAAAAGCCACTGTTAAGTGGCTTTTAAGGGGTGACCCCGACAGGATTCAAACCTGTGACTTTCAGAACCGGAATCTGACGTTCTATTCAGCTGAACTACGGGGCCGTTAAGGGCTGCAAAATTACAACATTTATCGGAAAAGTACAAATGCAGAATTCAGTTTTCAGGAATACATTTCCCATCGATTATTTTCATCATCTGATCGCGAAATTGCAATTACGGGAAATAAAAAAAACCGGATTGCCTGAACCCGGTTTATAAATGATAATGCACAGCTTTTACTTATTGAGCTTCGGGCTCATGGCGCTTTTGGCGATAATATACATATCCACCGAACAGTTGAAGGTCTGGCCCTGGGAAATCTGGAATTCCGTAAGCTGCGGACTGCCTAAACCGCCGGAACCATACCAGCCTACATAGTCGCCTGATGTCCAGGTAGCACTGTTGTCGATGTCTTTCCATACATCCAGGTAATAATTACCCGGATTGACATTTGTAAGGGTAAAAGAAACTGTTGCACCGGAACCTGTTACGGCGCCGTATTTGATGGGCTGGTTATACAACCAGTTGTCATAGGAAGTGTAGAGGCTTACCTTAGCGTTTGACAGATCGCCTGATACGCCGGCCGGGAAGCGGGCCGTACCGGTAACCTGGGTTACGGCAGGGAGAACTGTTAATGCAGCGTTCCCGGTTGCGGAACCGCCTTTGCCATCGGTAACCGTAACAGTTACGGAGTGGGCGCCTTCGGCCGAAGGTGCTGTCCATGAAACACTGGCGCCACTGCCGGTAATGGCCCCTCCTGTAACTACATACGAGTAAGTCAGCGGATCATTGTCAGGATCAGTTGCCACTACGGTGACGGATGCAATGCCATTGGCATTGACACTCGGAGGATTAACAGTGACGGAAGATACTGTCGGGTTTTTGTTTGAATCATCCTTCTTGTCGCAGGACTGCAATCCGGCCGCAGTAAACAGGGCAAGAAAGAGAATCATGGGTAAAGGTTTAATTTTCATTGGGGTGGGATTTAGGTTAGTACTGGGTTTTTGTGTATACCAAACTTACTTATCCCGGGGAAAAGTAAAATTAAATATCTCGTGATGGAAGGCAGGGAAGCTTTGCTGTAGTGAAGCCCGGGTCGGATATATCAATACAAATATAGCAAATTTTAAGAAAAAGTCAATATGTTCAGGCTTAAATAAATCATGAATCCTGCATGAATTCAATATTACAGAAAGCAATACCTGAGAGCGGCAGGAGTGATAATTTTATGCGGTTTATTTTTTTGTCAGGTCCCGCCAGGTATCTTCAAAGAAGTAAGCGCTGACAAGATCTTTCGGTGTGAATTCGAAATAGTAGTTAACCGGAGTGATGGCATGGGGGGCGTTTTGCCATAATTCGCCCGAGGGTTCTTCAGGCTCGAAAATAGCCTTGATGCGGCTTTTAAAATCGACAGGCGATCTTTTTCTGGAATCACAGATCACGTAAAACGGTTTGCCGGCCTCACGACATACCAGGGCCAGTGGATAGGTGCCTATTTTATTGGTGAATCCATCTTCAAACACATTGTCGGCACCCATTACGGCAAAGTCAATCTCATGAATAAACCTGCCGATAGCCGCTTCGTTGATAAAATGTACCTTACAGCCAAAATCGCTCAGCACTCTTGCCTGCAGCTTGCCTTCATATACCGGGCCAGACATTGTCTGGTAAACGGAGGGGAAAATATTGTGGGTAGCCAGATGCTCAAACAGGATATGGATACTGGAACTGTTGCTGTGTAAAAGAATCTTTTTCCCCTGAAAACCAATCAGTCGCTCCATTCTTTCGGCCGCCTGACCAATGCTTTCACTCCAGATCTGGGTATAGGTACTGATAAAGCGCGTAATACGGGCAACTGTCTTTTCCTGTGTCCAGGATTCGCTGTCGGCCTGATCCAGCAGATCGTAAAACTGCTGCATGAAATGATGGAGCACCGCCAGGTCGGGAAAATGATTGATTACCTTGTCAAGATTCGTTCGCAAAAAGATATGATCTATATCTGCTCCGTTGATATAAGTCTGTATACTTTTAATGATTTTCTCCAGAATTGCCGCTGAACCGGAGTAATTATCCGACAGGAGTTCCCGAATTTTCAGTTGGAATGACATTTTACTTAACGATCTGAATAACAGCGAAAAAAAAGATACACCAAAGCAGACTATTATGCTAGCTGAAGGGCGGCAATGTCAAAATTGATTACCTTTGCAAAAGTAAACCATTCAGTTCAAATTAATCCATTTATTAAGATGTCAGAACGAATTTTCGATAAGGTGAAACCCGGCGTTGTTACCGGTAATGATGTTCAGGAAGTCTTCAGGATTGCAAAAGCAAACGGTTTTGCCATGCCGGCCGTAAACGTGGTAGGCACCGATTCGGTGAACGCGGTGATGCAGGCTGCGAAAGAAGTTAATGCTCCCGTAATCATTCAGTTTTCCAATGGTGGTGCACATTTCTATGCAGGTAAGTTCCTGAGTAATGAGGGTGAACGTGCAGCCATTGCCGGGGCCGTCAGCGGAGCCAGGCACGTGCACATGCTGGCCGAAGCCTATGGAGTGCCGGTGATTCTGCATACCGACCATGCAGCGAAGAAATTACTCCCGTGGATTGACGGGCTGCTCGATGCCGGAGAGAAGTTTTATACCGAAACCGGGAAACCGCTTTTCAGTTCACACATGCTTGACCTGTCGGAGGAAAGCCTGCAGGAAAATATTGAAATCTGCAGTAAATATCTGGCCCGCATGAGTAAAATGGGCATGACCCTGGAAATTGAACTCGGGGTAACCGGCGGAGAGGAAGACGGGGTAGACAACACCGGTGTTGACAGTTCGAAGCTTTACACCCAGCCCGAAGATGTGGCTTATGCTTATGAAGCGCTGATGAAGGTGAGCGACCGTTTTACCATTGCTGCGTCATTTGGTAATGTTCACGGGGTTTACAAGCCCGGTAATGTCAAATTGCAGCCGGTCATTCTGAAGAATTCACAGGATTACATCCAAAAGAAATTCAATACAACCGACAAGCCGGTGAATTTTGTATTCCACGGCGGTTCGGGATCCAGCCGCGAAGAGATCCGTGAAGCCATCTCCTATGGTGTGATCAAGATGAACATTGATACCGACACCCAGTGGGCTACCTGGGAAGGCGTTATGAATTACTACAAGAAAAATGAGGGCTACCTTCAGGGCCAGATCGGTAATCCGGAAGGTGACGACAAGCCCAACAAAAAGTATTACGATCCGCGAAAATGGCTTAATGAAGCCCAGAAATCGATGATCGCCCGGTTGAAGGTTGCATTTGAAGACCTGAACTGCAAGGACAGAAATTAGTGCTGTCCGGTAGTAGAAATGAAGCAGCCCCGGGTTTTGTTCCGGGGCTGTTTTGCTTCTGGCAGGTTTCTTAATGGCTTTGACCGCGTTTTCAGGTTCAGACGAAAAGTGCCACGGTTTTATTTTTCGCTTATTAATATCCCATCGAAATCAGAATTTCCTTGGGGTGTATGCTGAGCACCGGGATGGGCGAGTGGTGCACCATCTGTTGCGCATAAGGCCCCAGCCAGAGGTTGGATGCGGATTTTTCCTGTTCTGTCATAATGGAGAGCAGGTTGGCATCGGATTGCCTGGCGTAGTCCATAATAGTGGTTGCAATGTTATCGGCCTCCAGCTCTACAATAAAATGTTTTACCCCATGCTCTTTGAGGTATTTGGCAGATTGCTTGGCATAGCTCATCACCGTACCCCTTACATTTTCGATGTTTGTGGTATACATTGCCAGGATATGAACTTCAGCATCGAACATCTTTGCCAGATCGCTTGTAAACGGGACTTTTTGTCTGGTTTCCATGGTGCTGTCCATCGGCATCACAATTTTTTTCAATTCCCGCTCAACATGGATCCCAGCCCTGATCGTAATCACCGGGCAGGGGGCCGCTGTAACGATACGGTTGGCATTGCTTCCGATCCATAACTCCTCGAATCCTGATGATCCGTGGGTGCCGGCAACGATCAGCCATGCATCCGACTCCTTGGCCTGATTTACCACTTCACGGTAAACCTTTCCTTCCCGGATGATGTAGTCAATTCTGGATTTTGGAAGGTCTTTTTCATATTTGTTGATCAGCCGTGTAAACTGGTGTTCCACTTCCTCAAGCAGGTCATCAGAAAGATCTGACGAAAGGATGGTTTTGGTCGTGTTTGGATTGTTCACCCATAGCATCAGCAAATTCGACTCTGATTTTGCGGCTATGCTGATTGCATGCTCAAGGGCATTGATGGAACAATCAGAAAAATCGATGGCGGAGATGATGGTTTTCATGGCGGGTTGGATTACGGTCATGCTAAAATATGAAATATTTACAAATATTGCAAAAGTCCCGGAAAATCTTCAGTGAATCTGACTAGTACAAGCCGGCCTTAAAAAAAATAACGCTGAAAGTGCTCAATCCTGTTTGATGCAAGAAATTAATAATCAGTGGAATGCTTATCTGAAAACGAAAATCGGGAAATGGATCAGATTTATTCACTGTTGACAGGTACAGCCAGGGGAGGCGGATTTATTTTATCGCTTACCGTAAATGCATTGGGATAATCCGCCTTTATATTTTGCAGAAAACCTTCTGCTTCGAGCCTGGTCCTGAAATCACCCACCCTTACGCGATAGTAAGGTTCTTTAAATGACAAATAAGCTTTTGCTTCGTGATAACGGGATGAGAAACGGTTGAGTGCATCGGTTGCCCTTCGTTTTGAATTGGTTCCCGAATCGAAAAAAATCTGTATTCTCCACCCGTCAAGCGTACTCTGATGCCTGTTGAGGTATTTGTGCTTTTCAATCAGCAGATCGATGCGCTCGTCCCCGATAATCTGAACACGCCCCTGCTGGGCAAAAGCAATAACCCCCCAGAGGGTGAATGAAGCAATTAAGATAATAAGCCGCATGAATGATTAACGCGTTGAGATCGAGTATATTTCTTTTGGCTGAATACTAAGCACGGGCACGGGTGAGTGATTGACCATTTGCTGGGCATAGGGGCCAAGCAGAATGTTCGATGCGGTTGTTTCCTGTTCGGTCATGATGGCGATCAGGTCGGCATTCACCTTCCGGGCATATTCGATGGAAATATTGGTTATATTGTCAGCCTGCAGGCTCTCAATGTAGTGGTTGATCCCCGCATCCGTTATATATTTCTGCACCTGGCGGGCGTAATTGTCAACTTTTCGCTGAACTGCCTTAATCGAGGTGGAATATAAAGCCAGAATATGAATATCGGCATTGAATAATTTTGCCATTTCTACTGTAAAAGGAACTTTCTGACGGGTGTCAAGGGTACTGTCGATGGGTAAAACGATGCTTTTTATGCCTTCAGCGCCGATATTGAAATCGTATCTTACGGTAATGACAGGGCATGGGGCATACGAAACAATCCGGTAAGCATTGCTGCCGATCCAGAATTCCTCATAACCGGTAACCCCGTGGGTGCCGGCAATGATCAGGGATGCGTCGTTATATTTGGCCTGATTGGCAATTTCCTGGTAAACCTTCCCTTTGCGGAGCTTATAAGATAACTTGCCATGTTTGAGCTGCCCTTTTTTCGACTTCATGATCTCTTCCATATTCTTAATGGCTTCCTCACGGAACTCGTTCACTTCCGCCGAAAAGGCAAAGTCCTGGTTCGCATGGCTGTCAACCCAGACCATCATGACGTTACTTTTTACATGGTTGGCGAAAGCAATGGCATAATCAAGGGCATGCAGTGAGCCCTTCGAGAAATCAATGGCAACAACTATCTCTTTCATGGCATGTTGGGATTGAAATGACCGGTATTGTTATCCGGGGCTAAGGTATGGAATTTTATTGGAATGAAACCGGCATTGATAATCAAAATAATTTTGCCTGAATAGCTGTTACGTCATGTCCTCTGAAAGCTTTTGCGGTAAACAGAAAAAGTGTGGGGGTCTGAAA
This sequence comes from uncultured Lentimicrobium sp., assembly GCA_964503805.1. Lineage (GTDB taxonomy): Bacteria > Bacteroidota > Bacteroidia > Bacteroidales > Lentimicrobiaceae > Lentimicrobium. The sequence goes on along the minus strand of CAZDBX010000138.1, from coordinate 1,480 downwards.
AACATGGAATCCGCCCGGATTTTGCAGCGTTCAATTGAACCATCTCTTTCGGTATCAACCGGATGTTGTCCGTGAAATTATTGTTCCTCTCAGGTTATCCTGAACAGGGGCCGGCATCAATATCCATTTATTCTTTACCTTTGTCATTCCATAAAATCAGAAGATGAACACAAACCTTGATGCCACTGCTGAACACCTGAGCGCTGCCGAGCGTGAAATAGAAAAGGTGCTCCGTCCCGGTGACTTTGCCGACTTCTCGGGTCAGCCCGGCGTGGTGGAGAACCTCAGGGTTTTTGTGAAGGCTGCCAGGTTGCGGGGAGAATCACTTGATCATGTTTTGCTGCATGGCCCTCCCGGACTGGGGAAGACCACCCTTTCGCACATCATTGCCAACGAAATGGGTGTAAACATCCGCATCACTTCGGGGCCGGTGCTCGACAAACCCGGCGACCTTGCCGGATTGCTCACCAACCTGGAACCGAATGATGTACTGTTTATCGATGAAATTCACCGGCTCAGTCCGGTGGTGGAAGAGTATCTCTATTCGGCCATGGAGGATTACCGGATTGATATTATGATCGAAACCGGTCCCAATGCCCGCAGTGTGCAGATACAACTCAGCCCTTTCACCCTGGTAGGCGCCACCACACGCTCGGGGTTACTCACCGCCCCCCTGCGGTCCCGTTTCGGCATCAATGCCAGGCTTTCCTATTACGATGCTGCAACCCTGGAAAAAATTATCATGCGTTCCTGCGGAATTCTGAAGGTTGATATCTCTCCGGATGCAGCTTCCGAGATCGCTCGCCGCAGCAGGGGAACGCCCCGCATTGCCAATCTGCTGCTGCGCAGGGTGCGTGATTTTGCCCAGATCAAGGGGAATGGCTCCATTGACCTGAAAATTGCGCAATTTGCCCTGTCGGCATTGCTGGTCGATAAAAACGGGTTGGATGAAATGGATAACCGGATCCTGGCGACCATCATCGACAAGTTCCGTGGCGGGCCGGTCGGACTTACAACCATAGCCACCGCCGTGGGCGAAGATCCGGGTACCATCGAAGAGGTGTATGAACCTTTCCTGATTCAGGAAGGTTACCTTATGCGCACCCCCCGTGGCAGGGAGGCAACCCCCATGGCATACGCCCACCTGGGGAAGATTAAACCGGGCAATCAGGCTGAATTATTCTGATCCGGCCGGATTTTCAGCAATTGCTTTTCCGGAGTAATGCTGAATGAACGGGGATTTGTCTGAAAATCGCTTTTGAAGAATGGTTAAGCCGCAGGATGGCGCGGCATTGCCGACCGTTTATTTCACAATTTATTGATATACAATGTTTTGTGTGAATATTACACGCCATTAACCAGTTAATATGAACCCCAGGACCGAACTGACACAACTGATCAAAACCAAAGCCGGGGAGCTGGGCTTCTCTTTCTGCGGCATCAGCAAGGCCAGGCGACTGGATGAGGAAGCGCCACGGCT
>CAZDBX010000137.1:0-8298 GCA_964503805.1 uncultured Lentimicrobium sp. | reverse complement strand
CCGTTTCTGAACACAATATCCAGCAGACATTCACCGATAGTGTAGATCATAGAATTTACCTGACCATAACCACTTTCACTGTGTTCCCTGAAGTATATCCGTTTCTGTCACGGATCATAAGACGGCAGAGGTAAAGACCTGCCCTTACAGGGCTTCCGTCGTTGTTGCGGCCATCCCAGTGAATATTACCGGCAGTATACCCTTCCGAAATCACCCGTTCGGGTCCGATTGTCCTCACCAGCATTCCGGATGAAGAAAAGACATTCAGTTCCACATCAAACTTGCCATCAAACTGATTATGACCAAACCGGAACCATACATCAGCACCCGATGGATTCGGATAAGCCACCACCTCATCAACCGCAAGAATTATCTTACGTTTAACCGTAAAATTAATGCTTGCCTGGCCTGAGTTATTGAATACATCCCAGGCTTTCAGGGTTAGGGTATGATCGCCATCCGGCAGATTGAAATACTGATAATTAATAACCCCGCTCTGATAGCTGTCAAGATCAGAAATGTAATAATCATTCAGCACAATGCCATCGTAGCTGTCACCATCGATGGTAGCAACAATATCATGCCCGATTCCGTTGCCTACCGTGTTTATCCCGCTCTCATCATACAGGTAAGCGATCAGCTTGGGGTTTTCACTGGTAATGCCCCCATCGACAAAATTTGTGTCATTCAGGAAAAGACGGATTTCCGGCCCGGTAAGATCTGTCTGATTTTGAGCAACCGACCCGCCGATTTTAAAATCAGTGGAATACCCATGTGCATCTTCAATACCATTGGATGCATAAAAACTGATTTTGCCATTCCCGATGGAATAATCAATATCCCTGGGCACCGGGAATGTAAAAGTAAACGTCCCTTCTTTAACTGACGCTTTTCCCTGATAAACGATGTTTTTCTGGGCCTTGAACTCGACAACAAAACTTTCGGGATGCTGTCCGAGGGTTTTAACCTTTGAAGGTTTGTCAAAAACCTTCACATATAAAACTCCGTCAAAGTCATCCATGAATGTTCCGTCAACGCGTCTTACTTCCCCCGAAACTGTTACAAGACTGTTCGCAAACAGGGTATCGGCAGGATTACCGGTAACAGCGTCGGTGATTGAGGTTGTAACTACCCTGTGCTGTGGGATAGGCAGGCGCATGGAAGGATCGCCAAACAAGGTCAGATGCCGCGTGTTCGGAGAATTCCCGTTGGTATTTTTGGTGTATTTCAACACATCTCCAAGGCGGGGAATTTCATGACTTTTTGCATCAAACAAGGTATCGGCAAAACTAAGGTTAAGCTGCGAATTACTTGAGGCAAAAGCCAGGCGGGTGGTGGTAATCATCGACATGGCCCCTCCTTCGGGATTAAGGAATACCAGTTCACCGGCAGAAGTATGAAGGGGATTGTCAAACCTCGAAAACTCACAGGTTGCAGTAAAGAACATTCCCATCTTTTCATAATTGGTCCAGGCATTGATGTCGGAAATTTCAAGTACCCTTTCATCAGCCCAACCGACTTCCCCTCCATGACCAACATAATTTACCAGCAGCGCCCCCTTTTCTACACGGCTTACAATTTCGCGATTTACATCCGGGTAACGGCCTCCACCGGGTGTCGATTGCTTTTTATACGCATCAAAATAGATTTTATTGATGTTATAAACCGGATCAAGCGTGTCGATGCTATTTATCAGCTTTTCGGCCTGGTTCAGGTGAGTGTTTCTGTTTTCATCATCCGCCGGCACCACAATCACATTGCGCCAATCGCCATGCGTGGAAGCCGGATTTTCGAGGTAATGCAATATTTTATCTGTAACTACTTTTGACTGTTCAGCATTTCTGACCGGAAGCCGTCCAATCCCGATATCCACCAACCCGGCAGCATTCAGCGCACCTTCGCCTTCATCAAGCAGTCCATAATAGTCATCAGTAAGGAAAGAGTTTACCAAATGCACAGAATTATCGCTCTGATAAGTGGGAATAAAAATGGAATTGCCTGCCACCCTGTTCTTCACATCGTATGAAGCGTTGCCAAAAAGCAGCAGATATTTGGGAAATCCGGCCTCTCTGCCACGATCATAAAGCATCTTCATAAAGTCCCGGATTGCAGTAATATCCTGTATCCCGGAAGAAAACTCATTGTAAATTTCGGGGAGAGGCACAACGATGGCCGAAATTTCGCCCTTATTGTTATGGGCTGCCGCCAGACGTGTGGCATCAGCATTAAAATCAGGATGTGTTACGATAATCAGATCGTAATTACCGGTAGAATGCAGATTCTGATTTTTAACTTTCTCACCAAGTTTCACCTGTTTAAAAGTCGAATTATCATGCGCGATCATCTCAACCAGTCGTTCAGTATTTCTTTTGAAGACATATTGATTACCGACCTTTACAGGCTGTATGAATTTTACATCGGCCGGATCGGTAACATCCCAGATCTCAAGTCCTTCCACTGCATTATCGAGTGAAAAGGAAGTAATCCTTCCGGCGGAAACCGTTTTCGGATCCCTGAACGCAAGCTGCCCTCCTGTAAACTTCAACCGGCAACGGACATTCAGTGAAACAAAATCTATGTAACCGAAATCGGTACTGCTCACCGGGTTAAATCTTACCTGAACATCAAGTTTATTGCTACCGGGAACAAATGAAGCGGTTGTGGAAACTTCTCTTACATAGTCCCAATCAGAAACGATTTTTGACAGCGAGCTGCTTGCCACCTGTTCGCCATTTACCAGAATATTAAAGGAAATCTGCCCGGCCAATGACCTCCCTGCCAATCCATAACGAATAAGGGCTGTTTCATTTGCTAACGGTTCAGCAAACTGAAAAGAAGGAATCGAAAACGTTCTGGTATAATAATCCAGTTTCTCCCCGAACCATTTTCTTCCGCTCTTAATCAGACTGACGTTATCATTCTCATGAACCCGGAAATCGGTATATTCAACTGAATAAAAGTTAGGTTCTTCCACCGGACCGGGATCCACAGCGATCCTCTTGCCGGCAACCGGGCCAATGGTAACAAAATAGCAGGCTTCATCCGCATAAGGATGCTTCAGATGTTCCATCCTTGCTGAAAACGGGTTCATATTCCATGCCAGCGTGCCCTGACCATAAAAAAGAATATAATCACCCTGTGCAAAAACACCGGGATTTGCCGTTACCACCTTTATGGCATTCTCAGCCAGATCATCAATCCTGCTGCCACCGGCGCCCTCAGGAAGCATACGGCCGCCATTTCCGAAAATCCGGATCATATCAGGATTCAAACCGTTAACATTGATACCGAGGTTTTTAAGATCATCATAAGTCAAACGGTAAATACCGGTTTCATTAATGTATATCTTATACCAGTCACCCGAAGCAAGCACGGAGTTCATTGCATAGCTGCGCTCATTTTTAACGGGTGCCGGTTCGGAGGCAGTGATAAAATCCAGCCGGAATTCCGACAATTTCATTATCTGCCCCGAAGACGGCTCAAAAGCGAAAGGCACCATTGTAACCATTGCCCAGGGCCTGCCGTTTTCGAACATCACCTGAACCTGAGGTGTTAATTCATGTGGCAACTCTTCTCCTTCCAAAAGAATCCTGTCAGTATCCGTAAACGGAATAAACTTCTCACCCGATAGCTGAACCTCTGTTAAACGATGCCCTTCAGGCAGCCTGAAGCGTTCAACAAATGCAGGTACATTGCTTTCAGGCAGAAAAGGAAACTGCGCGCCTTTAAATGAAGGTGCAGATACTGAGGAATCGGTACCACGCACGAGGGTGGCCGGGCGCTCCCATTCCAGTGATTTCAGGATAGATACCTGACCTGTTACACTCAGAGATAATGCAGCGAAACAAAAAGCAAGAAAAGGCGATTTTATTTTCATTTTGTGATAAATATTATTTTCTGTCAATCATCTGACAATCGAAATTTTAACAGATTTTGAGGCCTGAAGACCGGTTGCGCCATTTACAAACAATCGTCCGATATAAAAACCGGGATTTAACGAACGGCCCTGATTGTTGCGTCCATCCCATTCAAAAGCCGTAGTCCGGAAACCATCCGAAAAAACAGTCCTTTTCAGCTCTGCCACAGAAGCACCGGACAATGAAAAAATGCTCAGGGTCAATTCCAGATCCTGGCCAGACTGATTGTGGTCAAACTCAAACCTGGTAAAGTCATTCATTGGATTGGGATAAGCGTCGAAACTTCCAATCACCATTTCGCCGGATGAAACAACATAGAAAGTAATAGTAGCATCCGCGGAGTTATTGTTAACATCCCAGGCCTTCAACCGAAGGGTGTGTAAACCCGGTGAAAGATTTTTAAACGGAAATACAACCTTCCCGCTTTGATAAGTATTCAGATCCGATTGATAATACTCATTCAGAATAAACGGACTATCTGTTTTTCCATCTAAAATGGCAACAATATCATGGCCTATGCCGTTGCCAATGGTGTTGATGCCGCTGATATCCCTGAGCATGGCAAGCAGTACCGGATTCTCATCGGTAAATCCGCCCGGCCGGAAATCGGTATTGTTCATATAAATGGAAATCTCCGGCCCGTCATAATCATCAAGATTCTTACTGCTGATCCCTCCGATAACAATGTCAGTGTAGTACCCTGCAGCATCCTGCTCCCCGTTGGTGGCATAATAACTGATTTTCCCCTGACCGAACTGATACCCGATGTCGCGTGGAACAATAAAAGTAAAGCTGAAACGGCCATCTTCCACAATCACGTTTCCTTTGTAGATAATATTTCTCCTCACGGAGAATGACATGGAAGTTGCCCCGTCACTGCCAAAAGTATTTATCTGGCTTTCCTTATCAAATACAATTGCTGTAACAACGCCGTTAAATCCGGCAAGAATATTTCTGTCATTATCGACTACAATTCCGCTGATGGTGATTTCGCCGAGCGCCCTGAGCGTATCCGCATCACCGTTAACTGTGCGGCCGTTAATTTCGGTTGTAAAAACATTATACTTAGGGTAAGCCATTTTCATTGCCGGGTCGCCCAGCAGCACAAACTTCTTGCTGTTGGGATCTGACCCTGTCACCCTTTTCGATATTCTGATGAGATCCCCCAGGAATGGCATACCATTGCCATCCGGCTTCAGGGCAATGTTGTAGAAATTGCGTGCAAGGTTGAAGTTGGGGGTTCCGAAAGTGGGTCTTGCCGTAGTAAACAATGCTATTCCGCCGCCCCGGGGATTCAGAAACACCAGCTCCCCGCCTGATCGCCTGAGCGGATCATCATAGCGGCTGAATTCACAGGTTGCCGTCATAAAGACCGGTAAACGGTCATAATTGGTCCAGCTGTTGATATCGGAAATTTCCAGAATCCGTTCGTGTGTCCAGCCTGTTTCTCCTCCATGTCCGGTGTAATTAACAATCAGCGCACCCTTTTCCAGCCGCTGGTTAATTGCCGCGGTTGCATCAGGGGCCCGCTGCCCGCCGGGAGTCGAAATCTGCGGATAAGCATCCAGAAATATTTTATCTAAATTATAATTCTTATAGGTTGTGTCTATCATGGTAGCGATCTGGTCAGCCTGCCGCATATGCTCGTTCCCATCGCCGTCATCGGCAACAAAAGCAATCATATTCCGCCAGTCACCATGTACCGATTCGGCAACCGTTGCATAATGTATAATCTTATCCACTGCCATCCGGGCTTCTTCAGGCGTTGCAACCACCAACCGGCCAACACCGATATCCATGATGTCGGTGGAAAAACCACCCTCATTATCGTCAATACATCCGAAGAAATCGTCGGTAGCATAGGAAGTAACGGGATGAAGCGATTCAGGGGCCTGAAATGTGGGGATAAAGTTTGTATTGCCTGCCAATCTGACCTTATAATCGTATGATGCATCACCAAAAAGCAGCATAAATCGGGGCTTAATTCCTTCACCACCGCGATGCCAGAGCATCTTCATGAAATCGCGGATGGCACTTATGTCCTGTGCACCCGAAGAAAACTCATTGTAAATTGCCTGTGGCTGGACGACGATAACACTGAAATCGTTGTGCTGGCTATGAAAAGTTGCCAGGCGCGCTGCTTCTTCGGCAAACAAAGGATGAGCAAGAATTACCATATCGGCAGGTGCCATTGAGTGCAGATCCTGATTGGCAACACGCTCAACAAAAACCGGTTTCAGAAAAGAAGATGCATCACAAAGTATATACTCCCTCAGTGTATCTGCCAGCGCCCTGAAAGTAAGGGTGCCTCCGGAAACTGAAGGCTGAATGTAGCCTGGATTCAGGGGATCGGTAACATCCCACAGACGTTCATGTGTTGCAGTTGTTGTAATCCGGTATTCAACAACATCCTGCAGCCCGGTCTTTCTGAAGGCAAACTGCCCGCCACTGAAGTTCAGCATGGCCACTGCATTTAGCTCAATAAAATTCAGCCATCCGGTTGCACTGTTTACCGGCTTATTATAACTGATTTTGAGACCATTGAAACTACCGTTGTGCTCGATTTCGAATGTTTCAGCCGACATTCTGGCATAATTGGTATTAAAATCAGTGATAATCGAAGGAATAAACAGGCTAAATGTCCTGCCTGATGCTGCCAACGTAAAGGAACTCGGGGATGTTGACCGTGCTGCGGCACTCAGCCTGACCTGAAGCGGTCTGGATGTTTCAGGAACGAATGATTTAAAGGTGTAGTCACGCGAAGTAATCAGATCGAAAATATCCCCGAACCATTCCTTGCCCGATTTGATAAGGTTTACCTCATCAGGATGATATGCATCGTAAAAATCATAGGAGTTTACAATGGTGGGAACGCCCGACTGGGGCTGGGGAAATTCAGGAATCCGCCTGCCGGGTGTTGAGCCTGTCGTTATAAAATAATAGGATTCATCTGAATAAAGATGGGGCTTATGCTCAAACAAACCGGATTGCATATTATACTTCCATGCCAGAGGACCTTGTCCATAAAAAAGAATATAATCGCCCGGATCAAATTTACCATCTCCGCCATCAATCATCATGACCGGAACCTCAGGCAGATCATCATATCTTGCCGCCCCTGCCCGTTCAGGCAGCATGCCTCCTCCATACCCATGAACCCTGATACCGGACGAAGAAAGGCCATTCACCATTACTCCCATCTCAGAAAGATCATCATACGTAAGCTGTTGAATACCTGTCTGTTTCACAGCTACCCTGTACCAATCGCCTGTCGAAAGCACGGAAGAAGCTGCATAATGCCGGGATTCCATTCCATTTCTCTCATTACCTCCTTCAATTTTCAGATCAAAAGCAATCAGTTTTTCAATTTCTCCGGATAACTTGTTCCTTCTCAGCGGAATTATGTTTATTAAAAGACGACCTGCTCCCCGGTCATAAACCAACATGGCATTATAATCAGATTCACCTGACCAGTTTGCTGAATCCGTCTGATCAAATGCTTTTCTTTCAGCCATCGACAACCCGGTATATTGCATGGAAGTGAAGCTCAGTTCAGGAAGTACATCAAAATGACCTTCAGCATAAAAGCTGAAGACGGGCATGCCGGTTTCTTCCGTGTTGTAACACGATTCGCATTGCAGCCAGGAGCGTTCAGTTTTGAAATCTGCTGAATATCCGGAGTAGGGCATAATCCACTTCACCAAATATTGCGCGGACAAATTCCCCTGAGGGAAAATCAGGTATAGAGACAGAATTACACTGAAAGCTAAACGAATCGGGATCATAGGCAATGTTTCGGTTTAACGCCGGAAATTGAGACACAAAATTAAACTAATCATGCGGTGCTATCCGTATTAACACGTAATTTAAACATGAGGCAACAGAAATAGGTTCATCTGTTCGTATATTTGTAATGAAAACTGATATGCATGATACACCGCCGGGATAATAACGGATTGAGAAATCCGTTATTGCAGGGGTTTGTCAGAATTTTGCATTTTTTTAAACAAGAGGCCGTCATTATTAAAATTATTCGTAATATTGGCTGCCGAAATTCATTACGACATGAGAATTAAGCTAAGCCTGATTTTACTGCTGATTACAGCCGGTTTCTCAGGTATTTCGCAGGATGCCTCTTTTTCGCAATACTATGGTAATCCGTTGTATCTGAATCCCGCTCTGGCCGGTTCCAAAATCTGTCCGAGGTTAACCCTCAATTACAGGAACCAATGGCCGGGTATACCTGCCACTTTTGTAACCTATGCTGCTTCGTATGATCAATTTATCGATGTGGTTTCCGGCGGTATCGGACTCATGGTTATTTCCGAAGATATGGCAGGCGGGGCAATGAAGACAACCTCAGCCAGCGGAATGTACTCAT
>CAZDBX010000136.1:0-8331 GCA_964503805.1 uncultured Lentimicrobium sp. | reverse complement strand
ATGATGAACCGCCGTTTCAGCGCCATCACGGGCTGGGCCGGATTTGTGGGATTTATCTGTATGCTCATCTACAGCGCATGGGCCTCATTTATTCCCTGGTTTTACAGCGGTGCATTGGTGCTGGGAATCCTCGGCGGTTTGCTTACCCTTTCATGGTATGTGCTGGTGGCCCAGAAACTGCTGAAGCTGGGCTGATTTCCTCCTGCCGTTATATGTTGTGACCTTGAACTTCTCTGCTCAGGGTTATCTGACTTTTTCCTTAAAAACCTTCTTGAATTTATCCAGTTTAGGGACAATCACAAACGTGCAGTAGGGCGCCTGACTGTTCCTGTTATAATAGTCATGATGGTAGGATTCTGCCGGATAAAAAGCCTTATAGGGACTGATTTCCGTTACTATCGGATTCCTCCACGCGCCACTGCTGTCGAGCCTGGCCTTATAGGTTTCGGCCAGTTGCCGCTGCTGCTCGTTGTGATGGAAGATCACCGAACGGTATTGGGTGCCCACATCGGCCCCCTGACGGTTGAGTGTGGTAGGATCGTGGGTTGACCAGAAAACTTCAAGCAACTCTTCAAATGAAATAATTTCAGGGTTATAGGTAACCTGAATCACTTCGGCATGCCCGGTGGCGCCTGAAGATACCTGTTCGTAGGTCGGGTTGGCACGGGCGCCCCCCGAGTATCCCGGCTCCACCTTGATTACACCTTTGAGCAGTTGAAAAATGGCTTCGCTGCACCAGAAGCAACCTGAGCCAAAGGTTGCAGTTTCAGTTTTCTCGGACTGGGTCATCATCTTATTTTCCGGTATATCATAAGTCGCTGCCTGGCAGGATGTTAATAGTAAACTGCCAGGCAAAAGCAGAAGGACTGAAAGTCTTGTGATGTTCATGCCGGATAAACAAATTTTCAACGGGCATGTTCAATGCCGGCCTGTTGTGGCAGCACGGAATGAGTTGTTAGCCCCTGCGTCGTTATTCAAATAATTGCCGGTTTCAAAGGATTGAGTTGGTTGCGACGACTGAAGTGACAGATGGCTGTGCTGTTACAAATAACAGCGTGCTCAATGCAATGATTTTCAGGTAAGTGCTTCGGGGATTGCTTTCCGTAGCGTTCCGGTATGGCTACATTGCAGGCATGGCTTCTGTTTTCCGGGCTACATAAAGTTGTCCCAGCAAATTCCCGTTACAGTCGAGAAGCCTGGTAATGCCGGCATCTACCTTTATCCAGGTTCCATTGGGCAGTTCCTGACTGATGCTGCCTTTCATGAAACCGTCAGTGTTAAAAAGTTGTTGCTGACGTGCTTCGTCGTGTGGGTCATCCCAGCGGCTTCTGATCAGCTCATCGGCGATCTTTCCGATGGCATCCTGCTCATTTACGGCATATATTGTCTCGGCAGCCCTGTTCCAGTAGGTGATGATGCCTTTGTGGTCGGTGGCATAAACGGCGTCACTGATCTGTGATAGAATGGCTGCATGAAAAGCATTCAGGTTTTCGGAATTTCTGCGCCGGATCATATCATTCAGCAGCCGCTCGTGGCTGAAGACATTCATTACCATCTGCTGCAGGCTTGCAAGGTCCTTGTCTCTGTATCTCACCATTTTCAGGTACCCGGGGTCATTGAATTTTATAGCCAGGGTAAACATCCTGATTGGCCACATGTAATAGCGTTTGAGATAAACCGTGATGAAAAGGATAAAGACTGTTGCACAGATGACGAGGAACCAGATGAAATATTTCCGGTAATCATTCAGTGATTTCAGTATTCCAGATGGTTTTTCAAGCCATAGCGAAGCAACTGGGATATTTCTCCAACCAAAAAGTGGAAGTTGTGTGATGACTTTACCTTCAGTAATGGTTTTATCAAGCGGAAGGTCCAGCGGTTCCCGCATCAGTCTGGCGTTACCTTGTATCTGATATGACAATTCATCCGCTGATACCGGAAATCCGGCGAAGAGTATTCCGTTTGCCTGATTACCGGACATGCCCGGATACCATGGTATATCGATCACTGCAATACGGGTAAGGGTGTCGTTGATCCATTCGTGATATCTGGTAATCACACCGTCGCTGCGGAATTTCCGGAATGCTTCGGGGTCTGTTGGCAGTGCCCTGAGGATTCCTGCGCTGGCTTCCGGAAAAGTGGCAATAGGGATGAGTGAGGAATCCGTTACTACAATAAAAGAAATGGGATAGGTTTCAAAAAGCTGCCTGAATTGCTCCGGATCGTTGTTTGCAAGCAGGACCCTTGGTGACAATCCATCCGTTCCGGCCAGGTTTTTTAGCAGTTTATCGTGCAGGCGGGCATTAACTTCGAATGTGAGTCGCAAAGCGTTTGACTCGCCCACGGCCTGGGTTTCGGAAACAATGCGGTGTGCTACCCGGGTTTGAACGATAATCCCGGCAACAAGTATGGCACTTACAATAGTGGTGATGACAATAAGCAGGGTAATTTTATTCTGGATAATCCTCATACAGCGATGTTCTTGAGTAGTATTTATGCAGGTAGTGTGGTAGTGTTACATTAATTTAATCTTGGATTCCTGATTTTGTAATATCAGAATTTGTTTTTTTTCATGTCCGGCCGATTATTTTTACGTTGTATGCTTTAATATGACTGAAGTTACTGCGTTTCTGAATTTGGATCCTGATGACTTCTTTATATGGTTTTCATGGCAAAGACAATAATGTTTATTTTCGTATCGTAAAAATTGGTACTACCATTTGCCATCTGTATGAAAAAAAGCATTTGCTTCCTGATATTTTTCCTGGGATTCATTCACATTTCATTTTTTGCCGTCGCCCAGCAGAGCGCTGGCGGGATTCCTGCCGGGCTGAAGGAATTAAAACATCAGACCGACCTGCCGGTATTAAGGGTGAATGGTCCGGATGTTACGGAGTTATTGCGGGAAGATGAAAACAGGGAGCCCTTTACGCCCGAGCGCATGGGAGTCAGTATTCCTGTTGACTTTACAATGCGGAATTCCGGTAACTGGAGCAGACTGGACAACGGCGACAGGCTATGGCGATTGAAACTTCAGTCAGCGTCAGCTACCGGACTGGGTTTGTATTTCAGGAATTTCCACCTTGCCCCGGGGGCCACCCTTTTCGTTTATTCCGAAGACGGAAGTCACGTGATCGGGGCATTTACATCCGGTAATAACCGGCGCGACGGTTTTTTTGCCACCGAAGTGGTAAAGGGCGATTGCATCATCATTGAGTTTCTTGAACCTGCCGGGATGGTGGGTAATTCGGATTTCACCATTGAAGAAATTCTTTTTGTTTACCGTCCGATGATTTTCCCCGGCGACCGTCCGGAAATGGAGGACCGCTCAGGCAGTTGTCAGGTAAATACCGCTTGCAGCGAGGGCGATGAGTGGCGCGACCAGATCAGAAGTGTTGTCAGGATACAGATTAAAAACGGATTTGTTGCATACTGGTGCACCGGCACCATTATGAATAACACCGCAGCCGACTATTCTCCCTATGTGCTGACTGCCGATCATTGTGCCAAAAGCCCGGGTGGAAGCTATGCGACAGCAGAGGATGTTTCAAAATGGTTATTCTATTTCAGGTATGAAACTGTTGGTTGCGAAAACGCATCCGTTGAAGCGAACAAATCCCTGCTGGGGGCGCGCAAAATCGCCAGCAGCTCTCCACTGGATAATAATGGTAGTGATTTTTATCTTGTGTTGCTGAACGAGAATATTCCGCCGGCCTATGAGCCTTTTTATGCAGGATGGGATATTGCCGGAACTCCCAGCCCTTCAGGGGTCAGCATTCACCATCCGTCAGGGGATGTAAAAAAGATATCAACCTACCTCAATCCGCTTACAAACAGCCAGTGGGGCACCAATCCCGGAACTCATTATAAGGTAATCTGGAATGCAACAGCCAACGGGCATGGTACCACCGAAGGCGGGTCTTCGGGTTCGCCGCTTTTCGACAACAAAGGCCGCGTGATAGGTCAGCTTACCGGAGGTGAATCAGGATGTTATAACCTCAGCGGACCGGATTATTACGGGAAAATGTCATTTTCCTGGCTATCAAACGGCAGCGCTGACAGTGTAAGATTGAAGCCATGGCTCGATCCGGTTAACAGCGGGTTGAGTTCCATCAATGGATCCTATAATGAAAAACAGGTAATTGCCAGGTTTCTTGCCGACACCACGGTAATTGCAGTGGGGTCTCTTTTAAAGTTTTCGGATTTGTCGATGGGTAATCCCATAAGCTGGATGTGGGAATTTGAGGGTGGTGAACCTGCTGTATCCACATCTGCCTACCCGGGCGAGATCAGGTATAATACTTTAGGCCTTTTTAATGTAAAACTTTCGGTGACCAACGCGTTTGGCGCCGACAGCCTCATCAGGGAAAAATACATCCGGGTGGTGCCTGAAGTATTTCCGAATCCGGCCCTGGATGAATTCTATATCCTGCTGGGCAGGTATTCAACTGATCCGGCAGAAATCCGGGTATATAATGCCCGGGGCCAGCTGCTATTTCAGAGGGTAAACACATCAATCAACCGGAAATTTATCAGTGTCGATTGTTCACGATGGCCGGCAGGAATGTACCTGGTTGAAGTCAGGAGCCTGGCGGATGTTTATTCGCGAAAACTACTCAAAATCAAGCGCTGACCGGTCTGTTCGTAAATTTCTTCCCGCTTTTGCGGCATATCAGCTGCGCAACGCCCCTTCCGCACATCAGCGCGGTAGGCAGCCCGCCTCCCGGGGCTGTCCATTGACCGGCCATATAGAACTTTTCCAGTCCCGGTAAGGTCATTGGCAGTTGTGGGAATAATCCCAGCCTGGGGGTCATAATCCAACCTTCGAAGCTTCCTTTCCAGTTGTTGGTGTACCTGACGACTGTGGCCGGAGTTGACAGGTCGCTCATCTCAAGATGCAGCGCCAGGGGGCCAAGCCTCACTTCCATGGCCTCGGTCAATTCACGGGTGATGCGTTCTTTCTCCGCTTTGTATTTTCTGAAGTCGTTCATCCGCAAATCGCTCCAGTAAGCTTCATCGTTTGAAGTGATCATTGCTGTAAGCAGGGTTTTCCCGACAGGGGCAAGGGTGGGATCGAAACTATGTACCCTTACGGAAATATCCCGGATGACGTTTCCTGGCTCCAGTTCAACGGGGGCGCTCAGCGGGAAGATCAGGCTTGACGCTTCGGTTTCCAACACCCGGTTGATGCCAAGAGAAAGCTGAAAATAAGAAGGAAATGTAAGTTCTTTTTCATAGAACAGCCTGGTCTTTGGGTCAGTATATTGTCCTTCAAGCATTTCGAAAAGTGTATTGTACCCGTCGGCTGCAGAGATTACGTAATCAGCATTGAAGGTTTCAGCGCGTTCTGTCATCACTCCGTGAGCCAGTTTTTTTCCGTCGCTTTTTCTTGTAAGTATTTTGCTGATCCGGCTGTTGTAATGAATCTTACCACCTGATTCAAGGTACTTTTTCTCTATAAGGCGCGAAAAATGCAAAGATCCGCCAACCGGGTATCCTGCAATTTTATTATGCATCCAGGCTGTAGTGATCATTACGAACACAACGCTCATTTCCGGTACAAAAAGGCTCCCGAACGTCTTTTTCAGCAAGGGATTTTTACATCTTCCGGCAAAAGATGCTATAGAAACTTTTGACCATTTATTCATCAGGGGAATAAACGGGCCAAAATGAATCAGTGCGCTTAATCCGTCGGTAAGCGTCAGGAGTTCACGGGGTTTCCCCATTGGCATTTTCAGTTTGCTGAACTTTCGCGCCGCACCGATGTAATCACTGATCACCGCCTTGTCCTCCGGAGCTTTTTCCAACAGTTCGGTTTCAAGTTTGTCAATGTTGTTGTAGAAATTTATATAGTTCCCTTTGCCATCTTCGAAGCGGAAAAAGACCTCATGGTCATAGATTTCAAGTTTCTCCATGTCGATCAGTTCATTCCACGCGTCGTACAACCCGGAACCCGGACGTGATCCTACCAGCCAGTGGATGCAACCGTCAATATGGTATCCTTTCCGGTCCCAGGTAGTGCAAAGGCCGCCGGGCTGGTTATGGAGTTCAAAGATCTCTGTTTCGAAACCGTTCATCTGCAGGTAACAACCAGCAGACATTCCGCTGATTCCCGCACCTATGATGATTACTTTTTCAGCCATATACTGTTTTTTTGGTTTCTGATCATGCAGCAACTGGATTCCCGGTACTCGTCTTGTTGTTTTCGTTCACGATGCCGGAGGATTCTTTATTTTCAATGATTCGGCGAAGTAATTCATTGATGTTCAAACCGGTGCTTTCAGGATTATCCTTCCAATGTCTGCAGCCGGAGTGGTCGAGCGGGATGCATTGCGCTGAAATGCCGTGCTTTTTGAGTTCAAAACCGCCGGAAAGCAAAGTGGTAAGACAGGCGACGCCTACTACACCAACTTGCTGTTCTTCGCCGGAGTGGGCGGCCCAGACCGATAAGTCGGAAGAATGACTGAGAATATGCACGTCAAATTTATGCTTTTCGCCAAGCTGCCTCAGTTGGTTGATCCTGCAACCCGCATTGCAGCCTGTACAAATTTCACCTTTCTCATCCTTCATTGATCTGCACCCGGATTGCGGGCAGCTTTTCAGGCAGCCCGGAACCAGTAACACCTTTTCTTTTGTTTTGAGAAAATCTTTTCTTGTTGCCTTATTGATTATGTATGCGCCCAGCATTCCCAGGTGGTATTCCGATCTGTCCCTGAGCACAGAGATGGCATCTTCGCGAAGATGGTATTTTTCATGAAATTGCCGGTTGAAACTGCTAACGCCGCTGGTGTATGTGCCCATAACCGATTCACTTTCAACGCTGAATCGCTTTGCGGCATTTTTCATCAGGCAAATGGATATAAATGTGTAGGTTTCGTCCTGATGTTTAAAAAAGGCCAGCCACTCCCTGAAGCGGAGTGCTTCACGCTGGAATTCACCGGTAGCTTCCATCCATCGAATCAGCTTCCCGAATCCATTAACGCCGGGAATCAGAAAATCATCGCGGTGTTCAGGACTCTTCATCAGTTTAATGCCCAGCAAGCCCCTTGTTTTGTCGGCGGTAATGCCTGTAATGCCCTTTACCCGGCGCAAACCGGCAAGCTGTTTCATAATGTCAAGGGTCGAATCGTGGGTTGCACTGGCATAGCCGCCGTAGATATTCCAAAAGGAGCCGATCAGCAGGGCTTCAAACAGATATTCTTCGCGCGAAGCGGGCATGTTCAGACTGGTCAGCGCGTTATGACTCATGAATTCTTCAGTCACCCTGCCAAGGAACCCTGAAAGCTTTATGATGGTCTTTTCGCCGAATGCCTCCAGATCGGTATAGTACTGGTCCGAATTTTCATGATCGCCGCAAAGAGAGTAAGGATTGCCGGTCAACATCTTCATTACATTGTATATATATATATTGAACTTCAGAACAAAAATATCAGCTTCAGTCATGATCTGAAACCTTTTGTCGATGAGCAGGCGATTCCTTCCGGTGAACAGCGTTTTTGCCAGGATCAACCGCAAGAATAAATTAAAAGGTTTGGGGAAGGTGAGTGTCACAGACCTTCCGGAGACAGCCTCAACAACGTTGAGAAGCATCAGCAAACAGACTGTTAACAGCGGGTTGAAAGGAAGTGGGCTGAATAACCGGTAAGGGTTGTGCGCAGATTGTGAACATCACTGAACACCGCTGATTTCCGGCTGCCGGATTATCTGTCTTTCCAGCGGTCGACCTTCAGATAAAGCGTATCACCATGACCCATGATAAAACTGCGGTCAGCGATGTCTTTCCCCGAAAGGGTGGTTTCAACGCTTCTCCAGTTTCCCCGGGTTATTTTGAAGGTAATACTTTCATCTTCAGATGCAAGGGTGAGATAACGCCTGCCTGAATCATCGGTTTTGAAGGCGTGCCATTTATTGCCGGGATTCCAGTTGTTGAAACTGCCTGCAGCATAAACGGGGTCTCCGGGAAGTGTTTCTTTGGGCAGACTGCTGATCACCAGGGTGACTTTTCTGAGGGTTTTTACCCGGGTGCTGCGCCAGGCTTGGATGGCAACATAGGCAGTGTCCTGATCATTAAAACAAAGGCTACGGTTGGAGATATCGTTGCCCGAGGGGCTTGTTTCAACGGATTCCCAGTTGCCGAGCGTGAATTTATATTCCATGCATTCCGCCTGCTTGTCAAGGGTGATGTAATATTGCCCCAGGTTGTTTTTTTGCATGATAAACTCAAAATCTCCCGGATTCCAGCCATTGAAGGTGGAAGCCAGATAAATCACGGGGGCATCGGGTGTGTTTTCAGGTAATTTGCTAATCACCAGTGTTTTCTGAATGCAATTC
>CAZDBX010000135.1:2708-8390 GCA_964503805.1 uncultured Lentimicrobium sp. | reverse complement strand
ATGAATTTCAGTGATGAAACTGAAGAGCTATATGCGCAGATTGAATTGATTCACAAAGATTTCAGGCAAAAACTGACGGCGTCCTTCCCCGGTCTTACCGAACAGGAAAAACGGCTGGCTGTGCTGCTTCGCCTGAATTTCTCCTCCAAAGAAATCGCGTCATTGATGGGGATATCACCAAAGAGTGCTGAAATTGCACGTTACCGGCTGCGAAAAAAACTGAATCTAAAACAAGGTGAAAGCCTTACCCAATTTATACACAACCTTTAAAAACCAAAAAGTATGAGAAAAATGAATCATCCGAAACTAATGCTTTTACTGGCTGTTTTCTGGTTAACAGGAGGTTATGCCTTCGGACAGGAAACCGACACCACGGTACGTTACAATCAGTATGGTGCCAAAGTGAACCGTACCCCGCTGAAAGCGGAGGAGAGGAACGGAGTACTTGTGCTGGAAAGCAAGGACCAGAAGTACAAAATATGGTACGACGCCCGTGTTCAGGTGGATGGCGCCATGTTTTTCGGCGACACTTACAACCCCATCGGTAACGGAACTTCCATCCGCCGCGCCAGGTTTGCCGTCAAGAGTCAGTTTGCCGAAAAATGGTACGGCGAATTTGATATGGACATTTCCAATTCGGAACTGGAACTGAAAGATGCCTACCTGGAGTTTTCGCCTAATGAAAGGCTAAGCCTGCGTGCCGGAAATTACAAAGAGGGGTTTTCTTTTGAGTCAACAACCACTTCAAGGTACCTGACCTTTATCGAACGCCCGAACGCAGTCTATACCTTTGCTCCTTCGCGTCATATCGGGGTTGGAGCGATATACCACAAAGGCTGGCTGTTCGGGATGGGAGGAATCCATTTCCAGACAGTCGGAGACCCCGAAGAAAGACTATTTTCTGAAGATAACAATAAAGATTACGGCACCGACGAAGGGGTTTCGTTCACCGGAAAGCTGGTTGCCATGCCCTTCCACAGCGACTTCAATAAGGGATTGCACATCGGGATAGCCGGTTCGTACCGGACGCCGAAAACGGATTCCGAAATCAGGGGCCATGAGCGCTACAGCACCCGTTCACTCACCTCGATCAACCGCAAGAAATATATGGATACCGACCTGATTTCCAATGTAGATCACATCGTGCTCGGTGGTTTGGAATTTGCGGCTTATCACAAAAATTTCCGTTTTCAGGGCGAATATCTGATAAGCAATGTACACCGCAAAAAATGGGATGAAGAACTGCCAACCGAAAAATTTGACGGATGGTATGCCTTTGGCAGTGTGCTGCTGTTCGGCGGAAATTACAATTACAATACCAGCGATGCAGAATTTACCCAGCCTACCCGCGGCAAGTCGTGGGGCGATGTGGAACTTGCCTTCCGCTATGATTACCTGAGCCTTAATTCGGGCATGGACCAGATCATGGGTGGCGCCGGCGAAGGCTATACATTCGGGATCAACTACCATGTGAACAACAATGTGAAAATCATGCTGAACTACGCCTACCTGAACCACGACCGTTATGCAAGCGGCAAAAACAAACTGTTTGTGGGCTATGACGAAACCGGAGCACTGACAAGGGACCCGCGAAAAGTGGTGGATGCCAATGGAAAAGCCGGTGAAGATTTTAGTTTTATCAGTGTCAGGTTTGAGGTTGACTTTTAATTCATTTTGTAAATCCTAAAAAACTAATGCAATGAAAGCACGAAATATATTGTTGTTACTGATCATTATCGGGCTGAATTTCACTTCCTGTGTAAAGGATGAGGTATTTGAAGGCCCGCCGGTACTGAGCGAACTTTCCATAACCCCCCAGGCTCCCGGCGAAAGTGACATCGTTACGGTATCTGTAAAAGCTACCGACATGAACGGCATCAAATCGGTAAAACTGCATTATGCCGTTGACGGCGTTTCCGCAACCGGAGTAAGCATGTCGGCAGGCTCCACCGCCAATGTGTACACCGCGCAGATTCCTGCCCAGGGTGCCGGAAAAACGGTAACTTACTATGTAGAGGCAGAAAACGAATCAGGGAAAAAAGCTTATACTCCCGAAGGAGCACCGGCTACCCCTGCTGCCTATACGGTTGGCGCCCCAAGCATCGTTCTGAACGAGGTTTACAGCAGGGGAACGGTTGAAGCTCCCGACTGGGTGGAAATTTACAACAATTCCGACAGCCCGGCTGATATCAGCGGTTATAAGGTTTACGATCCGGGCGGACAATCGGGCTCCAAACCCAAAAAGGAAATTCCGGCCGGTACCATCCTCCCCGGCAAGGGCTTTTATGTGATCGTGGTTGACGACGGCACCGAAAGCGGATTCGGCCTTTCGAGCGGCGGTGATGAAGTATGGCTTGAAAATACTTCCGGAAACATCATTGACAATGTAGCTCATCCGGCATTTGAGCCCAGCCAATCATACGGACGTATCCCTGACGGAACAGGCGCATGGCAGATTCTTGATAAAATTACCCGCGGCGCTGCCAACGACGACTCCCCTCCTGCTCCGGTGATCCTGATCAATGAAGTATACAGCCGCGGCACAGCCGAAAATCCCGACTGGATAGAAATCTTTAACGCCACTACAGCCAGTGTGGACATCAGCGGGTACAAGGTTTACGACAATGGCGGACAAGCCGGCACCAAGCCTAAAAAAGAAATCCCGGCCGGAACCACCATCCCGTCCAAAGGATTTTATGTAATCATTGTGGATGATGCCGACGCCAGCGGATTTGGCCTTTCAAGCGGGGGCGAGCAGGTATGGCTCGAAAACACCTCAGGCACCGTGATTGATGATGTTACTTTCCCCGCACTTGAAGAAACCCAGTCATACGGCCGCTATCCGGATGGAGATGCCAACTTGCAGGTGCTCTATATCGCCACACCGGGTTCAGCCAACGACAACTCCCCGGCCCCATCGGCTGTGGTGCTGATGAATGAAATCTATTCGCGCGGAACTGCAGAAGATCCCGACTGGATAGAACTATATAACACTTCTACTAGTGTAGCTGCCGATATCAGTGGTTTTAAAATTTACGACAACGGCGGACAAGCCGGGACAAAACCGAAAAAGGAAATTCCGGCCGGCACCATTATTCAGCCGGGAGGTTTCTTTGTAATTGTTGTGGATGATGAAGACGCCAGCGGTTTCGGCCTTTCGAGCGGGGGAGAACAGGTATGGCTCGAAAATACGGCCGGTACTGTTGTTGACGATATCACATTCCCGGCACTGGCCGAAACAGAATCTTACGGCCGTTACCCCGATGGATCATCAAATCTTCAGATTCTGAGCGTTATAACCAAAGGCGCTGCCAACGATAATTCCACGCCTCCTCCGGCTACCATTATCCTGATGAATGAAATCTATTCACGGGGAACCGTTGAAGACCCTGACTGGATTGAGATTTATAACGGTTCTGCCTTTGATGTGGACCTTTCGGGATACAAAATCTACGACGGCGGCGGACAGGCCGGCACCAAGCCCAAAAAGGAATTCCCTGCAGGAACCATCATCCCGGCAGGCGGATTTTACGTCATCGTTACCGATGATACAGATGCCAGCGGTTTCGGACTGTCGAGCGGAGGTGAACAGGTATGGCTTGAAAACGCGGAAGGCACCGTAATCGACGATGTCACCTTCCCTGCTTTTGAACCCACACAATCCTATGGCCGCAAGCCTGACGGTTCTTCAAACCTCGTGATTTTTACCGAGATCACCCGCGGATCATCCAACAACAACGCCGGCACCCTGCCCAAAGCCAGGCGGAAATAATAACCCGGCCTGACAGGTTCCGAAAAAACCTGTCAGGTCTTTCTTTTATCCTTAATGCCGGCTGTAAACAGCCCGGATGTAGTAATTATTAACCCTCTGTATATGTCAAAAGAAAAAATAGAGATCGGGGAACAATCAAAACCCCGTTTTGAATTCCGCACGTTTGGCCAGAATTTCGATGAGATCCATAAACGTATGGCCAGGCTCTCCGTTCCCATTCCTGAAAAAGTCTGGGAGCGGCACTCAGACGAAATCTACATTATGTCGCGTACCAACGATATCAACAATACCAAAATCCGTAACGGCAAAATGGACATAAAAACCTATGTACAGACCGTTGACGGGCTTGAGCAGTGGAACCCGCTGATGAAGGGCGAATTCCCGATGAAAACTGAAATGCTTCTGAAGGAGGTTTTCCCCGCTTTTCAGGTGGAAATTCCTTCGCTTACAAAAGAGGAGTATACCTATGAAGAGTTCATGCAGATGATCAACGCCCATCCGGACCTTCAGGCAGTGAGGGTGTACAAGCAGCGTTTCGGGTACATGGTGAATGATACCATCTGCGAATACGGTATCGTGCTGATAAACGGCGCAAGGGTGGTTACCATTAACTCCGAATCAACAGAAGTGGACGATATCCTCAAAACCATAAAGGATATCGGTGCTGATGGTATTGAGAATATCAACTACCTTCAGGCCATAAAGAGAGTGATCGGCATGATTGACAAACCTTTGGCAAACTGATAAAAATCACTGAAATGGGAAAAGAGATAGAACGCAAATTTCTGGTAAAGGGCGAGTTCAGAAACCTTGCCCACAAGAAGACCCGCATCACCCAGGGTTACCTTTGTTCGGTGCCCGAGCGCACGGTAAGGGTGCGTACCAAGGGCGACCACGGTTACATCACCATAAAAGGGATTGGCAATGAATCGGGGGCAAGCCGCTATGAATGGGAAAAGGAAATTTCGGTGGAAGAAGTGCACGACCTGCTGAAAATCTGCGAACCGGGTGTTATTGACAAGACCCGCTATCAGGTAAAAGCCGGGCCGCATACTTATGAGGTAGATGAATTTTACGGTGAAAATCAGGGGTTGATAGTTGCTGAAGTCGAGCTCTCCAGTGAAGACGAGAATTTTGAAAAACCCGGCTGGCTGGGCGAAGAGGTAACCGGAATCACCAAATACTACAATTCGATGCTGATGAAGCATCCGTATACAAAATGGTAGGCAGGCACCAGGCCGGCTGGCATGAAAAACTGTCGGCCTGGTGTTTTAACAAAATGAGCCGATATTTAATGTTTAACCGGGCTTTAACAGCCGGGTTCGTGTTGCTTAACATAAAACCTCAGAAATGAATCAGAAATCAAATCCGGAGATTCCCGCTTTCGACCCGCTCGACATGCACAATTACCGCATTGAGAAACTTCCCAAACGGGAAAAAACGGGATTTGAAAAATGGCTTTCCATTGCCGGGCCAATTTTGTCAATACTGGCTTTTATATTGTTCGCTTTTGTGATCAAACTGCCTTTTCTGCAGGAAATTGACTCAGCTCAGCTGGTGTCGGACGAAGCAAAAAAAGCATGGGAAAAGCTGGGATCAGCCGCATTTATCAGAAGCAACGAGTGGATGCTTGCCATTTTTGTTGCAGGTATTATCCTATGGATTACCGAGGCAATTCCGAATTATCTCACCTCCCTTATCATTATTGTCACGCTGGTGCTTACGGGTGTACTGAGCGAGAAGAGTGCTTACGCCCAACTGGGCCATCCGGTTATGTGGCTGAATATCATGTCTTTTGTGCTGGCAAGTATGTTGGTTGCCACCGGGGTGGCCAAACGCTTTGCCCTCTGGTTCATTCTGCGCTTCGGGAAAAATGCAGGCACCATTTTCATGAGTTTCATTGTCATTAA
>CAZDBX010000135.1:0-2608 GCA_964503805.1 uncultured Lentimicrobium sp. | reverse complement strand
GACTGGCTTTTTGCCATGTTTCCGATGATGCTGGGAATGATCCTGATCGGTTATATCCTGGCCATGAAAGTCTTCTTTCCGCTGGCTCCGGGTGAGCGACTGCCGCAGATCGAAGGAGGAATGGCCCGTTTAAGGCAGGAATACGATAAACTAGGCAAGTTAAAAACGGATGAAGTCAAAGCCGTGGTGATTTTTATACTGATCCTTGGCTTCTGGTCAACCGACCGCCTGCACGGAATCAGCCCGACTGCCGTAGCTTTTGTTGGCGCAGTGGTTGCCTTGCTGCCGCGTATCGGCATCATCAGATGGAATGAAGTGGACATCCCCTGGCACCTCATGCTCTTCTCGGCCGGCGCTTACACCCTGGGGGCCGGGCTGGATGTCACCGATCTGCCCAGCATCAGCGTAAACGCCTTTTTCGACCACCTGGGCATCAGTAACCACACGCCTTTCTGGGTACTTTACCTTATCCTGACCGGTGTCATGATCTTCAGCGCACTGATTTTTCAGTCAAAGACCATGCGCGCCATGATCTTTATCCCCATCGCCATCGGCGTTGCAAACCGTTTCGGATTTCCGGTAATCAGCCTGGCGCTCCCCGTGGCATTTATGATTGAACATGTCTATGTATTGCCTTTTAACAGCAAACCGGCCGCTCTTCTGTATGAAACCGACCAGTATAGCCTTACAGATACATTCAGGTTTGGGTTTACCGTTATGGTGATTGCCTGGGTGCTGAATATTTTTGCCGGCGAAACCTGGTTCAGATTCCTGGGTATCACACCCGACGGGGTTTTTGGATTGTTCTGACGACAGATAAAGGTCACAATTGATTACCTTTGACCAATGATTGAAGAACTGGTAAAAATACATGACAAATTCTCCGTTGAAATCAAACTTGGTTTCAATGCCCGCCGGAAACAGGAGGTGAATGACTTTTCGGTAAATACATGGATATTTATACCCAACAGTCTGGATATCAACCGCACAACCTATCAGAAAACAGATTTCTACCGCGACCTTAAATCCAACATCAGGCTCATTACACCGGTTTACCTGCTACGCGACCTGGCCAATCCCGAAAAAGAACCTTTTACCATTTTGCAGAAAGCCATGTCGGATCTGGCTTCGGAACCTACCCGTACCCGGATTGCTGAGTATGAGTACCACATCAGAATGTTTGTGTCGATTGTGAAATCGTCGCTGCGTGAAGAAATACATCATATTCACAGCAATGGCATCGCCGATGATGTTGATTATCTGATAGATGGATTGGTGAAGAATATGCGGGCGGTGGCCGGAAATTACCGCAGCCTTCGCCGCATGATCAATGTTCCCACCATTGGGCGTGAACTGATGAACTATTACTTCTTCGGTGATGAATTTCTGAGCAATATTCTTGAACAACACGCCTTTAAACTGATTGACGGGCTGAAAAAAAGCAACAACCTCACCGAAGAGCGCAAAACCAACCTCATGAATTTTGTGCATGAGGAGGTTGCCTATAAACGGGAAAAAGGATTTCTGGTTGTTGAAAAAAACAGCCCCGATAAGAACCGCGAACTGGTTTTCAGGCTCAGCCTGCTGAAAAAATATGCTGAAAATGAGCTTTTTCTAAACACCAGCCAGCGCAGGGACGGGGTTTGGATTGAACAGGTATATCTGAGCATTGCCGCTGGCCTGTCAATGGTTTTTGCCACTGCAGTAGCTTTTTCGTTTCAGCAGAAGTATGGCAACTTTACCATGCCGTTTTTTGTAGCGCTTGTGGTAAGTTACATGCTCAAAGACAGGATCAAGGAACTTACCAGGTATTATTTTGCCCACAAGCTTGGCCGGCGCTTTTTCGACCATCGCACCGACATCACATTGAGCGAACACGAGGTAGGCTGGAGTAAGGAAAGCATGGTCTTTGTCCCGGAAAGCAAGGTGCCTGCCGAGGTATTAAAAATCAGAAATCGCTCTGCCATTCTCGAAGCAGATAACCGCAATAACCGGGAGAAAATTATCCTGTACCGGAAACTTGTAAGACTGAACAGAAAAAGCCTGAATGATTGCAGCCCCTATCCTACCTCGGGCATGAACGATATCGTAAGGTTCAATGTATCAAATTTTATCCAGAAAATGGACAATCCGGTTGTGCCTTTGTATGCTCCCGGCGAAAATGAAGATTTTGAAATAGTGAAGGGCGAGAAAATGTATTACATCAACCTTGTGCTTCAGCTTAAGAATGAGGAACAACTGGATTACAAGCGCTACAGAATTGTTTTGAACAGAAAAGGAATCCGTGAAATTGAAACATTTTAATCCGGTAACGCTCCGGATTGCAGCATTTTTGCCCGCCTTTCTCCTTATGATTTCCTTATCGGGAGGTTGCCAGGGATACAATAAGCACAGGTCAGGGCTTGAAAATGCCGTTACCCTCAGAGCCATAAACCGACTGCCTTCAGTACTGATCGAAAGTTCAGGCATTGAACTGAGCGGAAGCAACCGCATCTGGTCGCACGAAGATTCAGGCAACAGCAATGAATTGTATTGCTCCGATACTACCGGGACCCTTCTGAGAACTTTGGTTATCAGCAATGTATCGAATACTGACTGGGAAGACATC
>CAZDBX010000134.1:0-8415 GCA_964503805.1 uncultured Lentimicrobium sp. | reverse complement strand
GCTTCGCTGCTGCTCAATCCGGATGTGATGCGGCCTGAAACCCTGCCTCTCCAGACAACTGTGCTTTTTACATTAACATCCACCGACGCGGTAAATGGTTGTGCTGCCAGTGATGATGTTTGGATTGAAGTGGCAGGCAGTCCTCTGACTATTTCAGCTTCAGCAGACCCGCCGGCATTATGCGCCGGAGCAGGAACCACACTCTCGGTTCAGGCATTGGGCGGCGCAGGTTCAGGGTATCAGTACAGCTGGCTGATTAACGGAGTGTTATTCAGTAACCTTCAGTATCCTTTTGTAATGCCTGATGCAAGTACTGTTTATGAAGTGGTGGTTTTCGACGGAACCTCCTCAGTTTCTGCCCTGGTAAGTGTTGAGGTCTGGCCACTGCCGGCAGCCAGTGCCGGGGAAGATATTTTTCTGCAGACAGGCAGCAGTGCCCAACTCCAGGGCAGCGCCTCACCCCCGGGAAATTACAGCTTCTCCTGGTCTCCGGCCGATTCGCTGCTTAACCCCTATGTGGCTGATCCTGTGACCATCCCTCTTTATACCAGTAATCTGTTTTCTCTTACAGTCACTGATCACCATGGATGTTCAAGCCCTCCCGATCAGGTCAGCGTTATTGTTCAGGGTGGTATGCTTAATGCGTCTCCGGTTGCCAATCCCGATACCATCTGTCTTGGTTCCTCAACTACATTGCTGGCCTTGCCTTTTGGCGGAATTCAGAGTGGCTATTACTACCGGTGGTACGATGGAAATACCCTTATTTCGGAACAGCCTGAAGTGAATGTTTCTCCACTGGCTTCTACAGTCTACCGTCTCGAAGTCGGAGACGGAATGTCGCTGATTGAAAGAATAGTCCCTGTATCTGTTATCAACCTGCCGGCAATCAATCTTATTGCTCCGGGGGTTCCTCATGAGGATAATACCATCCTGGCCTGCGTTTTCGATACCATCAATATCACGCTTCCTTCTGAAGAGGTATCATTTCTCTGGTCCGATGGTTCCACCGGCAATTCTGTCCAGCTGTGGACATCAGGTATTACATTTGATTTCAGGCAATTATGGGTTATTGTCACTGACCTCTCTACCGGATGTTTTTCAAGGGCGGAGGCCAATGTGCTGTTTAACTTCATCAATTGCTCCTATGGGATTGACGAAAGCAGAGATTTAAATGATGTTGTTGTATTTCCCAATCCGGCAAGGGAAACAGTCTGCATAAGAATTATACCTTTTGTATCGGGAGATCTGCAGCTCCGGTTGTATGATATCCGGGGCAGACTGCTTTCTGCACATGATTTCAGCGGCGAAAAAAGCGATCCGGCCTGTATTGGTCTTGAAGGATTTCCTGAAGGGATGTACCTGCTGAAAATCGGGACTGACACCGGATACTTTGTTAAGAAGTTGATTATAAACAGGTAAGCTGTGATGAGTTTGAAATTTCCTCTTATTTCGCACCACACTGAATGGCATTGCATCAGACCTAAATTGCTTTTAAAGAAAGGATGAAAGGATTCACTAAGCTCATTGCACTTCTTTTGGGAATTGTTACCGGAATTGTAATCCTTATACTTGTCTTTGTCTCTCCGGTCGCCGAATACCTTATTGAAAAAAACAGCAGGGAATGGACCGGCAGAAAGATCGAAATGGACAGGCTCGGTATAAACCTGCTGAACGGAAAGGTAGGCATAAAGCAACTAAAGGTTTATGAAGCAGATGATAGCGGTTTATTTGTAACGGTTGGTAAAATCCGGATTAATACAGCCTTGTTGTCTTTTCTTACCGGTAGGAATATCGTTGAGGATGTTTTGATTGAGAATGCCATTATTCAGATTTTACAAAATGGTGAATCATTCAATTTTGACGACCTGATACTCCGGTTTGGTGCAAGCGATACGGTTGAGTATCCGGCTGAAGGAACGCCGGTAGCCTTTGAAGTCAGGAATATTGAAATCAGAAATAATACCTTGAATTATAAGGGTGCATCACCGCTGGTGAATATTTCAGTCGAAAATCTGAATATAACCTGCCCGGTGATCTCTTCTGCCGACCCGCATATCAGCATTTCCGCGACTTGCGCATTCAATCAGGGGGGGGATTTTACGGCAGATCTCCTTTTTAATCAGGAAACCTCTGTTTATAATCTGAAAGCGGGGATCACAGATTTTAACCTTACCCATCTTTATCCATACGTGAAGGATTACCTGCTTGTTGAATCCCTTGAAGGTTTAGTCAGTGCCGACCTCCGGCTTGGCGGCAATGCCGGCAACCCGGCTGATATAGCTGCCTCGGGGGATTTTGACTTAAGGGAATTTTCATTGGCAGATACCACAGGCGAGGTGATTGCATCGGTCGGAAAACTTCTTATAAATGCGGATTCCATCAATTCGTCCGGCAATGTCTATTATTTTAGTGCCATTAATATTGACAGACCTTACGTAAAATTTGCCATTTATGATGACGGAATTAATTTCGACCGCATGCTGATTGGAACCGAAGAAGTTGATTCAGTGAATACAGGTGCGGTGCCAGTGGAGGATTATGCCAATCTTTTCAGGATGATTGCTGATTATGTTCACTACTATACAAGCCAGTACAAAGTGAGTAATTACAAAGCCGGTAAAGTGCAGATTACCAATGGCAGGGTTGTATACACTGATTATACCCTTGAAGATAAGTTTCAGTATGAGCTTGACTCCCTTTCCATATTGTCGGAAAATCTTAATTCTTCAAACGAGCGAATAAATGTGATCATGAAGTCTAAGCTTAACCGGACAGGAAGTTTCATCGGGAATCTCAGTATCAACCCGGATGGCTATTCGGAAATGGAGATGTCCTACAGTATAAAGGGTATCAGATTGTCCGACATAAATCCATATTCCGTATATTATGTCGCAACACCATTTATCGACGGGGACCTCACTTTTGAAAATGAAATTTATATCAGGGATCACAAATTGAAAAGTGAAAACAGATTATACATCGAAAAGGTGGTAGCCGGGAAAAAGGTTCAGAACAACACGGCCATGAATATTCCTGTCCGGCTGGCGATATCCGTTTTAAGGGACGTGGAGGGTAATATCCGATTGTCTATCCCGGTTGAGGGAGATCTGGATGACCCTGATTATCGCTGGGGCAAGGCATTGCTTCAGGTATTGAAGAACCTTGCGATCAAGGCAGCAGTTGCTCCATACCGCCTTGTGGCTGATTTGTTCGGAGGATCAGAAGATGATTACCGTGAAATGAACATGGAATTTCTCCAGCAGCAGCCTGACCAGGATAACCGGGTTACACTCGGCAGGATTGCTGAAGTGATGGTGAATAAGCCTGAACTCAGCGTTCATTTTACGCCGGGTAACAGCCGGGAGGCAGAAATAGAATTCCTGGCCACCTACATGGCAAAACAGAAATTCCTTTGGATTGGTCTGAGTGACAGTCTGTCTCCTGAAGATGATTTTCGCATCAGGCAGATTTCAAACCGTGATTCAGTTTTTACGGCATGGCTTGGAGAGCAAACAGGTGTCAGTGCAACCCTCTCTTCTGTTCAGGAAAAGTCAGTTCAGCTTTCAGGAAGGGCTCATCTCGAGTCGAAGATTTCAGCAATTGAAGAGGAGAGGGCCCGGGCTGTCAGAAACTATTTGATATCCAAAGGAATATCCACCGATAGGGTAAGAATATCGGGTCCGGCCACGGCAAATACCGGAATTGTCAGCCAAACTCCTTCTTTCGCAATCAGTTTTGCCGTTTCAGATGAGGAAATAGAATCCGAATCAACGATGAAACAAATAAATTGAACTGACCGTTTTGTTGAAGGCCCTGGTGTTGAAAAACGTAATTTCAACCGTTAACAGGCATTGATTCTGCGCTTTCCGAGAATAATATCTATTGAAATCGTGCAAAACATAGAACATTGTCAGAAGAAGAACATATTAAAGGGCTGTCTGTTACTCCCCATTGCCGCTTTTTTGCCGGCAATTTCCCGCCATGATTTGAAAAATTATTAATAAATTCATTGTAATGTTCGTTACTTATTAATAAATTTATAATTTTGGGACTGCATTGATCGCCATTTTTTTTGGGAGGGGTTTTGTTCCGGGGATTTGTCATTAGTCAGTAGAACTGCTGCATCAGGTAAAAACTTACCTGCCTGCAGGTCATTCATCTGCTGTTTTACCGGTCATTGGCCTGAATTTCCCTGATATTTCCCGGAAAGATGGTAGTCAATATTCAGTATTGATTGAAAAAGTAAAAAAGCATGAAAACAATTGCCAAACTGAAAGTTACACTGACTAAAACAGGGTTGCTTTTAGCGGGATTATTTATTTTCCTGAACAGTGCTAACTCTCAGCAGGTTATCAACCGTGGTGCCGAGGATCAGCACCTGCGTATTGATCTGATGGATTATTCCTATTTTGAGCGTATGGTTATGGTAAGTGAATTCCATTCGCTGACTGATGCCAAAGTAGTGATTTCAGAGGAAACCGGGGTCGTTTATATTTATCCGCCCGAGAGCAGTTTTAACCGGATTGAATCAGCAGTTTCAGGTATCATGGGCAAAGCCTGTGCGCTGGATGAGGAACTTGACAAGGATGCGCAGACTGCCATGATTCTTCAGCTCGGATCGCAGCATGGTGAGTGGCTTGAATATTATGCCCTTACAGGACAGCGTGATACTGAAAATGATTCCTGTCATAAATCAATGCCATTCTGTACCGGAACCATATATACGTTTCCGGCCGGGACAAACACCCAGGCACAGGTAGGCCCCAATTACAGCTGCTTATCCACCAGACCCAATCCGGCATGGTATCATCTGAAAATCGAGGATCCCGGCCCCATTGGTATTTACATGTACAGTACCCCCTCACGGGATATTGACTTCTGTTTGTGGGGACCTTTTGCCGATCCGATTACTCCCTGCCCCATGAATAATACCAATGGAGGGCTCACCGGCAACAAGGTCGTCGATTGCAGTTACTCGCCTGCGGCGACTGAAACAGCCAATATCCCGAATGGTCAGACAGGTGAGTACTACATCCTGATTATCACCAATTACAGTAATCAACCCTGTAATGTTACATTTCAGCAACAGAGTGGCACCGGTACCACCGACTGTACCATTCTGCCTCCTCCGGCAACCAGCAATTCTCCGGTTTGTGTCGGGGGTACGCTGCAGCTGAATGCCGCAAATGTGCCGGGAGCCGCCTATCAGTGGACCGGTCCGGCCGGGTTTATCAGCAACCAGCAGAATCCCGCCATCAACGGAATAACCCACAGCAATGGGGGGATTTATTCATTGACCATTACCTATAACGGCATCACCAGCGACCCTACCAACACGGAAGTTTTTGTGTACGATCCGCCTACAGCGACCCTGAGCGGCACAACAAGCATCTGTGAAGGTGATTCTGCTTTGCTGACTATCAATGCAACCAGCGTGGGTCCTTTCAGGGCTACGATGTCCAATGGTTTCGGAGGAATCCCGTCAGTAATTAACTTCTGGCAAACCACGCATACTTTCTGGGTTTATCCTACCCAAACCACCACCTATACGCTTACTTCGATTCAGAATAACGCCTGTTCGGGCACCGCAACCGGTCAGGTAGTGGTAACCGTAAGGCCCAAACCGGTTCCGGCTTTTACCACTTCAAATCCCTGTACCCAGCAACAGACACAGTTTACCGATCAAACTACGGTTCCTGTCGGAGGAATTTCTTCCTGGAACTGGGCATTCGGAGACGGAAATACCTCTAACCTTCAGAATCCGCAGCATACCTATAGTAGTGCCGGTTTTTACAATGTCGGGCTTACCGTAACCGGCAACAACGGATGTGAAAAATCCATTACCCAGCCAGTATCCATTTCTCCGACTCCTACTGTGAGTGCCGGGCCGGATAAAACCATCGCATACGGAACCAATACCCAGCTGAACGGTTCTGCTTCCGGCGGATCCGGGAACCATACTTATCAGTGGGTTCCGGCCGACAAAGTTGATAATCCATCGGCACTGACTCCGACTACCGTACTGCTTGCTGCTACCACCGACTTTACGCTTACCGCAACCGACAACGGAAATGGCTGTCAGAAATCTGACAATATGACGGTGAACATCACCGGCGGACCTTTGGCCGGCATTATTCAGGCCAATCCCGCTGAGATATGTGTTGGCGGGAGTACCATGCTAAATTCAATGATTTCCGGCGGTTCAGGGAACTATACCTTTACATGGACATCCAATCCCCCGGGCTTCAACTCAACCCTGGAAGATGTTACTGTAAATCCTGATGTTACCACAACTTATTATCTTTCGGTTTACGATGGGTTTAATACCTTCCAGGTTCAGGTTCAGGTAATTGTTAATCCCCTGCCTGTGCCCAATGCAGGCCCCAATCAGACAATCCCCCACGGTACCAGCACAACGCTGACCTCGCAGGTCACCGGAGGAACTTCACCTTACACCTACCAATGGAGCCCGGCAAATCTTGTTTTAGCGCCCACCATGGGGGTAACTCCAACACAAAATCTTTATGCCTCTCAGAACTTTTCCATGCAGGTAACCGACAGCAAAGGATGTGTCTCAACGGGGCAGACCGTCGTTACCATCGAAGGAGGTCCCCTTCAGGTGAATCCGGTGGCAGATGATCCGGTTATCTGCCGAAACGGGTCAACCCGGCTCAGGGCGGTCCCGGGCGGTGGATCTAACGTTTATGAAT
Source organism: uncultured Lentimicrobium sp. (assembly GCA_964503805.1). Classification (GTDB taxonomy): domain Bacteria; phylum Bacteroidota; class Bacteroidia; order Bacteroidales; family Lentimicrobiaceae; genus Lentimicrobium. The sequence continues at coordinate 1,705 of CAZDBX010000134.1, read as the reverse complement.
CCTATTCATGGACATCCGATCCTGCGGGATTCACCTCATCCGAAGCGGAGCCATTGGTGAATCCAACCATCACAACCACTTATAGAGTGGTTGTAGATGATGGCTTTAATACCACCGAAGGAAGTGTGATTGTTACTGTAAACCAGCTTCCGCAGATCAGTCTTGTTCCTGATGACCCAAGGGTGCTCGTGATCAGCCCGGTTGAAATCGGCGCCTGTGTTTATGATACCATTACCCTGGATGCAGGAAACCCCGGATCAGATTATCTCTGGAGCAATGGATCCACTGATCAGACCATTGATATCAAAACATCGGGCATCAGCTTCGACGTTCAGGAATTTCAGGTGACCGTTGTTAATCCGCAGACCTTATGTGAGAATACTGCTGGGATAACTGCTTATTTCACATTTCAGAATTGCAGTTATGGCATTGATGAAAGGGATTCCGACAACCGGTTGCTGATATATCCGAATCCTTCGGATGACGGGGAATTTCATTACATGATTAAGGGATTGAAAGGTTTTACACTGCTTGAAGTATATACAGCACAAGGGAAGATGGTTTATAATGAGGAAATTTCCCTCTTACCGGGAAATGACTTCAGCTCATCGCTGATGATTAAGCGGGGTACATCCGGAATTTATTACCTGAAGCTAACCAACAATGAGGCTGTAATTCTTAAGAAACTGATCATTCAATAATAACTTACTGCTTCCTGGTAAAGTATAATTCATAGGAACTGCTTGGTCTTTTGAAACTTACCGGAACAAAATGAAGAATTCCTTAATGAAAAGAAATCTGCCTATTACGCTGCTGATGCTTGTTGTCGGTCTCCCGATGATGATGTTGGCCCAAAGCCGTGCTGTTAACAGATGTTCATACGTCCCGCCCCGGCAGGCCGATAACTGGTTTTTCTTTCAGAATGCCGGATTGCGTTTTAGCGATGCCGGTGTTTCGCTGAATAATCTGTCGAACAATAACCTGCCTGTAGGAAAAGGTACAGCCGTTTATTCTGACGAGGATGGGAATCTTCTGCTCTATACGGATGGGATCAGGGTTTGGAACGGCAATCATAACCTGATTAATTTTGGCCCTAACCTGGCAGGAGACCTGGGTTCAACGCAATCCTCGCTGATTGTACAGAATCCCGGAACTCCTCAGATGCTCTATATTTTTACCACTGACATTCAATATCCTGCCGCTTTCGGAACAACCAAAGGTTTCAATTATTCAAGGGTTGACCTTACCCTGGGTAACGGTTCGGGGGCGGTGACAGCTGACCGGGATATTAACCTGTTGCCGAAGTCGGCCGAAATGATATCGGGCGTGAAAAAGGCTGATGGGAAAGGCTACTGGGTGATTACACACGGCCTGGGCAACAATAATTTCTATGCTTACGAGGTCACCAATGCGGGCGTTAATACCACACCTGTTGTGAGTAGTGCCGGCTCGGTACTGAGTGATGATTATAACGCAAGGGAAAGTGTTGGAGCCATGAAAATCAGCCCTAAAGGGGATAAACTGGCATATGCTTCATTCGGTAAAGGCGTCGTTGAAGTATTTTCTTTCAACAATGGCGGGCGTCCGCTCTTGACTTGAGCCTCCCACTAAAGCTTCCCATAGTCTCTTCTATAATCACATTCGGCGGCATGTGCATACACATGCAGACAATATCCGTCTGCGCGCCTTACGGCCTTGTCCCAAA
>CAZDBX010000133.1:0-8483 GCA_964503805.1 uncultured Lentimicrobium sp. | reverse complement strand
CTTGAAAGAGGAGTGCGGCAAAAAGTACAGGATGATTTTATCCATGACCGTATAAAAATCATTGTTGCAACCATCGCCTTCGGGATGGGCATCGACAAACCCGATGTGCGCTTTGTAATACACGCCGATCTACCGAAAAACATCGAAAGCTATTACCAGGAAACCGGCCGGGCCGGGCGCGACGGGCTCAGGGCCGATGCCATCCTTTTCTACAGCCGGGGCGATGTGGCCAAACTCGGATATTTTATCGACAATGGTACCGACCCGGAACATGCGGACATTATGTACCGTAAGCTCGAAAAAATGTCAAAATTTGCCGAAGCCCGTCAATGCCGGCGGCAACAGTTGATGAATTACTTTAACGAGGCGCATCACGGCATGTGCAATTCCTGCGACTTTTGCCTCAGCAAATACACCGCATACGACGGAACCATACCTGCTCAAAAAGCCTTATCGGCCGTAGCACGGCTGGATGAGCGGTATGGGATGAAAACAACCGTTGAGTACCTTCGTGGCGCGGATCTTCAGAAGTTTACCCCTGAACAGAAAACCTTTAAAACCTGGGGGGTTGGTAAAGAATACACCGAACAGGAATGGTATGATGTATTTAATCAATTGCTTTCTCAGGGATTGCTGGAAGTTACCGAAGGACAATATCCGGTGCTGAAACTGAATGAGCGGAGCCGGGAAATTCTGAAAGGCAAAACAACGGTTCAATTGCAGAAAGCATCCGAACCCCGGAAACAAAAGGCAGCCGCTCCAAAGATCTCCACCGAAAATGAAGAACTGCTGAAAAACCTGAAAAATCTACGCCGCCTGATTGCCGATTCGGAAGGAGTGCCGGCCTATATGGTGCTGGGAGATTCCAGCCTGATTGAAATGGCCTCGCTGCTTCCGCTGACGAAAGAACATCTGAAAATAATCACAGGATTTGGTGATTTCAAGATCAACAAGTACGGAAGTGAATTTCTGGAAGTCATCAACGATTACTGCGATAAAACGGGGCTGGGTAGCCGCATACATCTGAAAATGCCCGGAGGCGGAAGGGAGAGAAAGCCAAAAATGTCAAAAACGCCAAAACTGAGCAAGGTGCGGCCCGGCGCCCTTTCGCTTGACCTGTTCCGGCAAGGTAAAACGGTAGAACAAATTGCCGCTGAGCGGGAGTTTACCATTCAGACCATCTATAACCATCTGACCGGCTTTCTTCCGACCGGAGAAATACAGCTACATCAACTGATCGATATCACGAAGGCCCCGGCCATCCGTGCAGCCATTAAGACACATGGTACCGTTTCGCTGAAAACCCTGAAAGAGGCGCTGGGGGATGGGTTTCAGTATCATGAAATCCGCGCGGTGATTGAAGCGGATAAAAAATGAAACATGATTCTCGCCCATCAGAAATTATGAGACGCCCAAACTCCTGCTGAATCAAAGACAAGTACAAAATAAGGATGGTTGCAAGGATAGAACATGTCTTGTTCCAACCTGACCGGTTTGGGTTAGGTGGTTAATCAGGCTTACGAAACAAGATGTTTTATGTAAATCGAAAATTGAACTTTGGAATTACATAACAATTTGCATTCTCCTGATTTACTCTAACGCGCAGCTGCGCCTCCGGAGCCAACTCTTCTGATTGTTAATGCTGAAAATCCAGCAGAAAGCAAAAACGCCCGGGTCGATAACCGGGCGTCCTGAAAATCGTAAGCGGGAGGATTTTATCCCTTCAGTACTCCCAGCTCCTTGCCAACTTTAGTAAAGGCTGCAATACATTTATCCAGATGCTCGCGCTTGTGGGCGGCTGAGATCTGAACGCGGATACGGGCCTGTCCTTTGGGCACAACCGGGTAGTAGAATCCGATCACGTAGATGCCTTCGTCCAGCAGTTTGGCGGCCATATCCTGGCTCAGTTTGGCATCGTAAAGCATCACGGCGCAGATGGCGCTGCTGGTAGGTTTGATATCAAATCCTGCATCCACCATCTTCTTCACGAAATAAGCGGTATTCTCGTGCAAACGATCCTGCAGTTCATTGGTTTCGGCCATCATATCAAACATCTTGATACCGGCGGAAGCAACAGTGGGAGGAATGGAATTTGAGAAAAGGTAGGGACGTGAACGCTGACGCAGCATTTCGATGATTTCCTTTTTACCGGTGGTAAATCCGCCGATGGCTCCGCCAAAGGCCTTGCCCAGCGTACCGGTGATGATTTCAATCTTTCCGCGGATGTTGAAAAGCTCGGTTACCCCGCGGCCGGTTTCGCCAACCACACCGGCAGAGTGACACTCGTCAACCATCACCATGGCATCGTATTTCTGAGCCAGTTCGTGAATTTTGTCCATAGGGGCCACGTTGCCGTCCATAGAGAATACGCCGTCGGTTACGATCAGCCTGAAGCGCTGGGCCTGGGCAAGTTTCAGCTGCTCTTCCAGGTCGGCCATATCGGCGTTGGCATAGCGATAGCGCTGTGCCTTGCAGAGGCGAACACCGTCGATGATGGAAGCATGGTTCAGGGCATCCGAAATAATGGCATCATCTTCACCGAGAAGGGGCTCAAACACACCACCGTTGGCATCGAAACAGGCTGCATACAGAATGGTATCTTCCGTGCCGAAAAACTCGGCAATCTTGGCTTCCAGTCTTTTGTGAAGGTCCTGGGTGCCGCAGATAAAACGAACCGACGAAAGTCCGTAACCGTGGGTATCGAGGGCTTCCTTGGCGGCGGCGATCAGTTTGGGATTGTTGGATAATCCGAGGTAGTTGTTTGCACAGAAGTTCAGCACTTCGGCGCCGCTGTTCACCTTGATTTCAGCTCCCTGGGGAGTGGTGATAACCCGTTCATTCTTGTAGAGTCCGGCTTCCCGGATGTCGGCCAGTTCTTTCTGCAGATGGGCCTGAAGACGATCGTACATAGTGTATTTTTTTAAAGTTACAGTTGATTGTTTTTGGAATAACAGTGGCGCAAAGATATCACTTTTGATTTTCAGGCCTGGCTATTTTAATGAATTATTATCGGTGATTTTACCATACCTGTAATAGCTATATGCGAAAATCCGTTCAGCTCAATCAGGCTGAATCGCTCTGCTTAAATTGTAAGAATTTCTGTTAAAAATAAATCTCTGACTGTATCGGATTCTTGTATGCAACGTGCCAACCCAACCCACCTCAATCCCTCCGTTTATCCGCACTAAAGGAGATGGCATGTTATTGCCCGTGTCGTTCAAAATACTTGTTTATGATTCAGCTAAAATGTTGTATAGGTCAATATTCAGGTAAACGATCTCCTTACCAATCTTTTCAGGAACTAAAATACCCGTTTCTTCAAGTTGTTTAAGGTATTTCTTAACTGTATTAAGACTTTTAATATTCTTATCTATCAATTTCTTCGGACTTATGTAAGGTTGCTCAAAAAGTTTTTCAATGAACTCTTTTCTTATTGATGGGTACCTTTCATTAACTAATTCAATTGTTCTTGAATACAACCTGTCAATTTCTCCGATCCTGCTGATTGTATATTTTGATGTTTCTTCAATGGCCCTGAGAATATAAATTATCCATGAATCCCATCTTCGAAGGGTGGTTACATTTTTTAAAAGTTCGTAGTATTCGTCTTTTTCTTTAATAATGTATGCGCTTAAGTAAAGGATTGGAACTTCCAACAGATGCTTTTGAATCATTAACAGAATAATCAGAATTCTTCCTGCTCTTCCGTTCCCGTCTCTAAATGGGTGAATGGCTTCAAATTGATAATGCGAAATTGCGATTTTCAGTAGTGGATCATAGTCATATTTCGAGTCATCGTTGATGTATTCAATCAGATTATTTAATTTCTGCTGTATAACCTGAGTTCCTCGTGGCGGGGTATATACCACTTCGCCCGACAACTGCCCGCTTCCTCGTTTAATTATAACGGTTTCGGTTTGAGGTGGCCTTATTCCATCTTTAACCTGCTTGATTTCCTGGTAAATATCAATCAGGGTTTCACTGGTTAACGCCTGATTGTTTACAATATCGTTATATCCTTTCCAAAGTGCCTGCCTGTATCTCAGAACTTCCTTAGCATTACCATTTAACCCGTATTCACTAATTGTGAGTGCTTTATAAAGTTCATCATCAGTTGTAAATATGTTTTCAATCTCTGTACTGGCTTTTGCCTCTCTGAGCGCGATCGTATTCACAAGCATTGATTGATTCGGCAGTTTTTTTGCAATTCCTTTCAGCTCAGCAAGGGCTTTATTTGCATTGTTTAAGGCCTTATAAACTTCTTTGGTTTCAACCTTGCCATCATCTGGCGGAAGAAGTGGTAAGCTGTTATAGGGCGTGTTTCTATCGTATGGTTCAATTTGATCTGACATTTATGCTTCTTTTTGTCAAATATACACATTTTTTGACAAATACAACATCTTGCTGTCAATCTATTTCAATCTGTTAACCTTTTTGTCAAATATTGTTATCAATTGACAGGTCGGTCAATATTTTGCACAACCCGGATTTACCCCATAAAATTCATTGTTTTGGGCTGCTACCCAAAATTTTTAGCAATTGTTATCCTTGGGAAAATTTCCGGATGAATTTAAGAATCAACATTGTCCGGATAAAAAAGAAAGAATTTGCCACAAAGACCCGAAGACACTAACTATCACTAAATGAGAAAAACAGGTTTTGTGCAACCTGGTGCCTTTGTGCCACTTCGGCAGGCTCAGTGAAACGCTTAGTAGCTAAATATTTAAAAGTAAGTTGTACGCTGTTATAATTTTCTGAAACCGACACCTAATAAAGCATTCCGGTCAAATTATAATTATATTCCCTGACAACAATGTTTAAGAATCAAATATTACCAGGTAATTTCCGGATAGATCCATTTCTCCCGAAAGGCTTGAAACTAGCATCGGTTCTTGTCTTCAGTGTTAAATACCTTCAAGTGAAAGTCCCCGGAACTAACAGGTTTCAAACAACAAACCGGTTGTGAAATTATTGAAATGAAATGACCCCAACCTTCTAAATATTTTGCGATTATTCAAATTATTGTACATTTGCCGCACTCATTGTTAACCGGTTAACAAACAAATAAACCTACTTAAACCCATGAAAAACATTTTGGTAATTGGCTCGGTGGGCCAGATCGGATCAGAACTCACCCTTGAACTTCGCAAAAGATATGGCAACGGCAATGTGGTTGCCGGATACCGCTCAACCTTACCCACCGGCGAACTGCTGGAATCGGGTCCCGCTGAGGTGGTTGACGCCACCAATGCCCAACAGATTGCTGATGTTGTTAAAAAGTATAAAATAGACACCATCTATAACCTGGCAGCTATTCTCTCGGCAGTGGGCGAAAGCAAACCCCAGGTTGCCTGGAATATCGGCATAGGCGGACTGATGAACTGCCTTGAGGTAGCCCGCGAATATGGCTGCGCCGTTTCAACCCCCAGCTCCATCGGCGCTTTCGGCGGTGGCACCCCCCTCGACAACACCCCCCAGGATACGATCATGCGTCCGCAGACCATGTACGGCGTTTCAAAGGTTGCCGGTGAGCTGCTGAGCGATTACTATTTCAAACGTTTTGGTGTGGACACCCGTTCGGTCCGTTACCCGGGCATTATTTCAAACGTTACCCTGCCCGGCGGCGGCACCACCGATTACGCCGTTGAAATTTATTATGAGGCCATCAAACACAAAAAGTTCACCTGTCCGCTGGGCGCCGGCACCTTCCTCGATATGATGTACATGCCCGATGCCATCGAAGCCGCCATCGACCTGATGGAAGCCGATCCTTCAAAGCTGAGGCACAGGAACTCTTTCAACGTGACCGCCATGAGTTTCGATCCGGAGATTATTGCCGCAGAAATTAAAAAGCATATTCCTGATTTCGAAATGACCTACAATGTTGATCCCATGAAACAGGCCATCGCCAATTCGTGGCCCAACAGCATGGACGACAGTTGCGCCCGCCATGAGTGGGGCTGGAACCCGAAATGGAACCTCCGCGCCATGACCGAAGATATGCTGAAGGTGATCGGTGAGAAACATGCGAAAGGACTGATCTAAAAATTTCGGATTTCGGATTTCGGATTTCGGATTTTAGATTGCGGATTTCGGATTGATAATTTCAACTTCTGATCTTTTACTTCTGACTTCCGATCCCAATTGCTTTCAGACCTAATTTCTATTGAGGTGACCTAACAAGTTTTCTTTTAACTTGTTAGGTCTTCTTTTTACTTTGATTTTTCGGATTTTCTATTTCTTCCCGTCAGCTATCGTGACCAATATCCATTGAGGTGAACTAACAGGTTCTCTATTTCAACTTGTTGGGTCTTTTTATTGACTCCGGGTTTTCGGATCCGCAGATAGCATCTGCAAACAGCAGAGGCTGTCATTTTTTTAATGTAATTTTGCAAACGCTGAGAAATCAGGCAATCCGAAATCCGAAATCAGTACATGCAGATAGCCGCCCTCGTATCCGGCGGAGTCGACAGCTCCGTTATGCTTCACCTGCTGAAAGAGCAGGGTTATGAGCCTGTGATCTTTTACATCCTTATCGGGATGAAGGACAGGGAAGGCTTTCTGGACTGCCCTTCGGAAGAGGATATCGAAATCACCACCTGGCTTTCAAAGAAATACGGGCTGCGCATGGAAGTGGTAACCCTGCAGGAAGAGTACTGGAACAGCGTGGTGGCCTATACGATAGATTCCGTAAAAAAAGGACTGACGCCCAACCCGGATGTGATGTGCAACCGCATGATCAAATTCGGCAGTTTCAACGATAAATACGGAAAAGACTTCGATGCGATTGCCACGGGGCATTACGCTTCAACACAGTTCAGGGATGGCATCAAGTACCTTGCAACGGCAAAAGATAAGTTCAAGGACCAGACCGATTTCCTGGCCCAGATTACCTATGCGCAGCTGCAGAAACTGATGTTTCCGATCGGCGGGCTGCCGAAATCCGAGGTTCGCAGGATTGCCGCTGAAGCCCGGCTGCCCAGCGCCGGCCGCAAGGACAGCCAGGGCATCTGTTTTCTGGGAAAGGTGAACTACAATGATTTTATCCGGAAGTATGTGGGCGAAAAGGAAGGAAATATCGTGGAACTGGAAACCGGGAAAATCCTGGGCAAACACAAAGGGTACTGGTTTCATACCATCGGGCAGCGCAAGGGGCTGGGGCTCAGCCAGGGCCCCTGGTTTGTGGTGAAAAAGGATACGAACGAGAACGTGGTTTACGTTTCGAACGGCTACGACCCCCTGACCCAGTACCGCAACAGCATACAGCTTAAAGGATTCCACTTTATCTCTGGCAATCCCTGGCATGATTTGAGCCGGCCCGCGGATATCACCTTCAAGATCCGCCACACGCCCGAGTTTAACAAAGGAAGGCTGGTATTTACCGGAAGCGGTGCCGTTATCGAATCGGAAGTACCCGTTTCGGGGGTGGCCGCCGGACAGTTTGGCGTGGTTTACGACGCCGCGGGCGAACTCTGTTACGGCAGCGGGGAAATTGACTGGCAGTAATACCGGGTAATTCCGGCTTCATCGCGATTGCTGTCAGGACATAAAAACCAACTATTAGTAGGGGAAAAATCATCAGCAGGTGTAAAAGGCCTTTTCCTCAAAATCTGACTCGCCGGGCCTTTATAAAAAACCAGTTAAACAGAACTCACCGGGGCATCACAAAGCACCACAGAGAAGAATACAATCCTCTTAGAACCTCAGTGACTTCTCTGTGATTCTCTGTGCGTCTCTGTGAAATTATTTCATGGATTACACTCCAAATTACTAAGTAAATCTTTAACTCCGGCACTTCAAGTAACGAATTACCCCTGTTTTTACAACTGAAAGTCTGTTACCGGGGATACCCTGCTCAGCAAAACAGTCAGGTATTTGCAGTAATTCAGGCCGTTAACAGATGATATTCCGGAATTTCGCGCAAGCGTCCTTTTGCCGGTAAACCATTTACAAGCATATACATGTATAATATAGATACATACCTCTTCTTTAGATCAGTTTTAAATAACAATCTGCGCTTGCCACAGGGCGATTGATTCGGTATTTTTGTTAGGCAGAAAGCGATTCTCTGCTAATTTATCACTATTCCGGGCTGCCAGGTATTACTTATATCACGAAAATCCATTAACCTAACAAAAATAACATTATGAAATTCTGTACAAGTTGTGGTAGTGAACTTCGCGAAGGCGTGAAATTCTGTCCCTCATGCGGCAAACCGATCCAGGCTGAGAGCCAGCCTCAACCACCGGTCAACCAGCCCGTAACCCCGCCTCCCCCTCCGGTTTATCAGGCGCCTCAGCCGGCTTATGAAGAGCCTGTATACGGAACGACGAAACATACAAACCTTATCCAGCGGGTGATCAACATCATTACCAAACCCAAAGAAGAGTGGAGGGTAATCGCTTCGGAAAAGCCTGACACCACAAAACTGCTGGTCGGTTACGCCCTGATCCTGGCTGCCATCCCGGCAATTGCTTCCTTCA
>CAZDBX010000132.1:0-8500 GCA_964503805.1 uncultured Lentimicrobium sp. | reverse complement strand
CTTTTTTTGAGTCTGATCAGATCCATATCAGCGGGCTTGTCATCTCATCATATTCCGAACAATACAGCCACTGGAATGCGGGCAGGAGCCTGGCATCCTGGCTGTCTGAGCACAGTATCCCCGCTATTGAAGGCATTGACACCCGGGCTCTTACCCAGATCATCCGCGAGCACGGTGCAATGACAGGCAAAATCATTGTGGACGGAGAAGAGGTAAACTGGCGTGATCCCAATTCGGAGAATCTGGTGGCCGAAATCAGTACGAAGGAGGTGATCCGGTATGGGAATGGCCGGTATCAAATTCTGTTGGTCGATCTGGGCGTTAAGTATAACATCATCCGCCACTTTCTTAAGCGCGACACCACGGTGATCAGGGTTCCCTGGGATTATAACTTCAGCAATCTGGAATACGACGGGCTTTTCCTTTCAAACGGTCCGGGCGATCCGAAGAAATGTGAAGCTACCATCAGGCATTTGAAGCGTCAGTTGGTCCAGCCGATGCCCGTTTTCGGGATTTGCCTTGGAAATCAACTGATGGCGCTGGCCTCGGGGGCCGATACCTTTAAGCTCAGATACGGTCACCGGAGTCATAACCAACCAGTGCTTCAGGCAGAAACCAACAAAGCTTTGGTCACTTCGCAAAACCATGGCTTCGCCATTGACAGTAAAACCCTTGGCAGCGAATGGCAGGAATGGTTTATCAACCTCAACGACGGCACGAACGAAGGGATCAGGCACCGCGAATTGCCCCATTTTTCGGTGCAGTTTCATCCTGAAGCATCGAGCGGGCCGACTGACACCGAGTATCTGTTCGATGAATTTTTAGCTGAGGTCAGCCGCTTTTCAGGACGTAAGTAATTTTTGAATCAGAGGATCATGATGAAACACCAGATCAGAAAAGTGCTCGTACTTGGCTCGGGAGCCCTGAAAATCGGAGAAGCCGGGGAATTTGACTACAGCGGGTCCCAGGCGCTGAAAGCATTGCGTGAGGAAGGAATCCACACGGTGCTGATCAACCCGAATATCGCAACCGTGCAAACCTCGCAAGGGGTGGCCGATACCGTCTATTTTCTGCCGGTTACCCCGCTTTTCGTCGGGAAAATTATAGAGAAAGAGCGCCCTGATGGCATATTACTGGCATTTGGCGGTCAGACCGCACTGAATTGCGGGGTGGAATTGTACAGACAGGGAACCCTTGCGCAGTATGGCGTGCGGGTGCTTGGAACCCCCGTTGAAGCCATCATCGAAACCGAAGACCGCAGGCTTTTTGCCGATAAACTGCATGCCATAGGGGTGGATACGCCGCAGAGCATCGCCGTGACTACGGCAGAAGAGGCCCGGGCCGCCGCCGGGGAACTCGGATTCCCCATTATCGTGAGGGCTGCCTTTACCCTGGGTGGCCAGGGATCGGGCTTCTGCAGCAATATGGACGAACTGGAACGGCTGGCGGGGAATGCCTTTTCCTATTCGGATCAGATCCTGATAGAAGAATCTCTGAAAGGCTGGAAGGAAATAGAATATGAGGTGGTCAGGGATAAATACGACAACTGTATCACCGTGTGCAACATGGAGAATTTCGATCCCCTGGGTATTCATACGGGTGAGAGCATCGTGGTGGCACCTTCGCAAACCTTGAGCAATGCCGAGTATCATAAACTGCGCAGCATCTCCATACAGATTGTACGCAGCGTGGGAATCGTCGGTGAGTGCAATGTTCAGTTTGCGCTGGATCCGGATTCGGAAGCCTACCGGGTTATTGAAGTCAATGCAAGGCTTTCGCGCTCTTCGGCCCTGGCTTCGAAGGCCACAGGATATCCTTTGGCGCATGTGGCTGCCAAACTGGCGCTGGGTTATGGACTGCATGAACTGAAGAACAGCGTTACCCGCACAACCTCAGCGCTTTTCGAGCCTGCTCTTGATTACATCGTCTGTAAAATACCCCGCTGGGACCTGAACAAGTTCACTGGTGTCTCCAAAGAGATTGGTTCAAGTATGAAGTCGGTGGGGGAGGTTATGTCGATCGGCCGGACTTTTGAAGAGGCCATTCAGAAGGGATTGCGTATGACAGGGCTGGGGCTGCACGGCTTCGTGGCCAATGAACATCTTGATTTTCCTGATCTTGACCAGAGCCTCAGCGAACCGACCGATATGCGTATTTACGCGCTTGCGGAGGCTTTCTCAAGGGGCTATTCTGTGGAGCGCCTGCATGAACTTACCCGCATTGATGCCTGGTTCCTTCAGGGGTTGGCCAACATCAGCCGGATGGCGGCTAAACTCGCCGGGTTTACCCTCGGTACCATCAGCCCGGAGCAGATGCTGGCAGCCAAAAGACTGGGTTTCTCCGATTTCCAGCTGGCCCGTATACTTCTGGGCGGCGAATCCGGGTCCATGCACGAACGTTTGCTGAAAGTCCGTGCCTGGCGCATAGCTCAGAACATACGGCCTGTCATCAAGCAGATAGATACCCTTGCAGCAGAATACCCGGCCTTTACCAACTATCTCTACCTGACCTATAACGGAGATGTTTCGGATATTGCCCCTCAGGATGATAAAAAATCGGTGGTGGTGCTGGGCTCGGGGGCCTACCGCATCGGCAGCTCGGTCGAATTTGACTGGTCGGGCGTGAATGCCCTGCAGACAACCAGAAGACTTGGTTACCGCCCGGTGATGATCAATTACAATCCCGAAACGGTAAGTACCGACTACGATATGTGCGACCGCTTGTATTTCGATGAGCTGAGTTTCGAAAGGGTCATGGATATACTTGAAGCGGAGCAGCCCCTGGGAACCATACTGTCAACCGGCGGACAGATTGCCAATAACCTTGCCATACGGCTTTACCGCTCGGGGGTGAAGATATTGGGTACCTCACCGGTAAACATCGATATGGCGGAAGACCGTCATAAATTCTCGTCCCTGCTCGACAGGCTCGGGGTAGATCAGCCCCGCTGGCGCGAACTGAGCAGTATGGGGGAGATTGAGGCTTTTGCCTCCGAAGTGGGCTACCCGCTGCTGATCCGCCCGTCGTATGTGTTGTCAGGCGCTGCAATGAACGTGGTTTCCAACCCTGAGGACCTGAATCATTTTCTGCAGGTGGCAGCTAAAGTTTCAAAGGAACATCCGGTGGTTGTTTCTGAATTTATCGAGTCGGCCAAAGAGATTGAGGTGGATGCCGTGGCTGCAAACGGCGGGCTGGTGGTTTATGCCATCTCGGAACATGTTGAATTTGCGGGGGTTCATTCCGGTGATGCTACCATCGTTTTCCCGGCGCAGAAGTTATATCTTGAAACCACCCGCCGCATCAAACGTATCACCCGTCAGATTGCCGGTGCGCTGGAAATCAGCGGGCCCTTTAACATTCAGTTTCTTGCGAAGGACAACCATATCAAGGTGATTGAATGTAACCTGCGCGCATCCAGGAGCTTTCCGTTTGTATCAAAAGTGCTGAAGATCAATTTTATAGATCTTGCCACCCGGGTAATGCTCGGGGAAGCGGTGGAAGTGCCGCACAAAAACATGTTTGATATTGATTACCTTGGCATCAAGGCAAGCCAGTTTTCCTTCTCGCGCCTTGCCAAAGCTGATCCGGTGCTGGGGGTGGATATGGCCTCAACGGGCGAAGTGGCTTGCCTGGGAGAGACCTTCCATGACGCCCTGCTTAAGGCCATGTTTTCGGTGGGTTATCGCATGCCGGAGCGCGGTGTGCTGATTTCCAGCGGAGATGTGAAGTCAAAGGTGCAGTTGCTTGAGCCTGCCCGGATGCTTGCCGCGAAAGGAATTCCCCTCTTCGCCACGCGCGGCACGGCCAGGTTTCTGGAAGAGAACGGGATTCAGGCCGGGGTACTCCACTGGCCCGATGAAGCGCAAACACCCAATACCCTCGAATATATCCGCGAACGCAGGGTTGACCTGGTTATCAATATCCCGAAGGACCTCTCAAAAACAGAGCTGCACAACGACTATACCATCAGGCGGAGCGCCATCGATTTCAATATTCCGCTGATCACCAACGCACAGCTGGCGGCGGCTTTTATTACTGCCGGATGCCGCCTCACAACGGATGAACTGGAATTAAAGCCCTGGAATGAATATGGGGGATGGTAATCATCAGTCCGGGATCTGAGAGTTATTTGGACTGAATGACGTTGTTTTGGCATCTGACGGATTTATTTTTACTTTTGGTAAATAAAAAAATCCGCCTTTGCATTTCCGACTCCTCTTCCGTCGCAAGTCCATCGACATGATTCTTGCTCACGCAAAAAATGAGCAGGAAGCCGGGCACCTGATGCGCAAGGATCTTGGCGTTCGCGACCTTACCTCTTTCGGCATTGCCGCTATCATAGGCGCCGGTATTTTCAGTACCATCGGGAACGCTGCAGCTTACGGAGGGCCGGCCGTATCCCTGCTTTTTATTTTTTCGGCAATTGCCTGCGGATTTTCAGCGCTTTGCTATGCACAGTTTGCCTCTTCCATTCCCCTCAGCGGAAGTGCATACACTTACGCCTACGCCAGTTTTGGAGAGCTGGTGGCCTGGATCATCGGATGGGACCTAATCATGGAATATGCCGTGGGAAATATCGCCGTGGCCATTTCATGGAGCGGCTATTTCTGCGGATTGCTGTCCGGATTCGGCATTCATATCCCGGATTACCTCGCGATCGACTACCTGAGCGCATCCAGGGGATTTAAGGAAGCCTCGGAATTGATTGCTGCCGGAATGCCCTTGGCGGATCTGCCGGGCGAACTGGCCGAAGCCTGGCGCGCCTGGACTATGGCGCCTGCATTGGGCGGGCTCCGGTTGATCGCCGATGTGCCCGCGTTTGCCATTGTTGTCTTTATCACCTGGCTGGTATACAGGGGAATACGGGAGTCGAAAAGGGCCAGCAACATCATGGTACTGCTGAAAGTCGCCATTCTGCTGATGGTGATCGCCGTAGGCGCGTTTTATGTCAATCCTGAGAACTGGAGCCCCTTCGCCCCAAACGGCATCGGCGGTGTGCTGAAGGGCGTCTCGGGCGTGTTTTTTGCCTACATCGGCTTCGATGCCATCTCTACCACCGCCGAGGAATGTAAAAATCCGCAGCGCGACCTTCCCCGCTCCATGATATATTCACTGATCATCACTACCGTGCTATATGTGGCCATCAGCCTGGTGCTTACGGGGATGGTGAGCTACCACCTGCTCGGGGTGAGTGATCCGCTGGCTTTTGTATTTGACAGGTTACACCTGACAAAACTTTCGGGCATCATCGCCCTGAGCGCCGTGATCGCTATGGCCAGCGTGCTGCTGGTATTTCAGGTCGGACAGCCGCGCATCTGGATGAGCATGAGCCGCGACGGCCTGCTGCCCCCGGTGTTTGCAAAACTTCACCCCCGGTACCAGACACCGGCCTTTTCCACCATCATTACCGGAATACTGGTGGCCGTACCGACACTTTTTATGAACCTTACGGAGGTCACCGATCTAACAAGTATCGGAACCCTTTTCGCCTTTGTGCTGGTCTCGGGCGGTATCCTGATCCTTGACGGAAAGAAAACCCCGGCCGGAAACCTTGGCAGCAAAGGCAGCGGAAAGTTCAGGGTTACGTATATCAACAGCCGTTACTGGCTGCCGGTTATCTGGTTGGGCGTGTTTCTGATTTTGCTGAAACTCGATCCCGAAGACCTGAAGGCGCTGATCAGCTTCGACCGCCTTCCCGGAGAAACCGCATGGGATGTGGTGAAACATAAAATACCGCATGCCGCATTCCTGATCGTGGCTGTAACCGTCACCTGGATCGCCGTGAAGAAGGAGCTTTCGCTGATTCCTGCCCTGGGACTGCTCACCAACTTTTACCTGATGTCGCAGCTGGGCATCACCAACTGGCTGCGTTTCCTGATCTGGCTGGTAATCGGACTGGTGCTTTATTTTGTCTATGGTGCCCGCCATAGCCGGCTGAAGACACTAAGGTAGTCTTTAAACATATTTTACTCTTCTTGCACAGGCTTTTTTGAATTGCCGGAAGCCCGCTTGCCTGAGGCATTAACTTTTCGCACGCAATTTTTTTGAAAAAAAATATCTTTAAGTCGCTTGCGATATAAAATTATTTGTACTTTTGCATCGTGAACGATATAATCGTAAAAGATAAAATATTAAATTCTGACGAAATGAAAATTTCAGAAAAACTGCAGTGGGGTTACAATGTTAAAACCCATTGGATATTAAGTGTTTTCAGAGTCCTGCTTGGGCTGAACCTGCTGTTTGCAGGAGTAAGCCATCTCACCTTTGCGCGGGCGGAATTTGTCGCCCAGGTTCCAAACTGGGTGCCGGTCCCCGATGATCTTACGGTGTTGCTTTCGGGATTTGCGGAAATAATCCTGGGCCTGGCACTGGTGGCTCTGCCCAAATGGAAGGCACTGACAGGCTGGGTGGTAGCGCTTTTCTTCGTGATTATCTTCCCGGGCAACATCGCGCAGTATGTAAACCAGATCGATGCTTTCGGCCTGGATACCGACCGGGCACGGCTTATCCGGCTGTTCTTTCAGCCTGTACTGATCGCCTGGGCCTTATGGTCAACCGGGGCATTTAAAGCATTTAAAAACAGAACATAAAACCATTTTACAATCATCATCATGAACAATAACTTTTATCAGTTTGAAGCGAAAAGCCTGAACGGAAAGCCGGTCAGCATGGAAACTTACAAGGGGAAAGCCATTCTTGTGGTAAACACAGCCAGCAAATGCGGACTCACACCCCAGTATGAGGGGTTGGAGGAGCTATACAGAAAATACAAAGATCAGGGACTGGTCATCCTTGGTTTTCCCTGCAACCAGTTTGCCAACCAGGAACCGGGCGATGAAACTTCCATTTCGGATGGCTGCCTGATCAACTACGGCGTTACCTTCCCCATGTTTGCCAAGGTGGATGTCAACGGCGAAACGGCACACCCCGTCTTTAAATACCTTACAAGCGAACTGAGGGGTTTTCTGAGCAAAAAGATTAAATGGAATTTCACCAAATTCCTGATCGATACCAACGGCAAACCAACCAAGCGGTTTGCTCCGGTTACCAAACCCGCTGACCTTGAGCCGCACATCCGGAAGGTGCTGGGCATTTCCTGAAAATTCCGTCGCCTGCGACCCATTCATTGCTTAACTTTGCCAGAGCACGGGCGGAAGCTCTACTGCCTGTTTCCGGTGAAGTAAATTTAAATCCGTTTACCATGGCCTACGAACAACTAAAACTCGAAAATCAGCTCTGCTTCCCCGTATATGCGGCTTCCCGCCTGATTACGCGCGAGTATCAGCCCTATCTTGAAAAGCTGGGAATCACCTATCCCCAGTATCTGGTGCTAATGATATTGTGGGAAAACGACCGTTTGCCCGTGACCGATATAGCCAGAAAACTTATTCTCAATACCAACACCATCACGCCGCTGCTGAAGCGGATGGAGCAGACGGGATTGATTGAGCGGAAGCGTTCTCCGGAAGATGAACGGAAGGTGATGATTGAGCTTACAGACAAGGGAAGGGCCATGCAGGAGGAGGCTGCGCGTATTCCCGAAGCATTGGTAAACCAGCTGATGAAAGGAGACCTGAAAGCCGGCGAACTGACCGAACTGAAGGAGCGCCTCACCGCGCTGATCAGGTTACTGTCTGCAAATGAGCCGGATTAGACCGGCTCCGGCAGACAGGCGCGTTGCCGCGACCAGCGCAGTTCAAGTTTCCGGAGCCATACCGCCAGCAGGGCCATCAGCATCCGGGGCCAGATCAGCCAGTGCAGGGCATAGCCAAGGGTAATAAAAAGCAGGGGATCCTCCAGCTGTGAATGCGAAACGGCTACATGATGATTGAGCAGATCGGCATCGCTGCGGCTCATCCGCCCTTTTTCACGCTGATCGATCATGATGGCCGAACCATAGGCGAGGCCGATCAGGTTGGCTACCACCCACGAAAGGGTGGCACTGCGTGGCAATCCAAAGACTTTCATCACCGGTCCCAATGGGTTATTGATGGCCGCAATCCATCCGAATTCCTCCATCAGTTGTTGTGCGATCAGCAGCAGGTTCACCAGCACCAGAATCTTCAATACTGTGGAGGTGATGGAGGTAAGCCAGTGAAGCAGCGCCGCTGTAAGACCAATATCGGTTCCGGATACAAGCAGGGGAATCTCAGACATTTTGCCGGGCATTACCAGGTTCAGCATCCAGGCTGCCAGAAAACTTCCCGTTAAACGCACCAGCACCATGCGTGCCACGGATGAACCTGTCCTTTTCATTACCGCCGACTCAATCAGGAACCCGTGGGAAATCAAACACATCACTGCCAGTATGGTGCCTTCGCGCAGCGGAAAGTCAAGCATGGCCAGGATGGCTACCACCGAGTAGATATTGGTAAAAATACTGGTGATAAAAACTACCGCGGAAGCGCCGGGGAGCCCCAGCCGGCTGAACAGCGGACTGGTATAACCGGCGACCAGGCTGAGGATGCCGTAATGGTCGAGCAGCATCACAGCCAGCGAA
>CAZDBX010000131.1:0-8550 GCA_964503805.1 uncultured Lentimicrobium sp. | reverse complement strand
CCCGAGGTCCCTGCCCGCCTTGATAAAATCAGACACAATCAGAAAATACCCGGTAAAGCCCATCTGACGGATCACACCCAGCTCAAATTCAATGCGGTCGGTAATTTCCGTGGTCAGGTCGGCATACTTCTGACGGGCGCCCGCATAAGTCATATGGTGCAGATACTCAAACTGATCGGTATAACCCTTTGGCAGGGCAAAATGAGGGAGCATAATGTCTTTCTTCAGGTTCAGCAGTTCCACCTTGCCCACAATATCATTGGTATTGTCAATGGCCTCCGGCAGGTCGGAAAACAGTTCCGACATCTCTTGCGTGGTCTTGAAATAAAACTGATCATTGTAGAAAGCAAATCGCCTGCCTTTTACCGACGAATCATCGTCATTGTAGTCCTTATTGGTCGGGGTGCTTTTCTTTTCACCTGTATTTACACATAGGAGGATGTCGTGGGCTTCATAAAAGTCCTGCTCCACGTAGTGTGAATCGTTGGTGGCAATTATTCTTACATTGTATTTGCGGGCGAACTTCACCAGCACTTCATTCACTTTATTCTGCTCGGGGATCCGGTGACGCTGCAGTTCCACATAATAATCCTCCCCGAAAATATCCAGCCACCATTTAAACAGCTTTTCGCCCTCCTCTTCTCCTTTATTTAATATAGCCCTGGGCACTTCGGCTGCCAGGCAACAGGTGGTGGCGATCAGCCCTTTGTGATGACGCAGCAGCAATTCCTTGTCGATGCGCGGATACTTACTGTAAAAGCCTTCCATATAGCCCAGTGAGCATAACTTCACCAGGTTGTTATAACCCTCCTGATTTTTGGCAAGCAGCAACTGATGAAAGCGCATATCTTTCAGATCGCGCGTAAATTGCTTGCGATGCCGGTCTTCAACAAGATAAAATTCGCACCCCACTATGGGCTTGATTACCGGGGGTTCTCCCTTCTTATTGTACTTTTCAGCCTCTGCCACAAATTTGAAAACCCCGAACATGTTACCATGATCGGTAAGCGCAACAGCCGGCATATTGTCTTTTACAGCCTTTTCGTACATCTGGCTGATTTCGGCAGCCCCGTCGAGAATGGAATACTTGGAATGAACGTGGAGATGAGTGAATTTATTCATAGAAAATTATCCTGCAGGTAAAATATACCTGTAATATAAATTGTTAGTTCTGATTCGGATTCTGATTAAGGAACCAAAAAACAGTTACCCGTCAATCAGGAACAACGGTAACTGCGGTGGGTAAAATTAGTCAAATCAGCCGAGGGGGTTTGTATTGTTGATAAATTTTATCATACTCAATCCGGGAGCCCGTAAAGGAGAGAACGCCACATTATGACTTATCTTTGCACTCTCCAAACCGCTGTATCAGATGTTTCAAAACCGGAAATTACGCAGGATTGCCCTGGTAGTGGTACTTTTACCGGCATTCATCCTGCTTGCCGGCTTTGCTTTCAGGAATGTACTGCTCAACCGGATGTTGCGCGACCGGATTGAAAAGCTTGAAACCAGTTCCGGGATGGATATCAGCTTTCAGAAAGCCGGATTTACCGGGATCAGCACGGTCAACATCCATCAGCTTTGCCTGCTTCCTCCTGAAGGCGACACCCTGATGACTATACAGCGCATAAAAGTGAATATCAGCCCTTTGGCATTGCTGACATTCCGACTTAAATTCGGGTTTGCGGAGATCAACAAACCAAAGCTTACCCTGTGGCGCGAAGGGAGTGAAAGCAATTACCTTTTCCTGCTGAACCCTGGTTCCGATTCTGTCAGCAGCACCACGCCCGGCGCTCAGGGACGTAATTACAAAGCATATACCGATCGCATATTCAGCCTGATATTCAATTACATTCCGGCAAATATCCGCATCTCGGGCCTTCAGGCCAGCGCCCTGATCAACCGCCACTACGTTTCATTCAGGATGGATGACCTGCTGATTGACGACCGGGCATTCAGCACCAGGATTTATGTGGTTGAGGACAGTGTAATCAATCAATGGAACCTGGGCGGTTTGATTCAGCCCTCTGCAGGCGCGGCAGGATTCAGCCTCACCACCACCGGACTGTCACCGGTGAAAATCCCTTATCTGCAGCACCGCTGGGGACTGCTTCTTGCCTTTGACACCCTGAAGCTTGACCTGAAATATAAAAAAGAGGCTGACAGTTGTTCACGGTTAACCGGAAATATCCGGACTGCAAATCAGGGTATCAATCACGCGCGCATCTCGCCTTATGACGTGGTACTTTCTTCAGGCAGCGCGGAATTCAGCATCAAAACCGGTGATACCTGGGCCGAAATTGACAGCGCCACCCGCATTAGTTTCAACGGACAGGCTTTCAGGCTGTTTGCACGTTATGATCAAACACCAGGAAGAAGGATGCAATTGCGGATCAATGAACCGGATTTTGATGCAGCCGTGTTTTTCAACGCATTGCCCGAAGGGCTTTTCACAAACCTGGCAGGCATCAGGGTGAAGGGCCGGCTGGGTTTCAGCCTGCATTTTGACCTGAACCCGGATTTACCGGATTCACTTGAATTTACTGCTGCATTGAAACAAAAAGGGTTTTCCATCCTTTCGTTCGGGGCCACCGACTTCAGAAGGATCAACGGCGACTTTCCTTACACGGCTTACGAAAAGGGCCTGCCGGTGCGGACCTTTATGGTAGGACCTGAAAATCCCGACTTCCGCCACCTCAACCAGATACCGGATTACCTGAAATATGCGATCATGACCTCGGAAGACGGCGCATTTTTCCACCACAACGGATTTATCCCTGACGCCATCCGCGAAAGCATCATCATCAACTTCAAGGAAAAGCGTTTTGCCCGTGGCGGAAGCACCATCAGCATGCAGCTGGTGAAGAATGTATTTCTGAACCGCAACAAAACAATCACGCGCAAGCTGGAGGAGATGCTGATTACCTGGCTGATTGAATCGCAGCGGCTGGTAAGTAAGGAGCGGATGTTTGAGGTTTATCTCAATGTAATAGAAACCGGACCCATGGTCTATGGTGTGAATGAAGCGGCCCGCTTTTACTTCGCCAAAGATGTTTCAAAGCTGACGCTGGCAGAATCCATTTACCTGGCAAGCATTGTGCCCCGGCCCAAAGCATTCAGATATTCTTTCGACCAAAACGGAGATTTGCGCGAGCACCTGAAAGCCTATTACGAACTTGTATCTTCCAAGATGCTGAGGAAGGAATGGATCTCGCAGGAAGATTACGACCGCCTGGTTCCGGCTGTCGAACTGAAAGGCCCTGCCCGGGAACAGGTAGTGATGACGGACACGATTCCGGCAGAGGCAGAAGAGTTTTAAACTCGGATTGCGGTCCCGATGGCCATCGGGAGCGGATTACGGATTGCTTGCGGCAAGTTCCGCAAAGCATCGGTTCTAATTTCTATACATATTGATCTTGAGAAACATAAGAAGTAATTCCCATTGAATCCACCAGGTTTCATTTACACATTATCACATTTACACATTGCGAAGCACCTGAACACTCGAACACTTGAACACTCGAACACTTGAACACTTGAACACCCTCCGCCAGTAATATTTTCAAGAAAAATCCCTTCCAACTCTTTGATATGTCAGAAATTATCCGTTATTTTGCACCCCTGTTTCAAAAATCACAGTTTTAACTACTTAATTTAATTTTTATGCCAACAAAAATGAGATTACAACGTCATGGTAAGAAGGGCAGGCCTTTTTATCACATTGTAATTGCGGACGGTCGTGCACCCCGGGATGGAAGATTCATCGAAAAGATTGGCACGTATAACCCAGTTGCGAAACCTGCCGAGATTGATCTCAATTTCGAAAAAGCTTACGACTGGTTTGTTAAAGGAGCTGACCCCACCCCTACCGTGAAGGCTATCCTGAGCGAAAAGGGCGTTCTGCTCTACAACCACCTGATGAAAGGCGTTGCAAAAGGCGCGTTTACCAAGGAAGTTGCCGAAGTGCGTTTCAACGAATGGAAAGAATCCAAGGCAAACAAGACCAGCAGTGCTGTTAAAGCCATTGAACTGAGCGAAAAAGAAGCTGCCAAGAAGCGCCTGGAAGCCGAAGCCAGGGTTAACGAAGCCCGCGCTGAAGCCATCGCCAAAAAACGCATGCAGGAAGCCCAGGCTGCTGCCGGCGAAACCGAAGAAGCCGCTGCCGAAGCCGCCGAAGAACCTGCAGCAGAAGCTGCCGAAGAAACCGCTGCCGAGTAATTCCGGCCATTTCCGGTACTATGGAAGGGTATTTCTATCTGGGCAGAATTCTCAAACTTTTTGCTTCCAAAGGAGCCCTTCTGGTCAATCTCGATGCAGACGACCCGGAAGACTACATAAATCTGGAATCAGTTTTCGTTCGTATGAATGAACAACTGATTCCATTTTTTATTACCGACATCCAGCTCCGGCACAACAACAACGCGGTATTCACCTTTTTGGATATCGACTCGCCCGAACAGGCTTCCATACTCACCGGATGCGAATTGTATCTGCCTGTGGAAATGCTGCCCCCCCTCTCAGGCAACCGCTTTTACTACCACGAGATCAAAGGTTGGCGCGTCCTTGATGAAGCATTCGGCGATACCGGTGTCGTGCAGGAAGTGCTTGAATACCCCCACCAGGCCATACTGCGCATCATGCGTGGCGAAAAAGAAATCCTCGTCCCCGTCAGCGACGAAATCATTACCGGCGTCGACCGTGAGAACCGCATCCTCAGCATCCGTGCACCGGAAGGGCTGATTGAACTTTACCTGGAGTAGCAGATTACCCGATACTAATTTTTAATAATTTTTCCGGATTTATATGCGAACCGGCCCGGTTTTGTTATATTTGAGCGATCTATATATTAAGAGAGCGCCATGAGAAATAAATTATTCCAATCTGTTATCCTTATCTTCCTGATTACCTCATCAGCCGTTTATGCACAGCAAGCCTGGAACAGGATATCACCGGTACCACAGGAAAATTCGATCAACGACGTTATTGTCATTCCGGGCACCGGCCGCCTGATTGCGGTGGGAGAAGGCTCAACCTTGATGACATCGGACAATGAGGGCGAAACATGGCAAATTTCGACCAATCCGGGCGGAACTGACAATTTTATCAGTCTGGCTGGGGTTTGCTTTATCAACGGTGATACCGGATTTATCCATGGTGGCTATAAAACGATTCTGAAAACCTCCGATGGTGGAAACACCTGGGTTGTAACCTATGATGGAGGCGCTTACTACTATCATCAATGCATCAACGACATCGCTTTCATCAATGATTCAACGGGTTTTGCCACCGGGTATGGCGGTCTCCTGCTTAAGACAACCGATACCGGGGATAACTGGGCTCCGCTTGAAACAGGAGTGAATGCTCCGTTCGGCAAAATCGTATTCTTTAATCAGGAAAATGGTTTCATTCTTTGCGGCGGAACGCTGGTACTCAGAACCGGTGATGGCGGTACCACCTGGACTCCTGACGATCTGTCCCCGTCTGTCCCGGGTGTTTATATTTATGATGCCTGCACTACCTCTTCCTTTAACGGATATATTTTCTCCAATTCCGAAAATCCTGAGAACAACGGGTACATCAGTAAAACAACCGATGGAGGTGTAACATGGACCACTGTGCTGGAAGATCCCTCGGCTTATTCAGGGAAATTTGCATTTTTTGATGAACAACTGGGCATGATTGCGTGCATGACCTGGGAATATCAGACTAAGGTTTGGCTGACAAGAGATGGTGGTATCACCTGGAATGTTATTGACCACCCCTGGCTTCCCTGGTGGTCTGCAACAGGCCTCACCTACCTCAGTCAATCCACAGCAATCGCTCTGGGATACAAAGGAATGGTACACAAATCCACAGACTCAGGGCAAAGCTGGCAGGCTAAGCAGGTCAGACTTTTTTCAGGGAGCGTTTTTAAAGTTCAGTTTACCGATGAAAACACCGGCTTTGCTGTTACCGACATCGGGGGCGGGGGTGTTGCCGGAAAGGGGATAAAAAAAACAACCGATCAAGGACAATCCTGGTCACAGATCTACAGCAAATGGGAATCTTCCGGCCTTGATTTTCACTTTATCAACAATAATCTGGGCTATGTTGCCTGGCCAAACTTCATGGATACGCTATTGGTTTCAAAGACAACCGATGGTGGCTCATCATGGATAGAATACAACACCGGTTTTGTTCTTAGCCCGCTTGATATCCGCTTTTTTGACGAAAACCACGGTCTGATCTGCAGCGAATACCGGGTTATAAAAACATCCGACGGGGGAACTACCTGGACGGAAGTGACCCCGGGAAACGGCGCCTTCAGGCGGATTAGTTACAGGTCGCAACAGGAAGTATACATAGCCGGATCGAACGACAATTCGTTGATTATACTCTTCAAATCATCCGATGGTGGCGCTTCCTGGGAAAGTATCGCAGCAGGTACAGGCAGCGCGGCATCCGACATCGCCCTTCCATTCGGACAGACCATTGTTCTCACCTGTGGTACAAATATTCTGAAATCGGAAGATGAAGGGCAGACCTGGCAGGTCTGTCAATCATCTAACCCCGATCTTCTGGCCTTCAGGTCACTCTTTTTTGTATCTCCGATGGTCGGTTACGCTATTGGAGAAGGGTATCACAGCACCATCGAAAAAACCACCGATGGCGGCAACACCTGGTTTCCTTTAAACACAAATACCTCATCCGCCCTGAATACTGCCTGGTTTTTCGACGACGACAACGGATTTGTCTTCGGGGAAAGGGGGCTGATGATTGAAACTTCAACAGGAGGGGTGACGACTGCAAACCTCCTGGTAGCCGACAAAAACTCAGCCTTGTTTACCATCTCCCCCAATCCGGTTTCCGGTGGCTTCATTCTCAGGGCAAGACCGGGAAGCAATCTTCAATATCCTGTTACACTCTCCATTACAGGTATAACAGGAAGCCTTATCCGGCAGCAAATCATCAGTGATCCGGTTCAGGCTGCTTTAGTTTCAACGGAAATGCTGAAACCGGGCATCTATCTTGTCACCATTCACATCAAAAACGGAATGCAGGAGACACACAAACTTGTGAAACTTTAAGCAGTGCGCTAATAGCAGGCTGTGTTCCGCTGAAATCCGTTGGCCGGATAATGCGTATCTTTGCCGACATGGCATTCCGCTTTAAACAATTCAGCGTTGAAGATGCTGCCTGTACCATGAAGGTAGGCACCGACTCCGTACTGCTTGGCGCCTGGGCCGCGGTAAACGGCAGCAGCACCATTCTGGATATAGGCACCGGTTGCGGCATCCTGGCGTTAATGGCGGCTCAGCGGAGTGCAGCGGGTATTATCGGGATTGACATTGACGCAGCTTCGGTTAAGGCTGCCCACGGCAACTTCAGCCGTTCGCCATGGAGCGGCAGGCTCACGGCATTCAACCTGAGTCTGCAGGACTTCTGCACAAAAAATCCCCCGCAGTTTGACCACATCCTTACCAATCCGCCTTTTTTTGTCAATTCGCTGAAAGCCCCCCTGGCTTCGCGCAACAGGGCCAGGCACAACGATGAACTGCCTTTTCCGGAGCTGGCAGAATGCTGCCACCAGTTGCTGAAGCTTGAAGGTAAATTAAGCCTGGTGCTGCCCGTTAAGGAAGCTGCGCTGTTCCTGGAGATTGCCAGGAAAAATGGATTTTACCTCAACCGAACACTGGAAATCCGTCCGTACGCCCACCGTCCTGCTAACCGCATGCTGATGGAATTCGGGAAAAAACCGGAAGCCGAACCTGCAACCATTTGGCTGGGCATTCGCGGAGAGGAAAATTATTATACCCTTGAATACAGGGAACTTACCAAAGATTTTTACCTCGATTTTTAATAAACGGGCACTGTTTTTGATCGGTTTTAGAAAACTCTTTTCATGAAAAAGCTCCTTATCGCATTTCTGTTCACGATTTCAGCGGTAAGCTTCGTAAACGCACAGAAGATTTTCTCCTGCGAAAACCGTTACGATGCTGATTTTAAGGTATATGTAGTCAAAAATCGTTACGATGCCGATCTGCTTGTTTACAAAGTCTCAAACCGCTACGATGTTGACACCGATGGCCGCTGGTATTTTGTGGAGAACCGCTACGATGCAGACAAAAAAATCTGGTTTGCCGAAAACCGCTACGATGCCGACCTGCTGATCTTCTTTGTCGAAAACCGCTATGATGCAGGCTGGAGAAACCGGAGCAAGATGCATCTGGTTTTTTGATTGTGGATTTCGGATTGTGGATTTAAGTATAAAAGGACGGGGGATACTGCGAAGGGACGAAGGACGCTGCGAAGGGACGAGGGACGAGTGCTTTTGCAGTTAACACCCGTATTTATAGGCATCTGAAAAGGAGACAAGAAGACGGGGAGACTAAGAGAAAACCTATAAGGAACATTCCAATTTCAATTCCTGAAGCCTACATACCTCAACCTTAACCTTGGTTGCTGAGCGACGGTGGTCGAGCGAAGCCGAGACCAGCCGAAGCACAACCTTAACCTTATATAGAGTCTATTATTTATTTACACATAATTTTATTATCTTTGTAGAAATAT
>CAZDBX010000130.1:0-8699 GCA_964503805.1 uncultured Lentimicrobium sp. | reverse complement strand
CACCGCAATAATCTTCAACCGGTTTATAAAAATCTATAAAAACGTAAATTTGGCCATACAATTACCAATTATGGCGTATATTTATACATTGCAATGACAATTTTACGCCAGTTTCATGAAAGCGAGAACACTCAAAGACATTGTAATACAGAAAAGTAAACACAAATCTGGCCGTATCATTATACTTTCAGGTGCCCGGTAAACGGGAAAAACCACGCTGGCACGGCTAAGCTTTCCTGAATACAAATATTTATCCATTGAAGACCCCATAACCCGGGAGCCATTCACCCGTTTGAGCGCCGATCAATGGGCAATTCAATACCCAAAGGCCATACTTGATGAAGTTCAGAAAGAACCGGTGCTTATCGAAAGCATAAAATCAGTGTATGATCAGTTTGAAACACCAAAATACATACTACTTGGTTCCGGTCAGTTTCTGTTGCTTCAGCAGGTAAAAGAAAGCCTTGCCGGCAGATGCACCATCTATGATTTAATGCCGCTTACATTGCCTGAAATAATGACCAATGAACGGGACGAATCAGTACATGAGTCTATTTTCAGAAAACTGATTTCGGGCAAATCTTTGACTGAATTATTGCCATCATTCCTGCTTTATCCAACTCATCCCGCGGCCATTCAGGCTTTCAGCCATTATCTGAATTTCGGCGGTTACCCGGCTGTCGCAGATGAAAGCCTCAGCGATGATGATCGCAGGGAGTGGTTATACAATTACATACGCACCTATCTTGAAAGGGATATAAGGGATCTTGCCGATTTCAGAAGCCTTGAACCTTTTGTAAAGACTCAAAAAACAACAGCGCTTTTAACCGGCTCCCTGGTGAATTTTTCACAATTGGCACGTGAGGCTGATATCGCGGCCAATACAGCACGCCGGTTCCTGAATTATCTGGAATTAAGCTATCAGGTTATTCTTTTGCAACCCTGGGCCAAAAACAATTTGAAACGTCTGACAAAAACACCAAAGCTTCATTACCTGGATCCGGGCATCCAACGTGGAATATTGCGTAAACAGGGGGAACTCTCCGGAAATGAATTTGAAAGTGCAGTTATTGATGAAATCTATAAACAAACGCGATTCCCTGGCTTTTCCGGAAACTTATATCATCTAAAAACTGCTGATGGACGGGAAATTGACCTGCTTATCGAGCTTGAAAACGGATACATCGCGGTAGAAATAAAAATGACGCAACGGGTAAGAAGCAAAGATGCACAACACCTGAACGGGCTGGAAACATTGCTTGATAAACCATTGATACACTCCTTTGTATTGAGCAATGATATGGATGTCAAAATGTTATCAGAAAGTATTACAGCGATGCCAGCGGTCATGTTTTTGACATAAAGGCTGAAAATCCTGTCTAAAACTGCCGATAATCCATCTTTTCGTAATTTCGCGCATGCTCATGAACAAGGTCTCCTCATACCGAAATCCCCTCTGGCTGCTGCTCGCCGTTTCAGCGCTCACCCGCCTGCTGATCGCGGCTTTTACCGAGCTGGGCAATGATGAGGTGTACTACATCAATTACGCGCTTTATCCCGACCTGAGCCATTTTGACCATCCCCCCATGGTGGGCTGGCTTATTCAGTTGTTCAGCCTGAACCTGCTTTTTGACAGCGAGCTGTTTATCCGCCTGGGCGCCGTGGTAGCGGGCACCCTGAATACCTGGCTGATGTATCTGACCGGCAAGGAATTAAAAGATGAAACCACCGGCTGGTATGCCGCCCTGCTTTATACCGTTTCCTTATACACTTTTGTGATTTCCGGCACCTTTATGATGCCTGACGGGCCGCAGATGCTCTTCTGGCTGCTCACACTGCTGTTCGTCGTGAAGGCAGTCAAAACCGGACCCGAGGGCGCGGGGGCAGGCCGTCTGGTTTTACTGGCCGGCGTAAGCGGTGGGCTGGCCCTGATGTCGAAATATACATCCGTATTTCTGTTTACGGGAGCGGGACTGTATTTGCTGATGTATGACCGGCGCTGGCTGCGGAAATGGGAGGTTTATGCCTCCATCCTGATTGCCCTGGCGATATTTTCGCCGGTCATCATCTGGAATATCCGTTACGATTTCATCAGCTTCAGCTTTCACAGCGAACGGGTGGAAGTGGTAAAAACCCTGCTGCGCCCCGATCTGTTTGCCATTGAGCTGGGCGGACAAATCTTTTACAACAATCCCTTCGTTTTCGGACTGGGGGTTGCCGGAATTGTTGCCTTTTACAGGAAACGCTTACCCGTTAACCGGGATGCGCAGCGCCTGCTGCTGTCCACCGCCATGCCGGTGATTGTGCTGTTTCTCGGCTTCTCGCTTTTCAGGCGCACCCTCCCCCACTGGACCGGTCCCGCGTGGACAACCCTGATGCCGCTGGCCGCATTGTACCTCAGGAATGAAACCGCGCAAGGCCGGGAGGGCGCCTGGCTGCCACCCCTGCTGAAAGGAGCGGCCGGCTTTCTGGTGCTGGTGCTTACACTGGCCTTGCTGCAGATCAGCCAGGGGTGGTTTCTGAATAAAGGCATTAATCCTGACACCGGAAAGAGGCTCGGAATTAAAGATATTACGCTGGATATGTACGGCTGGGAGCAGCTCCGGGAAGGTTTTGAGCCGGTTTACCGGCAGGATACGGCCTCCGGCAGGATGCACAAAGATGCCGTGATCATACAGCAGCGGTGGTTTCCGGCCGCCAACCTCGACTATTACGTGGCCGGGCCGCTGGGATTAAAGGTGCTGACCCTCGCTGAAATCGACCGCACCCACAAATACGCCTGGATCACGCAGCAGCGCGGCGGTTTCCACCCGGGCATGGATGCCTACTATTTCTCTTCGAGTTATGCTTTTTCCGATCCCAACGGACTCTATAAAGATTATTTTATCCGGATAGAACAACCGGATACCATTCCCGTTTACCGCAACAATGTGCTGGTTATGTACCATTATGTATGGAGGATGCAGGGGTTGATTACCAACCCACCTGATGTGATTACCGGCAGAAATATTCAGGATCACTGAAAAAATTGGTATCTTTCTCATGAAATTTATTTAGAAAAATCAAATCTGTTAAATAATTATTTTTTATCTTTGAATAGTATAAAGGATCTAATCTGATTCAAATAATCTCATTATTAGTATATTGACACAAAAATAACTTTCGCATTTTACTCTAAAACTGATTTTTATGAAAAAGCTGCTATTTCTCAGTATTTCGATGGTCTTGTTTATTATTAATGCCCAGGCACAGTGGAATCCTTCAAAAGGTTTATACTCTGAATTTGTCAGGTGCCTGAAAGTAAGCGGGGATACGTTATTCGCCGGCGCAGCTCCCGAAATTTATATTTCAACCGATTATGGAGATAACTGGGAGTTAATTGGAAGTAGCCCCTTTCCTAACGATAGGTTTTATTCCATTCTTATAGATGGAAACCATATTTATGCCGGCTCAAAGGAATTGCTGATGATTTCACCGGATCGGGGCCAGACATGGACAACGCATCCTGATTATAAAGTTGTAACAAGTCTGATAATGGCTGGAGATACGCTCGTTATGTCAGCCAATCGAAAGGTATATTTCTCAACGGATCAGGGTAATAGTTTTGTGTATGGAGGATTTCAAGAAAGTTATTCAGGAATAAGTGATTTGGCCTATTTAAATGGAGTGTTTTATGCAGGATCAAATTCTGGATTATACCGTTCCTATGATCGGGGGATTAGTTGGAGTCGGTTTTATAATATTCCTACTCTCATTCTAAATGGCGATGAAGGCCCTGTGCATTTTCCGGACATCTTCACTTTAAGAACTGAAAATGGTTCACTTTATGCCGGGGGCATTCAACGGCTGTTTATGACACAGGATAACGGAGAAACCTGGGATGTAATAGCAGATCTCAATTATAGTCCTATAGCAGCTGTCATTGTAAATGATGAAGAAATATATATAACATTTTACTCGCAAACTTTTTACTCAACAGATCATGGTGCTAATTGGATAGATATTTCACAATATGGGTTTCAGTGCCTTGCAAAACAGGATAACTATGTTTTTGCCGGATGGACGGATTGTTTATTCAGGTCAGACCCTCAAACTGAACATATTTTTACAAAAATCGGAGAAGGAATGAAAACGCCAGCAATCAGTGAACTATATGAAAAAGACGGTAAACTATATTGTTTGGCAACTGGGGAAACTCCCGGTACTTTAACTCCAGAAGAAAATTTCTTCATTGCCACCTCAACAGATGGAGTTTCCTGGATTCATAAAAACACATTGTCTTCTTATCGTTCGGATGGTTTTTATCATTCAAAAAGTGATACGATTTACTATGGGTATGGTGTGAATAAAGTTGCAAAGCAATCACTAGATAGTGGCTTCTTTAAAACATATAATAGTCCCGCCAATGTATGTTGTTTTGCATTTTCGGGAGATACCGTTTTCTGCGGAAGTTCACAGGGCGTACATTTTTCTGCGGATTACTGTCAAAGCTGGACGAGCTGCAATGATGGGATATGGTCATACGACATTACAGACCTGTTAATGGTCAACGATACGCTTTATGCATCCACACGGGATCAGGGTGTTTTCCGTTCAACAAATCGCGGAGCTTCCTGGTCAGAGGCCCGGCAGGGGATTATAAATATGAATGTCAACAAACTTAAATTTCTGCAGGGGAAAATCTATGCATTTACCGACACAGGTTTAAGTTTCTCAGCCAATGGAGGAGTTTCATGGAATAATCTGAATTCCGGAATAGAATCGATAAAAGTCAATGATCTTGTTATTCACGGTGACGCTCTTCTGATTGCAACAGATGACGGGCTTTATATCTCACACAATGATGGCGCCAGCTGGATGCAATGGAATTCCGGTTTAGAGGGTATGGAAACCTTATGCCTTTATGCGACAGAAGATAAAATTTTATGCGGAACAAAAGATCATTCTGTCTTGTATCGGCCTCTAAATAGTCTGGGTTTAGCGGAGGTTCCTTTGTCTGAATCAATGATAAGTGCATTTCCCAATCCGGCTGAAGATATGTTGACCCTTATCAACCATAACTATCCGGTATTGAGTTCATATAATATTGAATTGCACAATACGCTTGGACAAACAATTCTGCAAACAACCATTAACAGCAGGGAATTTATCCTTGGCCTTCAAAATCTCCGGCAAAAGGGAATTTATTTCCTGCATTTGAGCAATCCGGCGCTGAACTTCAATGAAACCAAAAAAATAATCATCCGGTAGCCGGAAGGCAAACTGAAGCATTCCCTTTTTATGCTGTTATCATGGGACAACCCGAATCATTTCTCAGGTTGTCGCAGAAATCATGGTTCAAGTAATGCTTACCCGTTTTGAAGATTCAGAATAACGTATCGGCTTTGTCAGGCGGATCGGCCAGCACGGCCCTGTTATCCTTTATAATTACGGGACGGCGGATCAGACGCGGATATGCGGCCAGCGCCTCCAGCCAGGCGTCATCGCTCAGGGTTTTTCCCTTGTAATTCTCCTTGTAGTAATCTTCCTGGGTCCTTACCAGCTCGGAGGGTTTTATCCCCAGCTTGTCAACCATTGACCGAAGTTCCTCAATGGTAATGCCTTCTCGGATGTATTCCCTGATTTCGAATTCCACCCCTTTTGTTTTCAGGTATTCAAGTCCGGCCCTTGATTTCCGGCATTTGGGATTGTGATAGATGGTGATCATAGGAATGATTTAAATTTTTAGTATTGGGGTAAATCAGCAATTCAGGTAAAAATACAAAAAAAGCCGGAGTATCCACCCCGGCCCGGTCAGTTACAGATAACCCGTTTTATAAGGCATCCCGGCCAAATTCCATCAGATAGGCTTTGATAAAATCATTGAGGTCGCCGTCGAGCACCGCGGTAGTGTCGCTGGTTTCATAATCGGTGCGCAGGTCCTTCACCATTTTGTAAGGATGCAGCACATAATTCCTTATCTGGGAGCCCCATTCAATTTTCTTCTTTTTGCCTTCAATCACGGCTATGGCTTCTTTCTTCTTGCGGAGTTCTATCTCATAGAGCTGCGATTTGAGCATCTGAATGGCTTTCTCCCTGTTCTGTCCCTGCGAGCGGGTTTCCTGGCATTCCACGATAATGCCCGAAGGTTCGTGCCGCAGCCTTACGGCGGTTTCCACCTTGTTTACGTTTTGTCCGCCCGGTCCGCTTGAGCGGAAGGTATCCCAGGTAATATCCGAAGGATTGATCTGGATGTCGATGTTATCGTCAACCACCGGATAAACATAAACCGACGCGAACGAAGTATGCCTTTTATTGGCCGAATCGAAAGGAGAAAGGCGCACCAGGCGGTGAACGCCGTTTTCGCTCTTCAGGTAACCGAAAGCGTTATCGCCCTCAAACTCCAGGGCCACGGATTTAATACCCGCCACATCGCCTTCGTGCAGGTCGAGTTCCTTCACCTTATAGTTGTTGCGCTCGCCGTACCTGACGTACATGCGCATCAGCATCTCGGCCCAGTCGTTGCTTTCGGTACCACCGGCCCCCGCGTTGATCTGCAGGATGGCATTCAGGCGGTCTTCCTCGTTGCTGAGCATGTTCCGCAACTCCAGGTCTTCGATTTTATTCAGGGCATCGGCATACTGATGATCCAGGTCTTCTTCCGTGGCCTCATCAACCTCATAAAAATCGAACAGAACCGAAAGATCTGATACCGCCGATTCAGCGGTATCAAAACCGGTGGTCCATTTTTTCTTTTCCTGAATCTGTTTCATCAGGGCTTCAGCCCTTTTCGGCTCATCCCAGAAGCCTGCCTGATGCGTCAGGGCTTCTTCCTCCGCTATTTTTTCCTTTTTACCTTCAATGTCAAAGGAACCTCCTTAAGGCGTCAAGCCTTTTCGAGAGGTCAGTCAATTGCTCTTTCTGAACCATTCCTATAATTTCTTCCTTTTCATCAGTTCATCAATAATCTCACCCACCAGCTCCGGCTCATACCCTTTGGCGATGGCCGGTTTGGCCAGGCGATGCTTGAACAGCATCATATTCGAACGGTCGGTAACGGCAATCTTATGCTCCACCATCCCCACGATTACATTGCGGTATTCCTCTTCGTCGATTTCGCTGAGGCCGGCTTTAATCGCGGCATCAGAAATCTGCCGGGCTTTCAGCTCGCCGATAATGCGCGAGCGGCCCCATTTTTTATTCCGGAACTTGCCTCCTGCATAAAGCTTGGCATAACGTTCCTCGTTGATAAAACCCTCATCAATCATCTGCTTGATGATCTTATCGGTATTTTTATCCGGAAAACCGAGTGAGTTGGCGTGAATCTTTACTTCAACCAGGCAACGCTCCTGCATGGCGCACCAGCGGCGGATTTTTGACAATTGTTTATCAAGTTCTTTCATATCTTGAATGTTTATACATTTATTTTGAATGCAAATATAGATTTATTCCCGGGAAAAACCAAATATTTTTCATTCAAAATGCTGAAAACACTGAGATGCCGGTTTTTATTATTTTATATCAATCAGATATATATTAAATATGAGCACCGCATCGGGGCGGATTCCGGCCGGAGGATTGCTCCCATATCCCAGTCTGCTGGGAATCAGTAACTTCCCTTTACCTCCCTTGCCAAATTTCTGCAGACCTTCCTGCCACCCCGAGATCACGCCCGACAGCGGGAAGGTGAGCGTATTGGCGTCAAATACCTCGCCGTCAGTATAGTAACCCTTGTATTGCACCCTGACTTCGTTGCTGAGGGTAGGATACTGGGTATTTCCGGCTTCTTCCGTTACATAATAGAGGCCTGATGCCGTTTTGTCCGCTTCAAGTTTGTTCGCGGCAATGTAATCACGGATAATCTGATCGTCTATGGCATCGATATCTTCTTCCTTTTTGCAGGAACTTAGAAAGCATACCGCCGACAGCAGTGTGATCAGCAAAAGTTTGTGTTTGTGATGATTCAGGTATTTCATTTCAAAAGGTTTAAAATATGCTTAATTGTCACTTAATAATCTGTTCACAAGCAGCGGAACACCGGCACCGGCGTTCATCTGCAATACTTCGGACTTTGAAATTCCCCCTACCGGCAGGCTGTTCGGATCCACAACATATTTCATGCAACGCGCGGGCGCATAATGCATAAGTCCGGCGGCGGGATACACCAAAAGTGAAGTGCCTATTATCAGCAGGATATCAGCCTCCGCCACGAGGTCAGCGGCAGCCTCAATCAGGGGCACGGCCTCCCCGAACCACACGATGTGCGGCCTGAGCTGAAATCCCTTTTCGCAAAGGTCGCCCAACCCGATTTCTCCGTATCCGATATCGTATATCAGTGAATCATCGGCCGTGCTTCGGACTTTTACCAGTTCACCATGGAGATGAAGAATATTCGCTGAACCCGCCCGCTCGTGCAGGTCGTCAACATTCTGGGTAATGATCTGTACATCGAATTTTTCTTCCAGCTTCACCAGGGCAAGGTGCGCGGCATTGGGCACAACGGTGCCGAGCTGGGCGCGCCGTTTGTTATAGAACTCAAGCACCAGGGCGGGATTCCGCTGCCATGCATCCCAGGTGGCGACTTCTTCAATCCTGTATTCCTCCCAAAGCCCGTCAGCATCGCGGAATGTTCTGATGCCGCTTTCGACGCTGATTCCGGCGCCGGTAAGCACGACAACTTTCTTTTTCATAAAGACAGATTTTAAACTCCCGGAAACAGC
>CAZDBX010000129.1:0-8740 GCA_964503805.1 uncultured Lentimicrobium sp. | reverse complement strand
GCGCCGAAATCCGTGTGCAGATGCTGATCTCGCCCGAGGGTGTCAGGCTGAATTCACCGGGACAGAAGCGCTCAATCAGCAGGTTGATGTTGCGGGAGGCCGAACACTCCACTTGAATGCCGTGCTTCTCCCCTGCCTCCATAGCGGCAAAGAAATTTTCGGTATAGTCATCGTAAAAAGCCCTGAGCTGATCCGTATCTGTGAAGGAACCGTCATCGGTTACCGCTTCCATCATCAGGTTATTGACAGGCCTGAACTTAAGGGCCACCTCTTCGACCATTTGTGTCATCAGCTTCACATTTGCCGTTGTTATGGTTGACCTGATGCGGGTATTGATGCCCGCATCCAGCAGGCGCTTTAGATTTCCTGCCACTAGATTGTAATTTTTCCGCTGCATGTTTTGTATTTCCTCAAGAATCTCGAAAGATACCGAGACCATAACATCGTGTTTTTTCAGCAGCGTCAGTTGTTCGTCGTTGATCAGGGAACCATTGGTCACCAATGAAAAGTCAATGGTGAAACCACCCTTTTCAGCCAGTTCTGAGGCATATTCAATCCCGTATTTTACCAGGTCCCACGAAAGCATGGGCTCTCCGCCACCCAGAAAGGAGATCACCAGCTCCTTCCGGCTGATGCGGGCAGGATCAATAAACACCTCAAGCGTGGTTTTTAACTGGTCTTTTTTGAGCACCCTGCCGTTTCTGCCTTTGGCAGAATAGCAGTAACTGCAGGCAAAGTTGCAGATGGAGTTGGGTAAAACGGGAAGTCTGAAAAAAGCTTCGGGCGATTCGCGGCGGGGAACGAGTTTCTCCAGCGGTTCATGATCCAGCAGGGCTTCCATCGTCTGCACGATGGTTTCGTCGGTCACTGACGTATTGCCTTCAAGAAATTGCTCCATCATCCGGATGTTATCCGGTGTGGCAATCAGGGCGCTGTCGGCCAAAGGGGCATAAACGATGCAGACCGCGTCATCGGGCCTGCCGAAATAGGCGCCTGCAGGTATGCTGAAAATATGGGATCTGTTAAGTAAAGGCGTTTCAGTCATGGGATGAAGATTAGCCTGGTTTGTAGTTTCACGGTATTATTTGCGGCAGGATTTCAACTTCCTGCAAAATGGGGTAATGCAAATTTCAATATTTCCTGATTAAGAATAGGTCTAAATTGGTACCGGAACAGGAGGAGACGGGCATGAACCTTTGAAAGTTAATCCCGGCAGAAAAGTATCCCGGCAGAATGGCATTAAAAAAGTGATGCTGCCGGGGCAGCATCACTTCAGTGGGGTTGGCAGGCGAACTAATTGTTGCACTTGCAACCGCCGCAATGATCACAGCATGCGTAAACACCTTTCTTCACGGTTTTTACCTTAAATACAACAGTAATCATGGCAGGATAACTTTTGATGATGCCTACTTCTTTTTACAGTAGTCGTTCGGCATGTTTCTACTCGTGCGCACCGGGGTGCCGCTGATGCAAATATCTGATAAAATTTACCGTTTGTCCAGCGAAACTTTAACTTTCAGGTTATTTATTCTGATTCTAAGTAAGGACTCCATACGCTTATCCTGAAGTTGTTCCCGGCTCAGCCAACGGAATAAACAGGTGAGATTTCACTTTCTCCTGCTGAAAGGATTTGCAGTATATCCTCACCATTTTCGCGGAAATGCCTGCGTTGCACCCTGCCGGTCAGTTCCCGGGCCACCAGTTCGCGGGTAAAGTCGCAGAGGACTTCCAGGCGGACTTCATCATACAGATCGTTGGGGCACATGCAACCGCCGGCGCAGTACCATTTGGCAAAACAATGTTCACATTTGGCGAAACTGTAAACATTTTCGCTGCAGATGGCCGAGAATTTTTCCTGATCAAAACTCAGGTTACCCTGATCGTCCACCCTGCCGTATGCCCTCTTTTCAAACGATTTTTCAAGGGGGGACGACACGCAATAGCAGATGGTAAGGTCGCCCCGGGGGGTAAGGGTAAGTTTGGGCGGGCAGCCGCGGTCGAGAATTTCCCCGATATTGTTGAGGATACGGCACTCTATGATTCCGCCCATTTCGCGGGCCATCTGCCTTACACGGAAAATTTCACGGGTGTATTTTGTATAAAAGCCGCGCAGCGCCCGGGCTGTAGCGAATGTGTGCGGATCCACCACCGGCTCAAAGATCATCGATTTTACAGCCGGAAAACGCCTGAACATCAAACCGGCCATCTGATCCATCCTTTCTACGTTTTCAGGGGTGATGGTTGCATTCACCGAAGGCTGATACCCGTTTCTGATCAGGCAATCGAGCGTGACCATCACCTGATCGTAATACCCGCGCTGTTTTTGCTGCACATCCTCCAGGATATCAAACGAAATATTTGGCAATACCCCGTGTGCTTTAAGGAAAGCGGCTATTTCATCATTCATCACGGTTCCGTTGGTAATCAGGGTAATATCCACCCTGAAGCCCTGCTCTGCTGCCCTTTTCCCGGCATATTCAATCCCCTTTTTCACCAGTTCCCACTCAAGCAGCGGCTCTCCGCCCCCGATAAACGAAATGGTAAGGTAGCGGCTTTTCAGCCGGCCCGCATCTATGAAATAATCAAGGGTCCCTTTGAGTTTCTCCCAGCCAAGGCGATCTGCCGAACGGCCGGCAGCAGCATAGCAATATGAACACGAAAGGTTACACGCCTGAGTTGGCAGTATGGAAAGTTTTTGCAGGTCCTGCGGGGCAGAAATTCGTGCGATTCTGTCTCCGGCAGGGGTAATGCGGCTTAGCGCTTCTGCGGCTCCGGCAAGCGGGTGGTTGTTGAAACTGATATTCTCCTGCCTGAGCAATGAATCAAGCTGCTGCACGGCATCGCCCTTTGCCAGCAACATGGCATTGGCCAGGGGTGACAACACCAGCCAGACATCCTCTTGCGTTTGAATAAAATAAACATCCCCCTGCTCCAGCGGGATAAAAAAATCTTTTATGTCATGGGCTGCGGTTTTCATCATCCGGGTATTCACAGGGGCTGGTTTTTCAGTTTCCGGATCAGCAGCTTATAGAGCATATCGCGGTGGAAATTACAGACATCGCGAAACTGCTCTTCACTGAAATGGTCGCGGCAGGCCTGGCAGCCGCCGCCGCAGTGCCAGCGTGCAAAACAGTCGTTACATTCGCTGAAATGCGCGGCATTGTATTGAAGGAGCCGGTCATATTTCGCCTGATCCATATCCGGCTTGCCCGATAAAGTCACGCTCCCGTAACAGTACCTGTCATAGGCCGGATCGGATGGCGACGAAACCTTATGACACAAACTCAGGGTCCCTTCGGCCGTAAGGCAGAGGTAACCCGGGCAGAAACGGTCGCGCAGCCGGCTGAACTTTTCCAGGATGGAATTTCCCGTTTCCAGTCCTTTGTCGTGGAAGGCCTCCATAGCCTTGAAATAATTCCTTGTAAAACTGCGATAGAAAGCCGACAGATCGTCAGTGCCCGCAAAAAGCCGCTTATCCATCACCGGATCGAAATTCACTTTTTTGACTTCCGGGAAGGATTGATGCACCGCTTCCAGCATTTCTTCCATGCGATCCACCCCGGCAGGAGTGATGGTGGCAAAGATTTCCGGGATAATCCCCCGGCTGATCAGCGTCAGGATGTGCCTGTGTACCTGCCGGAACGCGCCTCTTTGCTGTTGCTGAAGCTCTTCAAGGATCTCGAATGAAACGCACACCCTGACCCGGTGGCGGAGCAGCGTCAGGATGATTTCTTCATTCAGGATACTGCCGTTGGTAATGATCCTGATGTAGAGTTTAAAGCCATGCTCAGCTGCCAGTTCAGCGGCGTAGTCCAGTCCATCGTGGATCAGGGGCCAGGAGAGCATGGGTTCGCCTCCTCCGGCAATCAGGATGTTCAACTCGCAGGGATCAATGCGCGCAGGATCAATAAAGTACTTCAGCATCGCCCTGAGCGCTTCCGGACTTAACTCACTGTCGGAACGCCCTTTTGCCGAGTAACAGTATGAACAGGAAAAATTGCATTTCTGGTTGGGAAGGATGGAAATGCTGTCGCCTTGCCCAGGTTCTTTGTAATGATGCAGCACCTGTTCCCTGCCGAACGCGAACAGACCTTCGAGCAACTGCTCCGCACCGGGTAACGTCGCGGCGGGCATACTGCCGGCGATCACTTCCTGCAGCATCAGCACATCCCCTGGCTCAACAGCGGCAATATATCCCGACAAAGGAGAGAACAAAAGCATTCCGCCTCCGGCAATAGCCAGATCCTCCTCCCTGACCGGAACCGCATACACGCCTGCTTCGCCGAGTGTTAAATAGTCTGACATAAGAAGGTCAAAGATGAAAAGGATTTCGGAATATTCACAGTTTTTCAGGGGTTTTTCGTCAAACCTTTCTTGAAAAATGCTTTTCCTCCTTACTATTCGCGGAAAAATTTCCCTGTTTTGCTGCACATGGCATTTCCGGCAGATTCATATACAGCATCCCGTTGAACGAACCTGTTTTCTTTATTCATTCCTTTATTGTCAATCATTTTTCGGCAAAAATATTTCCTGAAAATCATTTTCAGGGTTCGGTTGTTAATGCATGCGAAACAAAAATTGCACACCCCACACCTTTGTGCAAACTGATTTACTAACTGCAACGATGAATACAAAAACAATTTTCTTACTAATTGCAATACTTTCCTGCACCCCTTTACTGAATGCCCAGGAGGAAAAGCATTCCGGACATGACGGACATGCACATCACCATGACTACAGGCACGAAATCGGCCTGGTGAACTCCATTGCATGGTTTCCCGGTGAAGATGAACAGGCCTATTCCCTGCACCTGCACTATATGTATAGCCTGGGAAACGGGCGTTTTGGCATTGGCGCCGGGTATGAAAGGATTTTTGATGAACATGGCCATCACTGGCTTGGGCCGGCGGGATCCTACCGGCCTTTAAGACATTTCAGCATAATTCTGGCACCGGGTATGGCCTTTGAAGATGAACACCCCGACGAGTTAAGGTTTGCCACACACCTGGAAGTATTGTATGAATTTCCCCTGGGCCCGCTCCATATCGGACCGGTGCTGAGCGCCGGCATCGACACCCGGCATCATCACTTCGGGGCCGGTCTGCATATTGCCATAGGCTTCTGAGTCGCTCCCGGGAATGATTCCCCTTCAGTGCCTGTGTTGTCCCGGCCTGTTAATTGATGAACTTCAGAAAAACACCCCGGCAAACTATTTCTCCGCTTCCTTGAGTTGCTTGAGCAACTGGTCGCCAAGTCCGATGCGGTATCCTTCGGAGTGCCAGCTGATCTCTCCCCTGGCGTTGATCACGGTCACCACGGGCCACTGAGGAATTCCGTCGATGGAACAAACGGTGCTGACCGCGGCGGCCACCTCCCCTCCGGTATCATGCCCGAACAGTGCAGCGCCAGGCAAATCGCGGTAAACCGACGGCGAAAATGTGCGCGACAGCTTATCAGCGGCCACCAGAAACAACACCCTGCCTCCCCACTGGTCGAGGGCGGCCTTCACAGTCCTGATATCCTCCATCAGGTGTTTGGTCGGCTCCTTTGAGGGATCGATCAGCGCCACCACCAACCCCTTTTCACCGGTCATCGAAGCCAGTTTTATGGTTTCTCCGCCTTCCAGCCCCCTGAACGTTGCACTCAGGTCGGCTTTGCCCAGGTTGCCAGATTTTTCGGTGGCGGCAGCCAGGCTGATGTCAACCACCTGCGTCTCACCTTCCGTGACCCTGAAGTATGAAATACCTGCAACCACCTCTCCGCCGCTTTGCCGGTTGCCGGTGATCAGCCGGTAATAGCCGGTATCTACCGATACGGTGGCGGGGAGCTTCAGCAGTGAAGCGTCATACTCATAATCCAGGGTTACAAAACGGCCCCTGTCGTAACGGGCAATGGTGTAATGCACATAATAACGGGGTACAAAATCTTTATCGGCCGAAAGATTGCGGAAGGTGACACTGCCACGGGGGACAGAACCCTTGCCGGACTGAGCGGCAAAAAACACATCGTGCCACTCACCGGAGTTAAAATATTGCGGCCTCCGGGTAGCTGGTTCCAGGCGGGCAGGGATGCCAAAACTGCGGCTGATGGCAACAAACAGCAGGTTGCGCGAGTATTCATCCGCCCGGCCCAGCTGCAGCATACCCTCAGGGCTTAGCGGCACACCGTAATAGTTGTTGATCGTATCCGGTAAAATGTTGGCTGCAATCCACTCCCTGATTTTCATAGGATCGGCGCGGAATTCATCAGCGATGCCGGCCGGAAAAGCCTGTTGCACATAACTGCGCCAGCCGGTAACAAACTCCTTCCCGATGCGCGGCGAGAGGATGTATCGGTGGTAATCTTCTTCCGGAAGCACCTGCACAGGCTGATGGGTCTTGAGCGCTTCCAGATGGTCAGTCAGCGTGGAAGCCTGAATATCATGAAGATCCTTTTCCGAAATATTGGCCAGCAACGCCATGCCGGTTTCCCGGTCTCCAGGGTTCAGACTCCTGACAAAATTGCTGATTTCAGGCCAGTTGCCCCGGCTGAGTGAAAGAAACTTCCACAATTCTGCGGCGTTCAGATTATGTTCGGCAGCCAGTTGCGCCCCGGCAATGGAATCAATAAATGTCGCGATGTATATGGCCCTGATGGAATCTTCCTGAAGCAGGCGGATATTGTTCCGGGCGGCAAGCAACGAATCAGCCGGAGCGATGGCTTGTTTCACCGGAGGATAAAGGGTATAAACCCCTTCCGGGAAGAATGTGGAAGCATCCCCCAGCCTCACATGCACGGTATCCTGTTCATCGGCGCGCACCAGAGCGGAAGCGGAAATTCCCTGATGCGAAATCTGCAGCATCAGGTCGCCGAATCCGGTGGTAACGGCACAGGTGCCGTTCTCCGCTGTATATTGAGTCACTATGGGGTAAAACTCTGCATAATTATACAACCCGAACTCTACCCTGGCGCCCGGGACAGGCGTTCCCTCAGGACCGGTCACTTTAACGGGGAGGGTTTTTACGCGGGTATAGTTCTTTAAGAGGTTAAGCCTGGCATAGCATTCCCGG
Organism: uncultured Lentimicrobium sp.; assembly: GCA_964503805.1. Taxonomy (GTDB): domain Bacteria; phylum Bacteroidota; class Bacteroidia; order Bacteroidales; family Lentimicrobiaceae; genus Lentimicrobium. Next base: position 1,691 of record CAZDBX010000129.1, on the reverse strand, counting down.
CTCTCCACCACCTCTTCGCTGCCGTTGTATTTGCCAAAAACAAAGGTGTGGGTCATCATGGCGCGCTTCACGGGTTCGGCAAACCAGGCCAAATCGAGGGCCGGCTCCGGTTCGCAGGCGCCCAGGAAATGCCAGTTGCCGTCAATCCACACTTCCACCCAGGCATGATTGTCGTCGGTATGGGCCCAGCGCGGGGTATAAACCTGACGGGCAGGGATGCCCACAGAACGCATGGCCGACACAGTAAAGGTGGATTCCTCACCGCAACGCCCGAACGCGGTGCGCACGGTGGTCAACGGACCCGATGTCCGTTCATCGGTCGATTTGTAGATCACCTTTTCGTGACACCAGTGGTTTACTTCCAGGGCCGCTTCTGCCATCGCCATTCCGGCAATCCGGTCCTTCAGTTCCCTGAAAAACACCTGACGCGCGGTATCGGTATATTCATTGTTCACCCGGTAAGGCAATACAAAATGCAGAAAAATATCCTCAGGAACGGAAGCCCCCCAGCTGAAAAACGAGCGGGCTTCCAGCGCCGTCTTTACCTGCTTAAGGTAATAGGCGCCATCGTGATTGGCCAGATCGCTCAGCGGCATAAAGGCATACAGAAATTCCAGTCCTTCTTTCTCTTCCACGCTCAGATCCTGTTCAAAAACGCTGAAAAGTACCGAATCGCGCCCTGCAGCCAGGGACTTCCGGGTCAGGAAGTAGGAATGCACCGCCTCGCGGTAGGCCTTGTCCTGAATGAGATGGCTGCCCGAACCGGGACCCTTGCAGGATACTAGGCTTAAGATCAGAAGAATAGGTAAAATCAGCTGCTTCATGTCAATTCGTTTTAATGGCGGTGAAAATTAAAAATGTTTACCGAATTTAGGCCTGTTTTTCTGCTCAAAGATGTTTATTTCATTAAAAATTTCATCAGTGAAGTCCGGCAAAAATCATGGGATATTCAAACCTTCACCATTTCCCTTTTTTATAATCTTTCTAAACTGACAATAAATATTGAAAATTCTGAATTCCATTTCCAAATCCTTTTAATATTGCAAACCGGAATCAGTATATAGCACAAAAGCCTTTCCCGGAATATAGCAGCGGTAGAGAATATTAAGGATAAATTGCGGAAAAGGCATAGATAATTAGAGCGGATAATTTCATTTATTAAAGGGTAATTACCTGGATTAAAATGATTTAAGCTCCCATAATGTTTCATCATATGAATGTCAAACAACCTCTGTTTATATATGAAAAAGATTATCCTGACTTCTCTTTTAATTCTTGTTGTCTCCTTTTCTGCAATTTCCCAGACCGGACAGTCAGCCCTCGATCAGTCTGCTTCCCTGGTTGAACGCGGGATAGAATTGTATGATAACAATGAGTATCACAGAGCAATTCAAGTATTTGATTCAGTAAGTCCATGTGATCCCAATTATGCCTGGGCGATTTATGAGAAATCGCTGTGCCTGTGGCAACTTGACGAAAATGATGAAGCATATCGCCTCTGCAGGGAAGCCCATGCGCTGAATCCATCCGATGCCGCCATCGCGATAACCCTCGGCAGTATTCTTGATGATCTGGGAAAAACCCGTGAAGCCATTGATTCATTTCGTTCTTCACTAAAAATATGGCCTTATAATTCCAATCTCAGGTTCAACCTTGGGGTTACTTACCTCAGAAACAACCAGCCGGAGGAG
>CAZDBX010000128.1:0-8786 GCA_964503805.1 uncultured Lentimicrobium sp. | reverse complement strand
ACACTTACGCCTCCGCTTTTGTCGCCAAACCAGGGTCCTTACTATGTTGAATTTTCACCGGACGGCAATAAATTGTATGTAACCGTGACCAACCTGAGTACCGGGAGGGATAATCATCTTTATCAATACGATCTATCCAATGGTAATCTGATGACTGAAATTAATGTCGCCCCGCTCGAAGCTGATGTGTCAGCATTGCAGCTGGGACGTGATGGTAAAATATATGTAACCCGCTATCAGCGCGATCTTCTTGGAGTAATAGAAAATCCCAACCGCCCGGGATTGTATTGCAACTACAATGAGTCCGGATTCTCACTTGGCGGTAAACGCGGACAGAATGGCCTGCCCACATTTATTCAGAGTTTCTTTGATATCCCGCCATTTGACTACGACACCAAATGCGACGGGGATGAAACCCTGTTTACCCTCCTGAACACCTCCAATATTGATCAGGCAACATGGGATTTCGGCGACCCGGGTAATACCACCCCCGGAGCAGGGCTTAATCCGGTGCATGTTTTCAGTGGCCCCGGAACATATAATGTTACACTTACTGAATCTTTCGGCGGTCAATCATTTTCAACTACCTCACAGGTGGTAATCAATAACCTGCCACCAAAAAGTTTTCTTCCTGACAGCCTTTATATCTTCCCGGGTTCAACAATTCCGCTCGATGCCGGTGCAGATATGTATTCATACCTCTGGCAGGACGGGAGCGATGGACGTTATTATAATGTAACCGATCCCGGGTTGTATGTTGCAGAATATATTGATATTAACTGTTGCCTGAACTCTGACAGCCTCAGAATCATCGCCCTGGATATATCTCTGCCCACGGCTTTCTCTCCGAACGGAGACGCGTTAAATGATTACTTTAAACCCCTGGGGCCCAGTGACGGAATCTCAGATTATACGCTTGTGATTCATAATCGCTGGGGACAGAAGGTATGGGAGTCAACTAACTTTGCCGACCGCTGGGATGGTACTTATAACGGAGAACTTGCACCTGCCGGCCTGTATGCCTGGTATATGACCTTTAATGTGATCGGGAATGTTTCATCCATTGGTAAGGTTAAATACAAAGGCAGCGTTATGCTGTTCCGATAGATATTCTGCAATATTATAAGAAGTAAGGCCGGCTTTGCCCGGCTTTTTTCTTCAGTAGATGATACCTTGTCAGTGATATTTTCCGGGCAGGAGAAGCCATTGGGTCAATTTCCGGAGGGGACTCATTCACTTTTCAGCATTATTTGTGAAATTATCCGGATATCTTTACCTGTATTAAGCCTGAAGATACAGACCATCAGAGTTAGCGGGGAACAGATACCTGAATGCTATAGCCGGGTATTTTGTTTTTTGTCTGTTGTCAGCATATAAACATACAGTTTTGCAGGGGAATTTTATTGCATGTTTTAAAAATATTTACATTTGTATATGAGAGGTAAAAAACAGCTGTCAGATGAACTATAAAAACATTACATTATTTCTAGCATTGCTCACCTCATTTTTAACAGTCAATGCTCAGAAACAGGCCAATTACTGGTACTTTGGCCAGTATGCCGGGCTGAGTTTTGCAATGGGTCCCCCGGTACCCCTAAACAACGGTGCGCTGAATACAGGAGAAGGATGTTCGTCCATCTCCACTGCTGCAGGAGCCCTCGAATTCTATACAGATGGCCGTTTTGTGTACAATAAAAATCATGCGCAGATGCCCAATGGTTTTGGATTGTGGGGGCATTCGTCCAGTACCCAGTCCGGGATCATTGTTCCAAAGCCGGGCAGCACTACAGAATACTATATCTTTACGGTAGATGCTGCAGATAATGGCCTGGCCAACGGGCTTTCCTATACCAAGGTCGATATGTTGCTCAATGATGGTTTGGGCGATGTAGTAACCACTGAAAAGAATATCTCACTGGTCCCGCTGGCCTGTGAAAAGGTTACTGCGGTCGGGCATGCCGATGGACAGACATTCTGGGTGATCACAAAAAAATGGGGAAATTCTGATTTTTATGCTTATCGTATCACCTGGGACGGGGTGAATACCACGCCTGTTATCAGTTCAACAGGTCCGCCGCTTGTCGGCAACATCGGTCAGGCTTCCAAAGGTTACCTGAAGGTGTCACCCGACGGGACAAAAATCGCGGCAGCAAATAATACTGCCTATAATGTAGGTATTTATAATTTTGATAACTCTACCGGAGTTATTACCCATCTGGTTACAGATAATACTTATACAAATCCGGGGGGAGGGGATCCGGGCGGTCCTTATGGCGTGGAGTTTTCTCCTAATAGTTCAAGGTTATATATTGGTGAGTGGAAAACAAACAGGAAAATCCATCAGTATGATCTCTCTTCCGGGGATCCGACCACCATTCTGAATTCAAGAACTGTTGTGGCTTCTGTCGGACAGAGTTCTGATCCCATCGGTGCCCTGCAGTTAGGTCCGGATAACCGCCTTTATATAGCCAGGTATGGATCTCCATATCTTTCCAGAATAAACCAGCCCAATGTATTGGGCACAGCTTGTGATTTTGTTGAAAATGCGGTTAACCTCGGAGGCAGGGAGTGCCGGTATGGACTTCCGCCATTTATACAATCATTTTTCTATCTTACCGTTGACTTTTACTGGGACGAGCCGGCATGCGACGGCAATGTGATCCAGTTTTATGCCAGTGCTTCCGATACTCCGGATTCACTGAAGTGGACCTTTCCCAACGGGTCAACTTCAACGGTGATGAATCCTTCCTACACATTTCCAGGACCCGGTCTGTACGGCGTAGGGCTGGTTGTCTATCTCTATGGCCAGTCGAAAACCGTAAACCGGTTTATAAGGATTCAACCTTCAACAACTGTATCGCTGGGGAATGATACGACAATTTGTGCGAGTGAGGCGTTTTACCTGGATCCCGGGCAGTACAGCTCCTATCTCTGGCATGATGGCTCGGTATCGCAGACCATTCTCGGAGATACCACAGGTTGGTACAGATGCACAGTGGCTAATGAATGGGGATGCACAGCCACAGACTCCATCTATCTTACGGTAAATCCGAATCCTGAAGTAAATGCCGGACCGGATACCGGTATTCCGGAAGGAACTTCCTATACCATACCGGCTGGAGTTGCCGGAGGATCAGGAAGTTATACCTATCACTGGGAGCCTGCAGCCTTGTTACTGAATCCCAATGTGTTGCAACCGACCACGGTTATTATGAACACGACTACCACATTTACGCTGACGGTAACCGACAATCAGACAGGGTGTACAGGTCAGGACCAGGTGCTGATTACCGTTGAAGGAGGGGTGTTGAGTTGTAACGCCTATGCCAGTCCACCTGCAATTTGTCTCGGTGATCAGACTCAACTTACGGTACTTGCCTATGGTGGTACCGGGCAATATACTTTTGAATGGACATCAAACCCTCCAGGATTCAGTTCAACTTTGCCAAATCCGACAGTAGCTCCGCTGCAAACTACAACTTACACCGTGACGGTGAACGATGGCGAATCTTCGGTTAACCGCACCGTAGTTGTGACCATACACCCGTTACCGGTAGTTTCAGCCGGTAATAATCAGATCATACCGCATGGAACCAGCGCCATGCTGATTGCATCCGTTACCGGAGGTACAGGCCCTTATACTTACGAGTGGAGCCCAGCCGATATGGTCCTGGCCCCCTCCATGCCAACTACCTCTACTATAAACCTTTATGTAAGTCAGAGCTTTACCCTTGAAGTTACTGATCAGAATGGATGTGCCTCCGGCTCACAAACACTGGTAATTGTTGAAGGAGGGCCGCTTCATGTGAACCCTACGGCAGTAGACTCTGTAATATGCCGTGGCGAGAGTACTCAGATACAGGCGCTTCCGGGTGGAGGTTCAGGACTGTATGAGTCATATTTATGGACTTCCAACCCGCCGGGATTTACCTCGAACGATCCCAACCCTGTTGTGGAGCCTCAGGTCGAGACTGTTTATTCTGTAGAAGTTTTTGACGGGTTCAATTCCACTTCTGGCAGTGTGAGAGTCAGGGTGAATCCATTGCCTTCCATCAGCCTCCCGCCGGCCAATGACCCGAGGATTCAGTATATAAGTCCGGTCGAGATCGGTGTCTGCGTGTATGATACCATAACCCTGAATGCGGGAAATCCCGGATCTGCTTACCTCTGGAGCAATGGTGCAGTTACACAGACCATTGAAGTAAAAACTTCAGGAATCAGTTTTGATATTCAGGAGTATAATGTAAAAGTTGACGATCCGGTTACCGGATGCTCTAATCAGGCGGAAATTGCAGTGTATTTCACTTTTCAGAATTGCAGTTATGGATTTGATGAGATGAATGCGGATAACCGCATGCAGGTATATCCGAATCCTTCTTCAAGCGGAGAATTCAGCATTCATATTGAAGGATTGAAGGGAATTGCTGATCTTGAAGTGTTTACATTACAGGGCAAACGAATTTATACTGAAGTAATTTCCCTGATTCACGGAAATCCTTTTTCATCCACCCTTTCATTGCGTAACTGCAGACCAGGAATGTATTACCTGAGACTGGCAGGCGATGAGGCGGTAATTGTGCGGAAACTTATCATTCAACAGATGTAGGCCTTGCTAACAGAGCGTCATCAGCAGAATGAATGATGTATTAAAGCACTGCTTGTCAATTGCGGTTCTTATCTGAGCAAACAGGGCTCAAAGACCGGTTAAGGTTTACCGAAAATGCATCAGCCGGTTCAAGCCGGCTTTTTTTATCTTTGCATAAAGCTTTATCCATCGTGAAAATCAGCCGTGATGCCTTCAGATATCTGTCCAGTTTTGCCGGCGGGCAGATCATTGAGCAATATACAGGCGATGTTAATCCTGTGATTGAGGTCGCCCTCGTGAACGGCCGTTATCAGTTGAATGCTGAAAATGTAAATTATTCATACGGACCGTTGCATGATGCATTCAGAAGGTATTTCAGGCTTGACCCCCCTTGCCTGAATCCAGGTGATGAGGTGCTGATTCTTGGCTTTGGCGCGGGAAGCGTGGCGGTGATTCTTCGTGAAGAGCTGGGGCTTGCTAATCCGCTTACAGGAGTTGAACTCGATGGCACTGTGCTCAGGGTTGCACAGGAGCATTTCAACATCGGGCGACTACCTGCAGTTGAAATCATCAGGGATGATGCATCGGATTTTGTTGAGCGTTGTACCCGGGAATACAAACTGATTGTTGTGGACATATACCTGGACCGCTTTGTGCCTCCGCAATTTGAAACTGAAACTTTTATCCGGAATCTGTATCGCTTGTTAACGCCGGGAGGACGGCTGGTTTTCAATAAATTCGCCGGTTCACCGGGATTGGAGACGGAGGCTTCAGCGCTGGAGAAGCGTTTTGCTGAAATATTCAGCAGCACAAACACTTTCAGGATAGCTGTGAATAAGCGGGCCCCAAACCTGATGATAACCGGAACCAGGTAGTTGCTACCCCCGGGAAAAGCTTGAAATACCGTCACAAGGCCGGATTCCGGGTACTGAAATTTTGTTTGGAAGAAAAAAATGTAATAATGACAGATCAGAATAATCAATTTGCTGAGATGATTGCCCGGGAGCTGAATCTTCAGCCCTGGCAGGTGTTCAATACCATCAAGCTGATGGAAGGCGGGGCGACCATCCCGTTTATGGCCCGTTACCGAAAGGAGATGACCGGCAGCCTGGATGAAGTGCAGCTTGCGGCCATTCGCGACCGTCACCAGCAGCTTATGGAGCTTGAGAAGCGCCGGGAGTATATTCTCGGGTCGGTTCAGGAACAGGAGAAGCTGACTCCGGAGCTTGAAAAGCAGATCCGGGAAGCCACAACACTCACTGCGCTCGAAGATCTTTACCTTCCCTATAAGCCCAAACGCAAAACCCGCGCGACCATTGCCAGGGAAAAAGGACTTGAACCCCTTGCAAAGATTCTGATGGCGCAAAACCCGGTTGATCCTGAAGAAAAAGCGGAAGCTTTTATTAATCCGGAGAAATCTGTAAACAATGCCGAAGAAGCCCTTGCTGGAGCCAGGGATATCATTGCCGAATGGGTCAATGAAAGTGTTCCTGCCAGGGAACAGGTGCGTAACCTGTTTACCCGGGAGGCCATGATTTCGTCACGCCCGGTAAAAGGAAAGGAACTTGAAGGTATCCACTATCAGAATTATTATGATACCACTGAGCAGATTCTCAGGGCTCCTTCGCACCGCATTCTGGCAATGTTCAGGGGAGAAGAGGAGGGGTTTCTGCGACTTGCGGTGGAGCCCGCCGAAGAAAAGGCGATTGCGCGCCTCAACAGGATATTTCTGAAAGGGGATAACGAAGCGACACATCAGGTGGAGATGGCGGTGAAAGACGCCTATAAGAGATTGCTGCAGCCTTCAATGGAAACGGAAATGCGACAGCTGGCCAAACAAAAGGCCGACGATGAAGCCATAAAGGTTTTTGCAGGCAACCTGAGGCAACTGCTGCTGGCAGCTCCGCTGGGGCAGAAAAATGTGCTTGCCATCGATCCGGGATTCCGGACCGGTTGCAAACTTGTATGTCTCGACCGGCAGGGCCGTCTGTTGCATAACGAAACCATCTATCCGCATCCGCCGCAAAGCGAAGTGCGTGAAGCGGTTGCCAAGGTGAAGAACCTGGTTTCGGCTTACGGCGTCGAAGCGATTGCCATCGGTAATGGCACTGCCGGAAGGGAAACGGAAAATTTCATCCGGAAAATTCCCTTCGACAAACCCCTGGTTTCCATTATGGTAAATGAGAGCGGTGCATCCGTGTATTCAGCTTCAGCAGTCGCCCGCGAGGAGTTTCCGGAGTATGATGTAACCGTAAGAGGTGCAGTTTCCATTGGCCGGCGGTTGATGGACCCCCTGGCCGAACTGGTGAAGATTGACCCAAAATCCATTGGAGTCGGACAGTACCAGCATGATGTAAATCAGCAGTCGCTGCAGCACAGCCTTGAGGACACAGTAATCAGTTGTGTGAATCAGGTGGGGGTGGAGCTGAACACCTCCAGCAAGCAGTTGCTGAGTTATGTTTCAGGGCTTGGGCCTTCAATTGCCGGCAATATCGTGGAACACCGCAACAAAAACGGAGCCTTCCGTTCGAGAAAGGAACTGCTGAAGGTGAAACGTTTCGGGGATAAGGCCTTTGAACAGGCTGCCGGCTTTCTGCGGATACGCGATGCCGAAAATCCCCTCGACCGAAGCGCTGTACATCCCGAAAGCTATGATATTGTGCAACGAATGGCCGATAGCCTGAATTGTTCTGTAAACGATCTGATCGAAAGAGATGAACTGCGGAAGCAGATTAAGCCGGAACAGTTTGTAACCCCAACGGCCGGACTGCCAACCATCAATGATATTTTGCAGGAACTCGCCAAACCCGGCCGGGATCCGCGGGAGCAATTTGATCTTTTTGAATTCGATAACAGCATCAACTCCATTGAGGACCTGAAACCCGGGATGATTTTAAACGGGATTATAACAAATATTACAGCTTTCGGCGCTTTTGTGGATATCGGCGTTCATCAGGACGGGCTGGTACACGTAAGCCAGATGGCCAACCGCTTTGTACGCGATCCGAATGAGGTGGTAAAACTTACCCAGAAAGTGCGCGTAAAGGTGATGGAAGTGGATGTGAACAGGAAAAGGATTTCTTTGTCGATGAAGGAAGCGGTAGGGTAGAGGTTAAGGCTAAGGTTGAGGTTAAGGTTGTAAATATGAAGTAATATTCACCTAACAGGTTTTCTTCTAACCTGTTAGGTGTAAAAGAGGCGCTTTAACCGGGAGTAAGGTACCGGAGTTATCTTAACAGGTTTTCTTCTAACCTGTTAGGTGTGATAAAGACGCATAAGCCGGAAGTAAAGTACCGGAATTCATCCGACAGGTTTTTTTCCAACCTGCCAGGTATGAAAGAGACGCATAACATTAATAATCCGGGAAGCCCGTATGCGATGGTAAGTTAAATGCAGTTTATACCAAAAATGGTGGGATTCCGTTTGATTTGAAGTTTTTGTTTTAATGTAATATGATAAAGCGAATTGCAGGGGTATTGATGTTTATTGCCGTAATTTCGGTGCAGACCGGCTATGGACAGCGGATTATGGGGGCGGCTATCGTCGGGTTGAACGCTACGCAGGTTGACGGCGACGAGGTATATGGCTATAAAAACTTCGGATTGAATGCCGGGCTGTCGGCAATAGTGCCATTCAACAACAAATGGTCGGTGAGTATAGAAAATATATACAGCGAAAAAGGTGCCCGTCAGCGTGTCAAATACCTTGATTCTCTTGATGGCTCTTATGATTTAAGATTAAATTATTTAGAGGTTCCTGTATTGCTTCATTTTACGGATAAAGATATTGTTACATTCGGTGCCGGTATGTCGTGGGGCCGTTTGGTGAAAGTTTGGGAGCAGCGCAACGGTTACGAGATGCCCGCCACCACCCTCGAAAGCGGCATTTATAGGAGCAGCGACCTGAACCTTTTGCTCGATGTCCGGTTCCGGGTGTTCGAGCGCCTGCGCTTCAATGCCCGATATGCTTATTCCATACGCCCCATCGCCACCCGTGAAATCATAGATTCCAAAACAGGGCGTCCCAATATCCGCGATCAATACAACGGACTGTTTTCTTTCAGACTGATCTATGTCTTCAACGAACGCCTGAGCCGCGAATCGCGCCGGCAGGGGCCGCAGCCTCAGTTTTAGTTTGAGGTTAAGGTTATATAAAGTCTAATTAATAAGTACACATATATTTTTCAATTGATCGTTCGGAT
>CAZDBX010000127.1:0-8862 GCA_964503805.1 uncultured Lentimicrobium sp. | reverse complement strand
CCGGGAATCCGGGTGTCTCTCCGGGGATAACCTTTATGGTTACCGGCTTTGGTGTACCTTTGGTAAGATTGACGACGGTTGATGCGGTATATTCTTCCCCGTCGATCAGGTAGGAAACCTGCCAGTCTTCCGGAGCATTCTCAGTTTCGAGCCGGAATTCAAAGGCATTACTTCCTTCAATATTGCTGTTTGCTTCTATGATGAAATTGTTTTCGAAATTCATATATCCCCGCTGTATGTATGGTCCGGCCGATGTAATTTCTCCGATATAAAGGTTTGTTCCTCCGATTGCATCCACTTCATCACCGGTAATAATCTCCTGATGGCCTTCGGCCACAAAAGCAACAACCTTCATGTTTCCGACAATAGCCGGAACATTGTTATAGGCTTCAGGTACATTGTATGTGTAAGTGCGGTTTACAAGGGTTCCGCTGCTTGTGGTGGTAACTTCATCCCCCCATTGCCCGGTGATGAGGTGGCGCAACATGTGCATATGACGGTAATTGCTGCCAGCTCCTCCTCCGGTTTGCGGCCCGTAGATGCTGTCCTGAATAAGGGCGATGTTGATAAAGTTACTGGGAGCTGCAGAATTGGAAGTGTAGTATAATTCTATGTTTATTGTCAGCAGCCTGGTAGACGCTTCGTACTCCGATGAAATTCCGATATTTACCGGTGAAGTTTCCTGCATGATCTGATCACAGGCGCCGGCCCAGGCACCGCGGTTGAGTGCGGTATTGCTCCCGCTGAAAACATGCCGGTTAACAGTTCCGGAAGGATATCCGGTAAGGCCGGTCTGTCCGGCTATCGCATCACCAAACGACGTGCGGTAATCGGGTTCCCCTGCCGAAGGCGATGCAAATGAACCCTGATGGAGGGCTATCACAAAGGCCCTTCCGGGATTATTATCGAGTATTGACTGTGCAATTGCATGCCCATCAGGACAATAAGTGCAATGAATGCCTGTAAATTCTTCAAGAATGGCGTTTCTGGGCATAGGGTCCGTGCTGACCAGCACCTGCGCGGAGAGGTTGAATATGCCAAAAATAGCCATTAAGGCAAGGGTAGTAATTTTTCTCATGGATTAGGGTTTAGGATGATTATCGTGGCAACAAATGTGCAAAACTATTCTTTACAAATCGTAATGCGTGCCGTGAAATATTGAAAATATTATGTATCTATCTTGAATAATGTAAAATTTATTAATAAGGCTATTCTATGCCTGCCGGTAATTCTTTAGAAGTTAACATGTTGCTAAGCAGTGATTTTTATGGACTGCAGTAGTTTTAATGGAAGAGAAAATAAACATTGACTACAGCAACTATGTGTTGAGTTGTTTTCTGAGCATATCGAGCCCGGCCAGGGCTGCCCTTCTGATATTGCGGCCCCGGTGCTCGCCGAATGTGAACATTTTTGTTTCAGCGCCTTTTGGCGTAAGTACTGCAATCCAGGTGGTGCCTACCTGTTTGTCGGGTGTACCTCCGTCGGGGCCGGCGATTCCTGAAACAGCAATCGCACAGTCAACTTTAAAATGCCGGATAATGCCGGCGGCCATCTCAAAAACCGTTTCCTGGCTGACGGCACCGTAACGGGTCAGGGTGTCGGGTGAAACACCGAGCAGGTGTTCTTTGATCTCATTGGAATAAGCAACTACCGATCCCTTGAAAAACGCAGAACTTCCGGGGATGCTGGTGATCAGGTGGGCAATGTAACCTCCCGTACAGCTTTCGGCAGTGGCAAGGCTGAAACCATGGGCTTTCAGCAGGTTGCTTACGACCATTTCAAGCGTTTCGTCGCCTTCACCAAAAATATAATCCGGGATCAGGCTGTATAATTCTGATACCCTTTCATTTATTTCTTTTTCAAGCTGTGTCCCGTCAGGGCCTGAAGCGGTAAGCCTGAGCCTGACAATGCCTGGTTGCGGAAGGTAAGCCAGTTTGATATGTTCCGGTAAAGCGGTTTCCCAGGCTTCAATCTTTGCGGCAAGGAATGATTCACCAACTCCCTGTGTCAGAATTGTCCGGTGCACAATGCTCTTTGGGCTGAGTTTCGAAAGCCTCGGCAGCACATGGGTACTCATCAGGCCTTTCATCTCAAATGGCACGCCGGGCATTGAAACGTAAATAATTCCATCTTTCTCGAACCACATGCCGGGGGCTGTACCGTTTACATTCAGCAGCGGGGTGCAGCTTTCCGGTACTTCCGCCTGGGCGCAGTTAAGCGGTGTGATCACGAATCCACGCGAACCGAAAAGCCGGACGATATTCTCATAGGCCTCCTGGTTGAACACCGGTTTCGTGTTAAAATATTCGCAAAGGGTGGTTTTCGTAATGTCATCGCGCGTGGGTCCCAGTCCTCCCGAAATAAGAATAATGTCGGCACGCGATGAAGCTTCTTTCAGCGTGGTAAGAATGTGCTTCCGCTCGTCTGATATGCTCGTGATCTGCACTACCCTGATTCCGATAAGGTTCAGCTGTTCCGCCATCCATGCGGAATTGGTGTCAACTACCTGCCCGATAAGCAGTTCGTCGCCTATGGTAATGATTTCTGCATTCATGGATTGGGTTTATAATGATTGCCGGTTCGCCCTGATAACGGGGTTAAATTCCGGTTCTGTAATGACAGCGGCAAATTTAGCTGATTATTATGTCGGCTGATTGAAAGGTTCAAACTTTATTGATGTTTTGGACGGCCGGATTTGAAGCTGATTATTTTGTCAGTCAATCATACTGTCAGGCGAAGGTTGATGACTTCTGCAGCCGGCAGATTGCAAACAATTAACTAATTTAGCATGCAACCATTGCGTGTATGATGCATCTCAGATTTGATCCGGACTTAACAGCGCTTCTGAACTATTGATGGATGAACAGCAACTCCTGAAGGATTGCCTCAAAGGCGATGTGCATGCCCAGAAGCGTTTGTATGATACGTATGCCCGGAAGATGTTCGGGGTGTGTCTTCGTTATGCCGCCGATCAGGGGATGGCTGAGGATTTTTTGCAGGAAGGGTTCATCAGGATTTTTACCCGCCTGAAAAGTTACAGGATGGAAGGTTCTTTCGAGGGCTGGATGCGAAGGATTATGGTAAATACCTCGCTCGAAATACTCAGGAAAAAGGATGTTTTCCGTTATGCTTCGCCATTGGACGATGACCTTCAGGTGAGCGATCAGGTGGAAGAGTTGGAAGATATCCCGGATACTGATCTGCTGGTCAGGCTGATACAGGAAATGCCAACGGGATTCAGGGCTGTGTTTAATCTTTATGTTGTTGAAAACTATTCACATAAAGAAATCGGACAGTTACTGGGAATCAGTGAAGGGACATCCAAATCGCAGTATGCAAGGGCAAGGGGCTGGCTGCAGAAGCGTTTAAAAAGTTAAATCTATTTTAAAAATGAAAGGAATAAAGGATAATCTGAGAGAGCAGGCGGGCAGGCAACTGTCGCAGTTTGAAGCCGGGCCGCCTGATCTCATGTGGGATCGCATCCGGTCGGGTATGCATCGCCGCAGGCGGTTTATTCTTTTGAGACATTCCCTGGTTGCAGCCACCCTGTTGCTGTTGATCGGCATCGGGTATAAGCTGATCGTCCCTGTGCCGGATTCCGGAGATGCCATGGTTTCAGAGCAGAATCTGGTTTCCCATTCAGAAGATTCTCTTTCGGATTTTTCGGGTAAAGCGACGGATGGAAGGCTGTCAGATGCAGAGTCGGCTGTGGCGCAAGTCCGGATTGCCATGCGGCATTCAGGGAAAACGCGGATTTTTGGACCTCCGCCTCAGGAAGTTGCAATGACTGCTGAAATATTGCCTGCTGAAGTAATCCGGGAGGCCGATGCCGCTCTGGTACATGACGGGCCGGAAACGCTTACTGAAATTCAGGGTGATGAAGCAGCTTATGCAGCGGAAACAGAAATCGCCGTAGTAGCACCGGTTATCGCCGGGAATGCTCCTTTAATGCCGGAACCTAACGTACCTAAAGCTCCTGCAAACGAAAATGTACCGGATAATGGCTGGTTACTGGCCGTGCATTACGGAACAAATCCCGCGATTGAGCTCACGCAGCAGGATTATTCCATGGAATCGAACAGGGGCAATTACAGTTTTGATGCTGTTTCCTCAGGACTGGCTGCAGAAACATCGTATTTTGATGAAGTTGAAAGTACTGAGCATCAGGCGCCGTTTATCCTTGGGCTGATTATAAGTAAACCGTTCGCACGGAGATGGGCTGCAGAAAGCGGACTGGTATATTCACGGCTGGGTTACCTGATAAGAACTGCTGAGTTTAACTCGGCTTACCGTGAATACCGGAATGAACTCACCTATCTCGGCGTGCCGCTTGGCTTGCGGTTTAATGTAATTGACGGACGACGTGCCGGATTTTTTGCATCGCAATCCTTTATTTTTGAAAAAGGCATCTCAAGCCGCGTTACATCCTCGACCTACCATTCCGGGCTTCTTAATGAATCAGTAAACAGTCATGAAAGCATCAGCGGTTTCCAGATTTCATCGCTTACCGGTCTGGGAGGGGAACTGAAATTCTCAGGCTCTTTGTCACTATACGGAATGGCCGGTGTTCAATGCTTTTTTATGAACAAATCACAGCCTTACAACATCAGGAGTGCAAGGGTTGCCTGGCATTCATTTCTAGCAGGAATCCGCATTAAAATCCGTTAACCGGTTTTATCTTGCCTGCGGATGCAACCAATGCGCCGAAGGGGCATCTATTAACAGAAATTAAAAATTCCGGAATCATGAAAACGCTGAAATTCATTCTGTCTGCTGTGCTCTTAATGCTGCCTGCGTCAGTGTTATTTAATTCTTGTCAGGATAAAACTTTTGAGGAAGTTACTTACACCGCCAATGTGCCCGTATATATGGGCTTTGATGAGTTCCGCGCGTCGGTAAAGCGATCGGATGCCCGGCAGATGGAACAACCGGGTAAAATCTATTTTAAGGATAATTATTTGTTCATTAACGAGATAAGCAAAGGGGTGCATGTAGTGGACAACAGCGATCCGGCTAATCCTGTGATTACCACATTCCTGGAAATTCCGGGAAACTATGATATCGCCATAAAGGGAAACATTCTTTATGCAGACAGTTTCATTGATCTGGTAGCTATTGATATTTCGGATCCGATGAATCCGGTGGAGATCGACCGGGTTGAAGATGCCTTTCCGAATGTGCTGCCGGTTTTTGATTACACTTACCCGGTGTATGGCCTTGACTGGGAAAAAGGGATTGTAGTTGGATGGGAAACCAAAGAAGTCACTGAATTGGTGGAAAAAGGGAACACCTATCGCAATGAGACGCTGTATTTTGATAACATGGGCGTTCCCAGCCTGGGGTCCAATGAGGTTTCCATAGCTTCATCCGGCACTGGACAGGCAGGATCCATGGCCAGGTTTACCCTGAGCTCGGATTTTTTGTATGCGGTTCACAATAGCTCGCTCAGGGTGTTCAATATTTCTTCCACCCCGGGTATTATTGTTAATCCGGAAATTATGCTCGACAGGCAGGTTGAGACCATTTTCCCATATAACAATCATTTGTTTCTCGGAACAACCACTGGGATGATGGTGTATAGTCTTTCCAATCCCGCCGTGCCGGCTTTTGTTTCCGTTTTTGAGCACATTAATTCGTGTGATCCGGTCGTTATAGAAGGGAACTATGCTTATGTTACCCTGCGTTCCGGCACGCAGTGTAACGGATTTACCAACCAGCTGGATGTGGTGGATATTTCATCGCTCACGCATCCTTTTCTTGTAAAATCCTATCCCATGTTCAATCCTCACGGGCTGGGCATTGATAATCACATACTGTTTATCTGTGACGGGGATGCAGGGCTGAAGGTATATGATGCCACAGATCCCATGAGTATTCACCTGAACCAGCTGGCCCACTTCCCGGATATTAAAACCTATGATGTTATCCCATACAATGGTCTGTTGATGCTTATCGGCTCAGGGGGGCTGTATCAATATGATTACGCTGACCTGAACAACCTTGTTCTTATCAGCCATATCCCGGTGTATGTTCCTTAAAAAATGCCTGATGTCTGATCTCAATCGTTTCTGCAGGTTCATAATTATTTGCCTGTTTGCAGGGTTGCTTTGGCCGGGTGTCGCTTCAGCCCAGAACAGGAGGCAAGATGTTATTTACCTGAAATCGGGTTCCGTGCTTACCGGAAACCTGATTCATTGTGACAGCCTCCGCGGTGTCAGAATAGATAATAATTGCGGATCCTGGCTATTTCCCATAGGGGAAGTGGATAGTGTCAATATTCAGGGTTTTCGCCAGCCGTCTTCGGAGAAACGTAACGGCTATTATAATCAGAGCAGCGGCTCCCTGCTTTTCGGCGAGGGCGCTGACGGCTTTGTCCCTTACCCATCCATTACCATGGTCAACGGGTATCATTGGAATCAAAATCTTTTTACAGGGGCCGGACTGGGATATGAATACTTCGGATGGAGTGTTTTACCTGTTTTTGCAGAATTATTATTTTTCATGAAGCCGGATGTTCTGACCCCTTACCTGTCGTTGAGGAGTGGTTATGCATTTCCCCTTTCAAAGAATCCGGACTCTAACCTGAATGGGAGCCAGGGCAGGAATTACGGGGGAGTGCTTCTTAATCCGGAGGCAGGATTGAAAATTTCCGTCGGGGAAAGAAGTGCCCTTTTGATAGGCATTGGTTACCGCTATCAGGAATTGTCGCGGACATCCCCCGGCTATGACTGGAGCGGCAATTACAGCAGAAAAACAGTTACCCATTATAACAGGATCGCCCTTAAGGCCGGCATTTTATTCAGGTAAAACTGCTTTTTTCAGACGCGATTTTTTTATTTTGTCATTTCGTTCAGATTTTCTGTGCAAAATGCATATTTATTTCATATCTTTATAGAGGCCAAAATTTTGTGAATCCGGGTTTAGTTTATTAAACCCGGTATTTTTAGTTTTAATGCTTGAATATGATTGCTCAATCATTAAGGTTATAGCTAAAAGTAAAATATTCAAACCCCGCTGATTAGTTAAAATTAAGTTATCAGATCAACATGAAACTCATCATTAATGCATCGAATGTTCATGTGGGGGGGATGTTGCAGGTGGCCATCTCATTTATCAATGAGTTGGTATATTTCCCCGGCAACGAGTACCATATTTTTTTATCAGCCGAGGTTGAAAGCCAGATTTCCGGCAAGGGTTTCCCAGATAACTTCAGTTTTTATTCTTTTCTGGCTTTTTCAGGAGAGCCGGGGGGGGTGAAGAAGCGCTGGTTAAGCTATCGCCGGCTGAGCAGACTGAAGCTGCTGGAACGTGTGATCAAGCCGGATGTGGTTTTTACTGTTTTCGGGCCAACTTTCTGGAAACCTTCTGCCCCCCATATCGCGGGTTTTGCCATCCCTTTCTTTGTTTACCGGGATTCGCCCTACTTCAATGTGATCAGTAAGGTTGAGTTATTAAAGCGTAATTTTGTCAATCTTGTGAAGGAATGGCTTTTTACCCGCTATGTGGATTATCTTGTCGTGGAAACAGAAGAAGTGCGGCAACGCCTTATCAGCATTTTTAAAATTGATGAGAAGCGCATCTTTCAGGTTCACAACACATACAGCAATATTTATAATCATCCGGCCCAGTGGTCCGACAGGGTTAAGCTGCCGGAACGGCTGAAGGGGGAACTGAGGCTGGTTACCATTTCGGCCAATCACAGGTATAAAAATCTTGAGATCATCAACAGGGTGATCAATGAATTGCGGAACCTGGAACCGGATTTGCGGGTAAAATTTATCCTTACCATCAGGAAAGAGCAGTTTGATGGGCTTCAGGCATCAAACAGGAAATCCGTTTATTTTACCGATCGCATCAATGTGGAGGATTGCCCTCATCTTTACAGGCAGTGCGATTTTATGTTCCTGCCTTCACTGCTCGACTGTTTTTCAGCTTCTTATCCCGAAGCCATGAAGATGGGCTTACCTATACTTACCTCCGATCTTTCCTTTGCCCGTAATGTGTGCGGTGAAGCGGCAGTCTATTTCAACCCGTTGGATGCCAGGGATATTGCAGAGAAAATTTTATTGTTGTACCATGATTCTGTGCTTCAGGCGAGAATGGTTGCATACGGAAAACGCAAATTGCCGGAGTTCGGAACCGCCCGGGAAAGGGCAGCCCGTTATCTTCAACTGGTAGCTGAGGCAGCCAGAAGCCCGTTGTCCAAAGGGTTGCATTCGGAAATTAAAGAGCCAGTTTTATCGTAGCGTCATTCCCTGATTTATCACGGATGTTCAGCAGGTAAAAGCCAGGCATGAGCCGGTCAGTTTCAATCAGTATATCATTCCTTCCGCCGCAGAGCGGATAAATGCCGGTGGATTTCAGGTTTCCGGCGAGGTCATAAATGCCGGTTTCAACTGTTATGCTTCTGTCCGAATAGATACAGAGGTAATTCATCCTGTCGTCGCCCCTGTAAACAAAGGCGTTTTTAAATACATCCGGGCCAGTTATCCCGCCCGTCGGGCCGCTGTCGATTTTTAATTTCATGATTACCGGAAGGTGGTCCGACATTACTGCAAGTGCCGACAATACACCGGATGGTACGCTGGTATTCTGCGGGGAATCATTTATTGAACGGTTAAAGTGTTTTCCGTCCTGTCCGAGCGCCTTGTAGGATTCCGGAATATACCTGGCCCCTTTGTTCCCCTGCATGATACCAGCCGAAGCAAGGATAAAGTCGAAACGGTCGTCCATGCCGCCACTGGCCTGGCAACCATTGCCCGAAGATGATACCGACTGGGTATGCCAGGCGGCAAAGGAAAAATTATTGTTCCAGTCTCCGGGTTTATCAACCGGATCGTAGAATCTGAAGCCCTGGTTTGA
>CAZDBX010000126.1:0-8872 GCA_964503805.1 uncultured Lentimicrobium sp. | reverse complement strand
CCATATAGCTGTACTTGAAGAAGAAAAATGCCGATCCGGCGAGAAGGACGCCGAGGACGACCCGGACCTGTGCCCTGAGGGGTATGCCATATATGGCACTCACGGATGTTAATATCACCTCTTTACAACAATCAATCAATATCAGTGTTTCGGGGGTAATCCGTACACCCCAGGACCTTATTCCCGGGATTTCCACATTCAGGATACTGAAAGACAATGAAATTGAGATGCCCTTGCTGCAAACCAATGCGGTTAGCAGGTATCAAAGGCATAAAATATCTGCCACAGCCTCATTTATTTTTGAACAGGAATCACCTGAACTCAGCCATGTGTTAATTGACCATTATGAGCATCAGCTGAATTTCAAAAGTGTGAAGGGCAAAGGACAAACCCTGAAATTTGCCTGGGCAGGCGCGGTATGTACTACAGGTGATTTTGCCGACCCTCAGAATGAATCGGAGCGGATGGTAATTTATCTGATGCGTGATAACAAGGATAAAGCACTGGGTCAGCATAAAAAGCTTTGGGAAGAATTGTGGCAGGGCGATATAATCATTGAAGGGGATAAAGAATCTCAACAGGACGTCAGGCTGGCATTGTACCACTTATATGCTTTTGCAGCGCCCGGCACGGGTCTGAGCATCCCTCCGATGGGCCTTTCTTCCAGGATTTACAACGGGCACGTTTTCTGGGATACTGAACTTTGGATGTTTCCTCCGCTGCTTGTCTTTAACCGGCAAATAGCCGCTTCCCTGCTCGATTACAGGATAGACCGGCTTGAAAAGGCAAAGCAAAAGGCATCTGTTTACGGGTATCAGGGCGCAATGTTCCCCTGGGAGTCAGACGACACCGGGGAAGAAGCGACTCCGTCATGGGCACTTACCGGTACATTTGAACATCACATCACCGCAGATATCGGAATTGCACTCTGGAATTATTTTCGTGTAACACATGATACAGCATGGCTAAGAAGTAAGGCTTATCCGGTGTTGAATGAAATTGCGGCATTCTGGGTAAGCAGGGCAGAAAAAAATACAGATGGGTCATGGTCTGTCAATAATGTAGTGGGAGCCAATGAATTCGCGCCCAACGTGAATGACAATGCTTTTACAAACGGATCTGTAATTACAGTTTTAAAATATGCTGCAAAGGCTGCATCAGCGCTTGGAATGCAATATGATAAGCTATGGGATGAGGTCTCTGGTAATTTAAGAATCCTGAAAATGGAGAATGGCATTACCCGCGAACATGCTGAATATAACGGGGAAATCATCAAACAGGCTGATGTGAATTTACTTTCGTATCCCCTGGAGGTGATTACAAACAGGGATCAGGTAAAATCTGACCTTGAATATTATGAACCGCGCATAGCTCCCGAAGGCCCTGCCATGAGCCATTCAATTTTATCAATACTGTATGCCAGGATGGGTGAAGCGGAAAAAGCATTCCGGTTGTTCAAGAAAGGATATATTCCCAATAAACGCCCTCCTTTTGGCGCCCTTGCCGAAACGGCAGATTTCGACAATACCTATTTTGCCACCGGTGCCGGTGGGCTTCTTCAGGCTGTTATTTTCGGTTTCGGGGGTCTGCAACTGACGGATTCAGGGATTGTCCGGCATACCCCCTGCCTGCCGGATCACTGGAATAGTCTTACAATTACAGGGGTCGGCCCTCAAAAAACGACTTACCGTGTAGTGCAACCCGGGAATCAAAAGCGATAGATGGTTTTGCCAAACCGGGGAAGTTCAGCAATGCTTTGTCCCGAATAAAACATAACTTATATTTACGGATTCGGCTGTTTTATAAGGAAAAGGGCTTCAGGTCAAAAAATCTGAAGCCCTTTAACATATTTACCTGTTTCTGCAAACCCTTATCAAACATTTGTCAAAGCTGAACCCGCTTTCATAAATGGCGTCTGCTTTTTAACCTGACCTCCAGTCCCGCATAAAAAATATTTGCTGTTATGCCCCCTCTGACTCCCCCTGCGAACAGGGAGAGAACCGTTCTATCGGGATTTAGGAATATTTCAAATATTTGAATTTCAGCAGGACCAGCTCCCGCCCTGTTCACAGGGAGGGCGGGGGGAGGGTATAAACATAACCCGGTCACCGGTTTCATAACCTGAATTCCCCCGCATAAACATGCCCGGGCATTCCACGTAATCCTACCTCTTTGACAATAATTCAAGCAATGGCTCATTGATATAATAATTGCCGGTTCCAAGTTTTTCTTTTCTCAGTAGCCGGTCTTCAGCCAGTTTATTCAGATAGTTTGAGGCTGTAAGTCTCGATACACCCAGATCTCTGACAACAAATTCAATTTTGGTATAAGGATGTCTGAACAGGTTATTGAGTAAATCCTGACTATAAAACTTATAATGATCACGCATACGGTATTTATAATCAGCCATCAGCTCCTTGATCTTCATGATCAGGTCAATCGTTTCCCTTGCAGTCTCCTCAATACCTTTGATAATAAATAAAAGCCATTCTTCCATTTGGCTTTCTTCCCTTGCAAGCTGCAGTAGCCTGTAATATGTTGGTTTATTTCTGATGATATAACTGCTAAGGTAGAGCACAGGGATGGTCTGGAGTTTTTCCAGAATCAGGTATAGAATATTGATTATCCTTCCGGTTCTGCCGTTGCCATCATAAAACGGATGAATACTTTCAAATTGCAGATGAATGACCGCCATTTTGACCAGGGGATCAAGATCACTTATTTCCGGATCGTTGATGAATTTTTCAAGATTGTTCATAAGCCGGACTATTTCATCAAATTCCTGTGGAGGAGTGTAAATGGTTTCTCCGGTTGACTCATTCTTCAGGACAGTTCCCGATAGTTTCCTGAATCCCGCGCTGTTGTTCTCAAGCGTTTCCTGAATTTTTAAAATAGTTTTGACTGACATCAGACCGGATTCTGCAACCAGGCTGAAGCCCGTTTTCAGGGCAGCAACATAGTTCTGGACCTCTTTGGCGTTTAGGGAGTGAATCTTACCGGATGTCAATGTTGTTTTATACAACTCATCATGGGTCGTAATAATATTTTTCTATAGCCGAACTATCTTTTGCCTCCTGTAGTCCCAGGGTATTAATCAGAATGTGCTGATCGGGAATGGTAGCTGCTATTCCTTTTAACTCTGCCAGCGCGGCATGAGCGGCAGGCAAGCGCTTTAAAACCTTTTTGGTTTCAATCTCATACTGTGAGGGGAGTTCTTTTATAACCCATGGGTGTAATGAGTGCATTCTGTATAGATTTTGTAATTTTCTTTACAAAGATAATGCATTATGTATAGATTTTCTGATTTTCTTTACAAATGAACCGTATAATGTATAGATTTCCTATGATTGCTATGCTTGCGTGCACTTTCAGCGCGTGCGTTCTTCTCACCCCAAACTCACCAAATATTACATTTATTAACGAGATACTCAGCATAATTTGCTGCCGGGCTGAATTTGTATTCTCAATGCACCTTACATAATCCATACTCAACCGGATTGTTGTGTATATAATTCAGTTCTATAGCGCACGCGCTACAAGCGTGCGCGAGCCAGGGGAGGAGCATATGTTTTGTGGCCTGAGGCGACCGATACCTCCGGAGGTGGGCTGTCCACAGGAGCTAAATGCCGTTCAAAAAGTGCCATCAGGGAAAGAATATTGCCACGTACCCGAATCCAAAGGAATCTTTTTCTTTCACTTCAAAATAATCTGTTTTGAGTCTTGGATCTCCCAGCCTGGGCACTGAGCCTTGTTTAATCAGATTGTAATACAAGGAAACGGCTTCTCCTTCTGAAAACTGCCTTTTTACACCCACTATCCGCCAGGTATTCAACTTCAAGGGAAAGGAATTGTAATGTTCTTTGGCAATATTTTCGCAGTATGCATATTCATCAGAGGGGTTTTTCGCAAACAACGACTCCCAGAAGGATCTCATGCTCCAACGAAACACAACCATAGAAAAATTAAGTACAGGCTGCCCCTGTTCAATGATTTGTTTGGCCTCTGATCCTTTCATTTTTTTGAGTGCATTCCAGGCAGCCAGTGTTACATTGACCGTGTCGTTCAATGCTGTTTTCAGATAGTTGACAGCACCCGGATCTCCGATTATACCGAGGGATTTTGCCGCGTTTTCCCTCACCCGATCATGTTTATTGTTGATTAAGACCTGTTTAAGAAGGTCAATTGCATCCATATCACGAAATCTGCTTAAATCCCTGGCAGCTTCTTCCTGATTATGTTCAGCGTAATTTTCAGTCAGGTATCTGAAACATTCTTCTTTGGTTAAGCTCATTTTTACCTCCGGTTTATTGTGCTTTTAACTAAAAAGTTGCTTTGTTGAATATGACGCTTCGGCAAACATAAATTGTGACACAACATTTTACTGCCGCTTTTTTTAAACTTACTTACAGGATTGGTTGACTTTGCCAGACTATCTTCGCCTGATCAGGAACTCAGGAATTACGACACGGAAACCTCTAATCAAATGTACAGATTTTTTAAGAAAAATGAAAGAGAAACAAGATGAAAAATCCCCATGTTTGCGCGCACTTTCAGCGCGTGCGTTCTTCTCACCTCAAACTTAACAATATTACATTTACTGGCTTGCGCGCGCTTGCAGCGCGTGCGATATTTTCACCCCAAACTCACCAATATTACATTTATTAACGAGATACTCAGCATAATTTGCTGCCGGGCTGAATTTGTATTCCCAGGGCACTTTACATAATCCATACTTAACCGGATTGTTGTGTATGTAATTCAGTTCTTTAGCGTACGCGCTTCAAGCGCGCGCGAACCAGGGGAACTTCATTTGGTAAATCCCACTGCCTTAACTCAAGAAAGAGCCTCAGAAATTCTTTACGGGGATTAAGCATTCGACAATGCTCCAACCGGGTTTATAAATTCATCCCTTACTCAAATCCTGACCTCCACCCCCGCATAAAAATGCCTCGGCAGGCCGGGGTAATAGTAACGCGGCTCGCTGTTGCCGAAAGCCGGAGCATTCACCAGCAGCATGGAAGCATAGTGTGTATTGGTCAGGTTATTGATGCCTGCGAATATCCTGAGCTTTCCGGTTTTTTTCAGGTTAAACTGAGCCAGGGCTTTCAGGTTCAGCAGAAAATAGCCCGCATATTCTATTGTATTGGCGTCGTTGATATACTGATTGCCGGTGTATTCAAAGTTTGTGGTTACTTCAAGCAAATCAGCAGGACTCCAGGTCAGCAGCAGCCGGGCATAATGGTCAGGGATGCCGGGCAGGTCATTGCCGTTGTAAGTATTTCCATCGTCGGTAAAATCAATAAAACGGTTCCGGGAGAAAGTATAGCTGAAAGTGGTTTTCAGTTTTCCCGGGAAGTTTCCTGAATCGAAGATCCTGCTCCGCAACAGCAACTCCAGTCCCTGGTGACGGGTTTTTCCGGCATTGATTCCGGTGAAAATATCCTCGGTGATCCGCTTGGTCAGCAGCAG
Source organism: uncultured Lentimicrobium sp. (assembly GCA_964503805.1). Lineage (GTDB taxonomy): Bacteria > Bacteroidota > Bacteroidia > Bacteroidales > Lentimicrobiaceae > Lentimicrobium. The sequence goes on along the minus strand of CAZDBX010000126.1, from coordinate 3,403 downwards.
GTTGTCAAGCGCTATCCAATAAACGGATATTTCTGCCTCCAATGCTTCGTTCAACAGATTCATCCGGGTTCCGGCTTCATACTGTATGCCCTGTTCGGGCCTGATATCCGGATTTACGGTTCCGGCAGGCAGGAGGGTCTCCTCGGGCGAAGGCATGGAGAATCCATGACCCACCGAAGCATAAAAAGTAAGGCGGTTGTTGGCGACATAGTTGATTCCGAAACGCGGGGACACAATTACGGGGAAATGGCGGCTGCCGGATTGATCCCCATCACCGGCAAACAGATCGGTGAGCCGGTAGCGGATATGGTTCAGGGCCGCGGCCAGCGAAATACTGAGGCGGGGGGCAGGCCTGTAATTCATAATGCCAAACAAACCCAGCAGGTCGCGGTTTTCACGGTTCTCATTCAGCAGGATTCCGTCCAGATCAAGCCTCCATTTGTACTGTTCCGTACTCCAGTCAATGCCAAGCACCCAATCAGTGGCAGGCCGGTTATAGCTCAGCTTTCCACGGATTCCGGCACTCAGGGTCTGATCGCCGAGGTTGTTGAAAGGTCTTTTTTCGAAGTTATCGCTCCACTTCCCGTGAAGGGTAAGCTGACTGCTGAGGACGGGCGACAGGCTGTTGGTAAGGGTGATACCCGCCAGGGCCTTCCGTATCCGCTTGTAGCCTTCAATCGCGGCCCAGTTGGCGGCGGCTGCCCGTGGTTCGTTTTCAAACTGTGTTTTGCCCAGCGAACTCGGAATCTCACCCTCCGAACCCGTCAGCATCAGTGTGGATTTCATCGACCATTTGGGTTGTCTCCATCTGCCCGTGGTGATGAAGGTTGTGCGTTTGAATTCATTATTATCGCGGTAACCGCCCGAGTTCAGGTGGCTGAGGCTGCCCCACCAGCCGGACTTTGCAGTGTTGACCGTTCCCGAGAAACCGGTCCTGAGGGTGTTGAAGCTTCCGTAGCTTATATTGAATATGCCCTCCTGCTGCAACTTTTCGGGGGTGAATAAATTGATGCTTCCTCCCAGGCCCGAACCATACAGCGCGGATGCCGGCCCCCGGATCACTTCAATCCGGCCAAGGCCAGCCGCATCAATGTCTTCGGGGGTTGAAATGCCGTCGGCGGTGGTCAGGGGGATGTCGTTGAGGTAGGACCTGATGCGGTTGGTATTGTATGGCGTGCGGCTCCCCATTCCCCTGATCACAATGCGGTTGGTGGCGTAGGTGCCGCTTTGCATACTTACGCCGGGAACAGCATTCAGTGTGGCGGCCAGGTTGGTGCCGTCGGCAGGGCCAAGCGCATCTCCGGAAACAACAGCCAGATTTCCCGGAAATAAACGTTGATAGCGGCTCAAACGGAAACCTTCAATGGTGATCTTTTCCAGGATAATGGCTGTATCGGGCGATTGAGTGCCGGCCGGAAGCTGACCGGCGTTCTGAGCAAAAATATTTATCGGTCCCGACAGCAACAGCAGGGCAACTGAGAGAATAAATGTCAGGCCTGATTTTGGCATGCATGAACTTGTTTGATGGATCACCCGGTCATTCCGGTATGTCTGCCGTAATGGGCACGGTGTGAAAACCGTGGTTTCATTTCTTATCCACAGGCACCAGGCGCACTATCTTGCCGGGTGTTTCGGTGGCCACGTATATCAGTCCGTCGGGGCTTACCACTACGTTTCTTACACGGCCGATCCCTTCCAGCAGTTTTTCGGTGTGCGTAACCGACCTGCCGTTCAGCACCACCCTTTCAAGGTATTCAAACCGCAGGGAACCGATAAATAGGTTGTTCTCCCAGTTTTTATAGCGGCCGCCGGTAAGGAATGTCATGCCGCAGGGGGCAATGGAGGGGGTCCAGTAATAAACGGGCTGCTCCATGCCTTCCTTTTCCGTCAGTTCGGTCAGAATGGTGCCGTTGTAATTGATTCCGTAGGAAATCACCGGCCATCCGTAGTTTTTTCCCGGTTCGGCCAGGTTTAACTCATCTCCCCCGCGGGGGCCGTGTTCCGACACCCAGAGTTCGCCGGTTTGCGGATGAATGCTGGTGCCCTGCGGATTCCGGTGCCCGTAGCTGTAGATGGAAGGCAGCGCGCTGCTGACATTTGCAAACGGATTATCAGCAGGGATGGAGCCATCGTCGTTGATGCGGTGGATCTTTCCGTTGGCATTTTCGAGTTCCTGCGGGAAATCGAAGTGCTGTCCCCGGTCACCGATACCGAAAAACAGCTGCCCCTTGCCGTCGAAGGCCAGTTTGCACCCGAAGTGATGCGAGCGGTCGGTATAGGGGGTTCCCCTGAAGAGCACCTGCTGATCCTTCAGCTGATTGCCTTCGAGCCTGGCTCGCATAATGGCCGTATTGCTGAGGGTTTTCCCGCTTTCGGTGTATTGGGCGCTGTAGGCGATGTAAATCCAGCCATTCTCCTGATATTCAGGATGCAGGCACAGGTCGAGCAGTCCGCCCTGTCCTTTCGCCCTGATGGGTGGCAGGCCTTCGATGGGCGGGGATAGTTTTCCGTCTGAAAAGCGGTGCAGCGTTCCGGCGCGTTCCGAAATCAGCAGGTCGCCGCCGGGCAGAAATGCCAGTCCCCAGGGCACATCAAGACCGGTTACAACGGTCTCGACGATAAAATCCTGTACCTCCGACTTTGTAACATCCCCTTCTCTTAAGGCAGGTTGCAGCAGGCTTCGGTCGGCGGGGATTCCTTTTCTGACATAGGCAGCCAGTTCCTCTATTTCGGCATCTGTAAAAGTCTGTGCGAAGGCCGGCATGCCTTCTGCCTCAAGCCCCGTTTTGATGCTTTGGATGATGGAGGCGTTATCCGGTTCGTCCATCCATTTTTTGGCGGTAAATTTTTCGAGTTTTTCGCCGTGGCAGCCGGCGCAATAAGTCTGGTAATTGAGGGCTGCGGTCTTATCCTGGGCGGAAGTGTTATTTTTCAACGACATAAATCCCAGCATTCCGGCAAGGGCTAATGCAACAAGGCCGGCAACTATGATCACTTTTTGTTTCACGGTCATAAATGATTGATTGAAATACAAATATAGCATTAATGCATGAAGAATCCCGTTGATTTCTGAAGTTGCCGGAACAGGATTGCTGAATAGAATTGATCGGGACTGGTGTGGATTAAGCCGTTTTGTTGGCTGACCGTTTATTGTTTGGGGGTCTGGGTTAGGCCGGAATCACTGGCCTGGTTTGCTCCGGATTGGGTGGCCTGGTTTAGTCCGGGTTTTTCATTTGTTTGCGGATCCAGTATCTTAACTTCGATAGTTTAATACCTTGCCCCAGGGCAAAAGCCTTCTGGCTCTGACCACTTTCATGCAACCTGGCGATCATATCCTGCATTAAACTTGCCTTCTCTTTCTTTGTCATAGCTTTTTTCTGCAAAGATCACTTGCAGGCTTATT
>CAZDBX010000125.1:5440-8902 GCA_964503805.1 uncultured Lentimicrobium sp. | reverse complement strand
CGGCAGAGTCTCCGCTTTTTCTGTCCAGGGAAAGCGTCCTGTTAAAGTAATCTACAGCCTTATCGTACTGCGCCCTGAAAAAGTAGTTGGTGCCGATGTTACAGAGGTTATTGCTTATTTCTGTCTGATTCCCAAGTCTTTGCTGTATGCTCAATGAAGCGAGATTCAGTTCCAGTGCCTTGTCATAAATACCCAGTTCCTGGTAACAATAGGCGGCATCGGTAAGCCTTTCGGCCATAAACCCGGATGAATCCCGGTTAATTTCATAACTATAAATGGCTGATTGCAGGTAGAAATCGATGGCTTTGCGGTAATCGTTTCTGTAATAGCAGGCCTCGGCCATCCATCTGGCTGCAAGCGAGAGCCGGTTCAGGTCATTGATTTCCGTTGCCATTTCCAGCGCTTTGCCGGCCATTACGAATGCCGTGTCCGGATTTTCCTCAGCCATCCGCCCGCTGCGCGCGATCAGAGTGTCGATGGAAACTGTTTTGCTTTTTCCCGGAGCAGGCTGCAGGTTTTGTCGTGCGGGCTGGCCTCCCGAAAGAGAAGGGAGGGCCAGCAACAGAATGGTATTAATGATGTAGTAAATGACTTGCATATCTTCTCAGGCTTACAGGTTAATCATCCCGGGGTTTGTTATGCATCAGCGTACTTTGTTCATAGGTTCTCAATTCCGGAAGCGGCGGCGGATGATCGCATCTATGGCGCAATGCTGCTTACAAAAGCCGCCGCATTGTTATCGATGATGGTCATGTCACCGGTGTCCACGATTCCGTCACCGTTAACATCGGTAACCAGGTAACCGCTAGCAAAGCCGGAAGCATCGTTATCCACCGGAGTCATATCGGCAGTATCCACCGCGCCGTCCTGGTTTACATCACCGCCGAAGATTGTGTAATGGCCGTCGGTCATCAGCAGCATGTTGTTGCCATATGCCTGCTCAGGTCCATCGAAACTGTAGTTAATCAGGCTTCCTGCAAAGGAAACGGGCTGTTTGGAGGTGGTTTCCAGGCTGTTGCGGTGCCTGATGGTTATGTAATAACTGCCTCCCAGGTTTGCCGGGAATTCAACAACTGCTTCCCCTGTTGTACTGAGGTTGACAAAGGGTTCCGTATAAACAATGTTGCTGAAATTTAAACTGTTGTGAAGTTCAACAGCGATCTGGTCGGCGGTGGTACCCGGATATTGGTCGCCCCCGGCATTTTGGGCTTTGCGCATGGTTCCGTTTCCGTTGTAAAGACTTTCGAGAAAAGCGGTAAGGTTCAGGGTTTTGGTCTGCGCCGGGATAATGATCGAATAGTCTTCAGCCTCTCCATAGGTTGCTATATCACAGGGGCCCGGGTCAACCGAAAAGCGTTCAGCTATTCTTATCCTGTATGTGCCGGGAGGTTGATTTGCAGGAACCGTGATATTTCCGGTCAGGATATGCGTACCCTGAGTGCCTGGTGTTTGTCCCAGGTCAACAGCTTCCCCGGTATCAGTGAAACTGCAGTTGTTGTTCCAGTCTGCCCAGATGATGCAATGCTGGGTCCATGCACCATTTACCGTAACACTCACCGATACGGGGTAGGTTGTACCGGGTGTGAGTTCTGTTGAAACGGAAGTGAAGTCGGAATACGAAGTTGAACCGCTCGGATTATTTATGGTATTCAACTGTACTTTACTGATAAAATCATCCGTGAGATTGGAATAGGATGTCTCACAATATGTGCAATTGACCACATTGATATAATTTGCTTTAAACTCAGTGTCAGATCCGTAGGCGTTTGTAACAGTCAATGTAACGGAGTAAAAACCGAGATTTGTAAATAAAACTTCAGGGTTCTGTGAGTTTGCCGTTGTTCCGTTCACATAAGTTACATCCGCCGGGCTGAAACTCCAGGCCCATGAGGTAGGCACATTTTCCGATAGATCAGAGAAGGTCACTACAGAATTCAGCGCAGGAGAAGAAGTGGAAGCAGAAAATTCAGCCACCGGAGGTATTGCCGGGTTGTAGCAACTGATGGAAGCTGCCCAGCCGTCGCGGGTAACACTGCCGTCGGAGGTGAAGTTAATGGTCAGCGCGCCCGATGAGTTGTTTGCAGTAACTGTGCCGGGCCCGCTGGTGCCGTTCCATGTTCCCATAAGGGGAGATGAAGTGCTGGTTCCGTTATATATTCTCAGATAATCATATCCCGATTCTGTATTGAAGGCGGAGAATGCCAGGCGGATCAGGTTGCCCGTACCTGCAGGATAAATCGTCATGGTCAGGTTCTCGCTGTTAGCGTAGGTTGCAGAGGGGCCTCCCGAATCGTAGAAATATCCGGTACAGGTGGTAATGTTTCCGCTTGTCATATTAAATTCCGGAATCAGGCCGATGATAACCTGTTTTGTTTCCTGCACCGAATATTGTGAGGTTTCCCCTCCGGAAAGGGTAAACAGCAGGTCAACCGGGGTGCTTAATGGTACGGAAACTCCGGCAGTTACATTGAAGATGGCTGATGCTGTTCCGCCGATGCTCAGAGAGCCCAGGCTGCATGAAGTACTGTTAAGCGTCAGATAGGGACTGGATCCGCCGGCAATTTCAAGCAGGCCGTTTACATTGGAAATGGCGCTGTGCCCGTTGTTTGAACATACGATCACCAGACCGGCCGTTTCTCCGGGATCGAGAATGCCGTCGTTGTTGCAACCGGGCCCGCTGTCATCTATTGTCATTCCTCCGATAACCAGTGCCGGGGCATTGGCGGTAATGTCAAAGCTTGAATTCCATGTGTCGGTTCCGTCAGTTGCTGAAACGTTAAATGAAACAACATGCTGATCGGGAATATTATCGGCTGTAACGAGCGTATAACCACCGGGCACAGTCACGGTAACTCCGGGACCAATGTTTCCATATGCAGCATGGTTATCTGTAATGGTTATATAATCATCTGCTGAACTTAAGAGGGCGGTAACATTCACGGCGTTTTCCACACCGACATTCTGCAACGACATGGAGAGTACAATGGTTTCATCGTAGTCCATTTCCCCGTTGTTGTTTCCCCCCGGCAAGGGGTCGCTCAGGCTGTGACCTGCGTAAACCAGGTAGGGCCCTTCGGCCGGGATTACCTGAATGCTGTTTATGTGCGGCTGCCGGTTCTGTTTGGTAATCACAATGTCAAGATTTCCGGGAGCATTCAAAGGGGAGAAGTTAAGCGTAACCGAACCCGACAGCCCGGTTACCTTTGCATCAAGCAGCACGCCATTATAGGATAAGGCCACCGTTGCATAGGCTTCGGTGGTAACTGTCAGCGAATTCATCCCGATCATCAGGGTGTTGAGGTAGGTCGCGCTCAGCGGAGGCGGCACAGAATAATAAATCATTAGCGATGGGTCGCCCATCAGATGATAGATCTCCCAATAGTAAGTTTTTTTGCCTGAATTTGATTCCTCCACGGCATAATTTCCGCACACCACCATTTGGCCCTGGGTAACGAACCAGTC
>CAZDBX010000125.1:0-5340 GCA_964503805.1 uncultured Lentimicrobium sp. | reverse complement strand
CCCAGAAAAGAGGGGTCAGGCATCAGGTATTGCTCATATTCCAGTGTTTTATCGATCTGTGGTTGCAGTTGTGTCAGATTGGTGGCCGAAAACCGTCCGTAAAACACTTCAGGCAGGTTATCGCCGGTATACTCGCAGTACCTCAGGTCGGTAACATGAGATCCGGCAGAACCTGACCATGCCGGTATCTGAGCTACATCGCCCACAAACAGCACAAAGCTGGGAGCGGCATATCCGGCCGGAGGCGTATTGTAAAGGTTTTGCAGGTAAGATTTTATGGATGTGGTTGTGGTACCTACGGCCGGATTGTTGGTGTAAGCCTGTATGACATTGAACCCTTTTTTAACCTTCCACTGTATGAAAGGCTGCAATGCTGACTGAAACATCGGATCCGAAACGATCACGTAAGTTGCCGGTGCGCTGGTAATCAGGGCTTCGTCCGGACCGGGCGACCTGTAATTCCCTGCCATTTTATATGTACTGATGAAATAGGGGGATGCCTTGGATAGTTTCAATTCCTCAGTGCCCTGAACGTCGGCATTTTCAAAAACAATTTCAATTTCAAGATCATCATAGATCTTCAGCATTCCGGTAGCCGGGTTGTATTGTACAGGTGAAATATCGACCCTTGCCAGGTTGAGGGCCCGCATCAGACCAATATTGGTCACCGTAACCAGCTCATCTTCAATATACCGGTCGGTATTGTAGAGTGTCTTGTTTATGATGAAAGGCACCTTGTCCGGATCATCGCTTTTCGATAAGGGCGGTTGGGCGGGAAATACAGGGAATCGTATCCCATGCTCACCGAGGTTAATTTCCGTAACATGGCTGTGTCTGATCCTGACAGCATATGTAGCGCCCAAAGGTACCTCTATCAATTTCCGGTAAACGGGCAGTGCCGGTTCCCCTTCCGCATTTCTTAGCCCGAATTCCTTAATATGTAGCTGGGTGAATAAACCTTCCGGAGTGTTTACCTCGCCAAAACCTATTCCGGATACTGTGGCCCTGAAAACCACTCCGGCATATGATCCCTCAGGGATTGAAACTTTAGTTCCGCCTTTCTTAATACTGATGTTGCCCCCCAGGGCAAAAGCCGGAAAAAATGCTGTAACCACCAGCAATGATGCAACAAATGCAAAAAATGATTTTTTCATATCATTGAAATTTAAAGATACTCAACTGGCAATACAATGAGAGTCTGAAACGGGTAGGAGAGAGTGCTTTCCGGAAAGTAATTGATTCCGGACCGGGAAGGATCAGTCACAGGTCACAAGAAAAACCAACAGCCAACAATCCGCATAATTCTCCTTCAAAGAAGAATAAATACAAACAGTTGGTTGAATGTAACAAACTCTTTGTCAATTATATAACTGAGCCCCCTAAGGATTTCGCTGTTCAGATCAACGAAAAAATCCTCTGTATTTGATTTACTTATCCAAAGATAGGCGATTTGTCAGGGAATTGTCAACAGATATAAGTATTTTTTTATAATTGGTGGAAAAATATATGATGTCAACAGATTGTAAGGATAATAATAAGAATTTCAGGATAATCAGCAATGTATATTGGCTTCTGACACGAAAAATTCAGACAGGCAAAAGGCCGGTCATATCATGTTCCGGCCTTGCTTCAATATGGCAATTGAAAACTATTATACGGTCATAATATCCTTCTCTTTCAGTTCGAAGAGTTTGTCAATTTTAGCCGAGAATTTATCGGTCAGTGTCTGGATATCCTTCTCAAGTTGTTTGATCTCGTCTTCGGGGACCCCTTCTTTTTCGAGTTTTTTCCCGGCATCTATGGCTGACCTGCGGAGATTTCTCACGGTAACCTTTGCATTTTCAACTTCTGTTTTGGCTTTTTTTACCAGGTCCTTACGGCGTTCCTCGGTAAGCGGGGGGACGGCAATGCGAAGCACTTCCCCGTTGTTTTGGGGATTAAAGCCCAGGTTAGCGGCCAGAATGGCTTTTTCAATGGGGCCCAGCATATTCTTTTCCCACGGTTGGACGATGATCTGTCTGGGGTCGGGGGTGTTGATGTTTGAAATCTGATCAATCGGCGACATGGTTCCGTAATAATCTACCCTGACACCTTCGAGCATGGCGGGACTGGCTTTCCCGGCGCGGATTTTGTGAAATTCCCTTTCGAGGTGACTGATAGCCCCCTGCATGCTCTCTTCCGTTTCATCCAGTATAAATCTGACTTCTTCGTTCATTGTCTGCTTGGTTTTTCTGATCAATAATCATTAGGCAATGATGCTGCAAATATACAAAAGCAAGCCGTTTTAAATCAAGGCTGATGTCTGTTTCTGAAACTTACCCCTTTACCAGGGTGCCGACCGGCTCACCGGCAATGATCTTTTGAAGGTTTCCCTGGATATTCATGTTGAAAACCAGGATGGGAAGGCTGTTCTCGCGGCACAGCGTGATGGCGGTCAGGTCCATGATATTCAGTCCCCTCTCGTAGACTTCGGTAAAGGAGATGGTATCGAATCTTTCCGCATCCGGATTTTTCTCGGGGTCTGCCGTGTATACCCCATCAACGCGGGTACCTTTCATAATCACGTCGGCCTCTATTTCCACCGCGCGGAGCGCTGCAGCCGAATCGGTGGTAAAGAACGGGTTCCCTGTACCGGAGGCGATAATCACAATATTTCCCCCGTTCAGGGCTTCGATAGCCCTGCGGCGGCTCATGGCCTCCGCAATGGGATCAATGGCAATACCCGAAAGCAAGCATGTTTTCAAGCCGTGTTTTTCCAGTTCGGCCTGAAGCGCCATGCTGTTGATAACCGTGGCCAGCATGCCCATATAATCGCCCTGCACACGGTCCATACCTTTGGCAGCGCCCTGCAATCCCCTGAAAATATTGCCTCCGCCGATCACGATGCCCACCTGAACACCCAGGCTTGCAACCGAACTGATTTCCCCGGCATACATCGACAGCCTTTCAGGGTCAATGCTGTGCTGCTGTTCACCCATCAGGGCTTCACCGCTTAATTTTAAAAGAATCCGTTTGTATTTCATTGCAGTTTTTTATTATCGGATAATGACCATGGGCATCACTTTGCTGAAGCGGTCGGTTTTAAGTTGATAAAAATAACGGCCAGGTGTGAGTTGATGCAGGCCGGCCACAATCAGATGGTTTCCGGCGCTGAAATAATCGTTTGCCAGCTGCGCCACCGGTTGTCCGAGCATATTGTATATAACCAGCTGAACATCCGAGGGCTGCTTCAGTTTAAACTCAATGGTGGTTGTCCCTTTGGCGGGATTGGGATAATTCTGCCCGAGATATTCATCTTCCGCGTTTCCGATCAGCGTAAGTCCGGTTGTGGGATCAAGATACAAGATATGGAGACACCAGTTGTTGAGTGTTCCGGTATTCCCGGCCCCTCCGTCGTTAATGCGGATTTGCCAGTCGCCCGAAACTGGTTTCCCGTTGAAGGCGCTCAGGGCCATCTCCGGACGGAACCGGCCGGTGAAAGGCGGTGCGCCTTCAGTGATCATCATCTCGGCCTGATCGTCGAAAGTGGTGTTGGTATAATTGTCCCCGTTTCCGCCATTGCGGTCGCTCAGCAAGGATACCGTGCCATCGGGCCCCGTAAGTATTAATCGCAGCTCCCCTGTACGGGTATGCGTAATGTCCAGGTTCACATTCACATCCATTACCGTACCGGTGGCTTCCACCGTAATAAGGTCATAGGTGTTCTGGTAGTCGGTGATTTCAACCGGAGTAGTAGTTGAACAGGTATTTGCTGAAAAAATATTGTCTATCATATAAACGAAGAAAGATTCCGGCGCCAGGGTTCCCGGAGGGTTGATGCCGGATCCTCCGGCAGGATAGGTGGCTGTAAGCCGCCCCAGCGAATCCTGAACAGCAAAATAATAACTTACCTCCGTGCCGAATGCAAAACCGGGTATCATAAAGCGAAGGGTGTCGCCGCTCACTTCATAAGGTGTAACAAAGTCGAAGCCGGAACCATTTCCTGAGTAATACAACCGCGGGGAATAATTGAGTATATCCAGCGGATGTGAACCCTGTACAATCAGTATTGCTTCGCGTTCTTCCAGGGAGTTCCCTGAGACTACAGGATCATGGTGAAAATAGAATCGGTGATCCCATCCCTGCGCGGCAATATTGGCGATGGAAGCCCTTACAAAGGCAACGTAATAGGGCATGTTAAGGATGTCTATGTCGTCGCCGGGGGTGTGATAGTATTCGTTGAAATCATACCAGTCTTCAATGGCCAGCATGGCCGGATAGTCAAATTGCCAGAAAGAGGCATGGTCGCTGGCAGTGGTATAATAATAGTTATGATTCAGCTGGGGCTGATAATACGCGGTGGTCCTGAGAAAATCGTTGGTAAACGACTGGGAAAGGGCATTTGTTGCAATCGAATACGTATAGTCATTGTCCGAATCCCAGGCAATCATATCCAGGTTCAGCACCCCGAGGATCTGCTGGCCCTGGCTGGCCGCCCGCTGGGCATAGGCATAACTGCCCACAAGTCCGATCTCTTCTTCGTCCCAGGCTGCGAAGCGTATGGTATATTCAGATTCGAACGGAGCCAGCAGGCGGGCTGCTTCCAGCACGGCTACCGTTCCGGAGGCGTTGTCGTCGGCGCCGGGTGCAACAGATCCTGATGGCATATTGTCATAATGCCCGCAGATAATAAATTCCTTGTCCGGATATTTCGTCCCGGTTTTTGTTGCGATGATATTTTCTCCCCGGCCGTTGCTGAAAGTGTGGACTTCAGGGGAGTAGCCGTATTCAGTAAACTTATCAAAGATAAAGTCGGCTGCCTTGCTGTTGTTCGGATTGTTGTAATGTCGTGAACTGATGGTGGTGGGTATACCGCCGATTAAAACGGTAGTATCTCCTGCAAGCTGCCTGGTCAGCAGAAGGATCGACTGATGATCGGCCAGCTGGATAAGCGAATCAAGAAACGGACTGTAAGCAAGCTGGGCTTTCAGACTGACGGGCGAACTGAACCCGAACAAAGTCAGGGAAAATAGCAGGGTAAAGATTTTCTTCATCGCAATTAGGGTGTAGTTTGAGTGCGTTAAATTAAGGAAAACCGGCCGCGGTTATTCATTTTGCCCGTGGCAGTTTTTATATTTTTTTCCGCTGCCACAGGGACAGGGGTCATTGCGTCCCACTTTTTTCTCAACCCTTACCGGCGCAGTAACCTGGGGCTGAGAGGTACGGCCTGCCTGGCTGAGCAAATCGGTTCTTTCTTCCTTCAGCCTGCTGTTGTCGGAGCGGCGGGGAAGCTGGGCCTCTTTCACCTGCGAGGGCTCCTGCACCGGCAGGTTTGCTTTGATGATAAAGGAAGTGATATCC
>CAZDBX010000124.1:524-8997 GCA_964503805.1 uncultured Lentimicrobium sp. | reverse complement strand
TGTACTTTATTTCTTTGACTTAGTAAATAATCTCTTCCCTGAAATTGTCAATAATCGAATTGAAGGGATTGCCAACCGATTGACCAAGCCCGCATTTCGCAGCGATTTTCATGGTCCCGGTCAGCTTTTTCAGGTCATCGAGGTAAGCAGGCGGGCGTTCCCCACGTTTTACCGCTTCAATTCCCTTGAGCAGTTGCTGGCAACCAACCCGGCAGGGGGTGCATTGCCCGCATGACTCTTCGGTGAAGAATTCCAGGTAATCATGAAGAACATTATACATAGAACGTGAACTGTTGAAAATCATCATTGAGCCTCCGGTGGGTATCCCTTCGAAACCAATGATTGTATCATTGAACTTCTTCCGCGGTACACAATGACCTGATGCGCCACCTACCTGAACGGCTTTGGTATCGCCATCGCCGAATTCATTGACAAATTCATGCAGGGGCATGCCTAACTCCAATTCGTAAATTCCCGGAATCGGCGTATCACCTGAAACGGAAAATACTTTTGATCCTCTGGAGTCGCTGGTTCCCAGGGCCTTGAATTTTTCAGGACCCATGTGGCATATCATCGTGGTATAAACTAAGGTTTCAACGTTGTTGATGACTGTAGGTTTGCTGTTGTACCCGGCAACGGTCGGGTAGGGGGGCTTGTTGCGGGGCTCGCCGCGCTTTCCTTCCATGGATTCGAACAGCGCACTCTCTTCTCCGCAAACATAGGCTCCTGAACCGGACTTGAAATAAATCCTGAAATCTATGTTGCGTTTTTTCAATGCATTGTTGAAGTCCTCAAGTTTCTTCAATAGGTTCTTCAACAGGAAGTTATATTCTCCCCTGAGGTAGATGTAACCTTCCTTGGCACCTACAACATAGCCGCAGATAGTCATACCGGCGAAAATCTTTTCCGGCACGCGGTCGAGGATCTCGCGGTCTTTGAATGTTCCCGGTTCACCCTCATCTGCATTGCAAATAACATATTTTACATCACCTGATTCATTCCTGGTGAATTTCCATTTGAGTCCGGTTGGAAACCCGGCGCCGCCACGGCCTTTGAGACCGCTGTCGATCAGATCCAGGATTATATCATCTGCTGATCTTTTAAGCGTTTTATCCAGTACTTCGAGCGGAGTGCATTTGTCGTCAACCTCGAATATTATATCAACTTTTTTAAGATTGTTTTCCATTTGGATATTGTTTTTGTTTGTGACCATTTGGGTTTAGTGAGTGCTTTTGGCGTACTCTTCAACAATTTCAAGAGCCTTCTGAGGCGTAAGTTCAGGATAAACCTCATCGTTGATCAGCATAACTGGTCCCTTATGACACCAGCCCAGGCAATTGGCGGTCAGCAGTGTGAATTTCTTGTCATGGGTTGTTTCACCTACCTTGATTTTAAGGGCATTACTCAGCGTGTTGACGATTTCATCCTTGCCTTTCATGTGGCAGGTGATGGTCTTGCAGACCCTGATAATGTTTTTTCCCCTCGGCACAGTGTCGAGAAACGTGTAAAAAGAGGCTGTACCGTATACATCTGCTGCTGCAAGATCGAGTTCTTTGGCAACGCAGAGTAAAGCTTCTTCCGACAGGTAGTGTTCCTTTTGCACGATGCCTTGTAATACCGGCATCAGGCTGTTTCGGGTTCTGCCGTTTTTTTCAACCAGCTCTTTTACGAGTGCTTCTGTTGTTAACATTTAATCCTCCGACTTTAGTTGATAAAATACTTTGTTGATTAGTAGATTGAGTGTGACTTGTGAATTGATTAACAATTCACTTCAAAAGTAAAAATTCTTTTGTGAATTAATTAACAATAATGCCCTTTTTTCACGTCTTTTACTTAATTTATAACTATTCTAAATTCAGATAATTGGATTTTTCATTCATTCAGACAGCCATGGAAGTATGGTTGTATTTTGTACTTTTATCCCGATGGACAATTTCAGGTATTTTATTCATCTGGCCTATAATGGCAAAGACTTTAACGGATGGCAGGTGCAGCCTGAATCCCCCTCGGTGCAGCAGTCCCTTGAATCAGCGCTGTCAATGCTTCTCAGGGAAAAAATACCGGTTACTGGAGCCGGTCGCACCGATACCGGGGTTCATGCGCGGAATTTCTATGCCCATTTTGGTTTTCAGCATAGGCTAAATGCGGAAGAATTAAAGGAGTTGGTTTACCGGATGAACAGGGTGCTTCCTCCTTCAGTTGTTTTGTTTCAGATTTTTCCGGTGAAGGCTGGAATTCATGCCCGCTTTTCTGCCGTTTCCAGAACATACAGGTATTACCTGAGCAGAAATAAGAACCCGTTTTTAGCGGATTTTTCATGGAGATACGAAGGGAAACTCAATCTTGAGGCCATGAAACACATCGCCTCATTGTTGCCTGAATACACTGAGTTTTCGTGTTTTTCGAAAAAGGGTTCCGAAACCGGTACATCAGTTTGTCATATAACCGAATCATATTTTATTGAAGAGCCCGGTTTGTTGATTTATCATATAAAAGCCAACAGGTTCCTGCGGAATATGGTTAGGGCAATAACGGGAACACTGATTGAAGTGGGTAAGGGGAAAATGGATGAAACCGGTTTCCGTGATCTGATGATGAACGGGAACCGTTCTGACGCCGGCGAATCGGTTCCGGCTCATGGGCTGTTTCTCGAAGACATTGAATATCCCGAGGGATTCAGGATGAAATTTGTGTAGCACGGTAAATGGATTCGGCTTTCCGGGCGATTTTTTCGGCGGTAAGCCCGTATTTATCAAGTAGTTCTTCGGGTTTCCCTGATTCGCCGAAGCAATCGGGGATGCCAATTCTTTCCATTCTTACCGGGCAGTTGCCGACAAGCACTTCTGCGATGGCACTTCCCAGACCGCCGGTAACCTGATGCTCTTCTATGCTGATGATCAGCCGGGTTTCTTTCGCTGCTTTCAGGATGGCATCGGTGTCGATGGGTTTGATCGTGTGCATGTTGATTACCCTGGCGTTGATGCCTTTGAGGGATAGCATTTCTGCAGCTTTCAGTGCTTCCCACACCATATGTCCTGTCGCAATCAGCGTGAGGTGGTTTCCTGGTTGAAGCACTTGCGCTTTACCTATCCGGGTTTCAAGTTCCGGGGGGGTGAAATCGGCGACTGCTTCGCGTCCAAACCGGAGGTAAACCGGTCCTTTTTCTTCAAGTATGGCCATTCGGGTCATGATTGAAGCCTGTGTGGCATCGCAGGGGGATATAACTGTCATATTCGGAAGACACCGCATCACAGCGATATCTTCAAGAGCCTGGTGAGTGGCTCCATCAGGGCCGACAGAGATGCCGGCATGTGCTCCGCCGATCAGTACATGAAGATTGTTGTAACAAATGGAAATCCTGATCTGATCGGTAGCCCGTATGGCTGAGAAAACAGCATAGGTTGTAAAAACCGGTGTTTTATCCATCAAGGCCATGCCGGCAGCAACGCCTGCACAGTTCTGCTCGGCAATGCCCAGGGAAAAAAACCTGTCAGGGAAAGCCCGTGCAAAAAGATCTACACCCACCGAGGTGGTGATATCCGCACCGAGGGCATATACATTGTCGTTCAGATGGCCTGCTTCAAGTAGTCCCTCGCCAAAGCCCGCTCTTGTCGGACGATTTTCCCGTTTGTTATAAATCATAGCAGCGATCAGATTTTAGCTAGTTCATCACGGAAAATTTCATCAATCTGGCAAAGGAACTCAATAGCTTCGGCAGGAGAGGGGGCCCGGCCGTGCCAGCGGTAGTCATTTTCAATGGTTCTGATTCCCTTCCCCATGATAGTCCTGGCCAGGATAACTGAAGGTTTGCCTGAATATGCCCGGGCCTGACGGAATGCATTCAAAATACCTGAGATGTTGTGCCCGTCACATCCGATAACATTCCAGCCAAATGCCTGCCATTTTGCAGCCAGTGGCTCAAGATGCATTACTTCCCTTGTCGGGCCGTCAATCTGAACCCCATTCAGGTCTACAATGGCGGTAATGTTATCAAGGTTGTAATGTGCAGCAGCCATCGCGGCTTCCCATATTTGTCCCTCCTGCAGCTCCCCGTCACCGTGTATGCTGAACACCCTGATATCTGACGAACGTTTTTTTGCTACGATTGCCATACCTGTGGCGATGGACAATCCTTGTCCGAGTGAACCGGAGGATGTTTCGATTCCGGGGAGCCGAGAATCAAGGCCCGGGTGCCCCTGTAGCCTTGATCCGAATTTACGCAGCGTAAACAACTCTGATTTTTCAAAATAACCGGCCTGAGCAAGGGTCGCATAAAAAACCGGTGCAACATGCCCGATGGAAAGAATTACCCTGTCACGATCAGGCCATACAGGATTTTCAGGATTGTGATTTAGTTCGTTGAAATACAGACAGGTAAAAATATCTGCCAGCCCCAGGGATCCACCAGTATGACCTGAGCCTGCCGCCGAAAGCATTTTAACAATGAGTGCCCTGGTCTGATAACTGATATTCAGTAATTTGCGGGGATCGCTGATTTTGATCATAAATTCAGATGATCGCTTTGAAGAAGTAAAATGCCATAATAAATGATACGGCGAGTTTCATTACTGTACCCGCGATAAAGCCGATAAACGAACCAAACCCCGACCGGATGGCCGTTGCAGAGTCCTTACCGATGATCAGTTCTCCAATCACTGCTCCTATAAAGGGTCCGGCAATCATTCCGAATGGTGGAAAAAAGAAAATCCCGATCAGCAATCCAAAGGTAGCCCCCCAAATTCCACTCCGGCTTCCACCAAATTTCTTTGTGCCCCAGATTGGAACATAGTAATCAAGCAGTGTGACACCGATCGTTATCAGCAGCCAGATTACCATGAAGCGGTACGTAAAAGGTTCATTAAGTGTAAACTGGATTATTACCAGGCCAAGATAGCTGAGTGGAGGGCCTGGTATCAGGGGAATGATACAACCTGCCAGGCCTGCAATGATTAAAACAACTCCAAGTGTGATCCAAAGCCAATCCATACGCTCAAATTTTACAGGGTGAAAACTAAATTTTGTTTCCGGCCAGGGAATCAGTTTCCCTTTCAGAAATACAAAAATCTATATCGTTCTTTTTACATTAATAATACCTATAAAAATAATTTTCGCGATTACCGGGGATCTGCCAGTCTCCGGAATCCTGATTGAATATGAGGGCCTTCGCTGATTTTCCTTAGCAACGATGTTTTGGCCTTATGAGAAATAGCCGGACAGTTTTTCCATCTGTCATCCACTGAAACTGGATTTATAGTGAACGGCAAGTCCCACATTCCCATTTCAGTGTAAATTTAACTATTCATGCTGAATTTCTGCGATAATGTGATGAATATTTATTCAGAATATAAAGGGGTGAAATTCTTTATGCTGTTCCGGCAAACAAAGCCGGATGATGAATTGTTTTTTCAATGAAACCTGATGTTTTCTGATGATGAAAAGAAATCTGATTAGCTTTTATTGGATCATTTTAATGATGGTGGGTTTCAATGCATGTAAACATGAAACACAAAAAACCACTGAAATGAAAGAGCGTAAGATTCAGTTACCGGAAAAAGTTGTTAAAACTGATGAAGAATGGAAGAAGGTTTTAACACCGGAGCAATACTATATACTCAGGAAAAAGGGAACAGAGCGTCCGGGAAGCGGTTTATATGACCAGTTTTTTGTGGAAGGAAAGTATTACTGTGCAGGATGCGGCAATGAGTTGTTTGATTCAGGAACCAAGTTTGATGCGGGTTGCGGATGGCCCAGTTTCAGTGAACCCGCCGCAAAGCATAATGTTGAGGAGCATAAGGACCTGAGTTTTGGAATGGTAAGGACGGAGGTTGTTTGTTCAAAGTGCGGGGGGCATCTCGGACATGTGTTTAATGACGGACCGCCTCCGACAGGGTTAAGGTATTGTATAAACTCTGATGCACTGGTTTTTAAGAGTGCTGTTCAGATCCGGAATGAAACGGATTCAGCAAATATTCAAAGCAATCATTAATCCTGTTTTTGCCGGATAAAATCGAGTTCTGTAAAGTCGAAATCTGGATTAGGAACATCTATCAGCATTCTGTCAATCTGGTTGTCCCTGTTCAGGATAAATGCGGCTTTGCCCTGAGGTAAAGAGGGTACATCGGGAAATTTCAGGGTAAAAGTATTGTAATGCCAGTGCACGAGCGGGCTGTGGAAAATCGGTGTATGCTTAAAGGTCAGATAAAGTTGATCATCTTTCAGTTGAACTTCAGCATCCCCATATATTTCGCTGGTATAGGTTCCGCAGTATTGCGATAAAGGAAGGGCAGGGGATGTTCCTGTGATACGTCCGGCAATTTCTTCTTCTGTTTTTTTCTTTTCAGCGGCATTCCCCTGTTCGATCAGGTCGAAGATTTTTTCGCTCCAGTCAGTTCGTTCATTGGAAAGGAAATAGTCAAGAATGCGGTATGAAAGCGGCAGGTAGAGGCTTGAGTTTTTGTTTGTCAGGATTACATACCCCAGATTAGCTTCAGGAACAAAAGCTGAAAATGAAATAAATCCATCATACCCTCCTGAATGAGAGATGATTTTCTTTCCATGATAATCCATTAAGGACCAGCCCATTCCGTAGCTTTTAAAGTGTGTGGATGGCCAGTTTTTCTCAGAGAATGGTGAAACCTTCAGCATTATCTGGGGGGACCATGTTTCGCGCAGCGCGATCTCACTTATCAGCGGTTGTCCGTTTATTTTGCCTTTTTCCAGCTGAAATCTTATCCACCTGAGCATGTCTGATGCCGAGGAATTGATTGATCCTGCCGGCCCTATATTGTCCCAATTCAGGTATTTGATAGGGATTACCTCATTATCCACGTCATTGTGCGGGATAGCGGTATTACCCTTCAAATCCAGCTTAGTGATACTGGTATTTGAGGAGTTCATGCCAAGTGGTCCGAATATTCTCTGGCTGATAAAATCATCCCATCTGACCCCGCTGACTTTTTCAATGATCAGCCCTGCTGCGAGATACATAATATTTGAGTAACCGTATCCAGCTCTGAAGCCATGGGTGGGTTTCAGATTGGAAGCACGTCTGACTACTTCCTCGCGGGAATGAGTGCTGCCATACCAGATCAGGTCTCCGCTGAAGGTTTCGAGACCCGTGCGATGCGCCAGCAGATCCCTGATGGTGATGTTCATGGTTACGTAAGGATCGTAAAGCCGGAACCAGGGAAGGTGGTCCGTAACTTTATCATCCCAGCTTATTTTTCCTTCATCAACCAGCATGCCCAGGGCGGTTGACGTAAATGATTTGGTATTTGAAGCTACGGCGAAAAGGGTATTTTCATCAACAGTTTCCTGTTTTCCGGTTTCACAGACACCATATCCTTTAAGCAGAAACACCTGGTTGTCCTTAATGATACCGACAGCCATGCCGGGAACTCTCCACTTTATAAGGGCATTTTCGAAGTATTTATCCAGTTCGCCGGCCTTTTTATTTTGACCGGATGTTGTGATATATGATAGTAATGCAAGAGATAAAATAATGGAGGTTATGAGCCTTTTAGAATGTTCCATGTCATTCAATGATTTAATTTTCAGAAATATGGTACAAACTCAATCCGTCTATTGCTGAACGGCTGATGGTCCCGATTCTGATCCCGAATTTATCTGCAGAGATATGCAGCAGGTCACTGAAGAAGAAGGCAATTGAGCCAAGGAAGTTAACATCTACAGAATTATACTCCTCATATCTGGTAACACTGAGCCTGAAAAATTCATCGAAACTTTTGATGATAAGCTCCCTGAAATAAGGATGCTCCTTATGCTTAAATATAAAAGGGCTGAAAGATGCCAGGAAACGGTTGGGCCTGGGTTGGTTATAGATTGCGTCGAGTGTTGATTCCAGGCTGAGCCGGAATTCTTCATTAATCAGAGCATTAAGTTCAGGCGGCAGGTTGTTGTGAAAATAATCAACGATCAGTTGTTTGCCCAGATGGGCGCCACTACCTTCATCCCCCAGCACAAAACCAAGGGATACAGCATTTTGTGTGATTGCTTTTCCATCGAAAAAACAGGAATTGGAACCTGTGCCCAGAATACAGGCAATGCCGGGTTTGTGATCGCAAAGAGCACGGGCTGCCCCAAGCAGATCGTGGTTTACTTCTACAGAAGCCTTTGTAAAAAAATCTGTCAGAACATTGTCAACGGTTCTGCATTTAAGATCGGTAGAACACCCTGATCCATAGAAGAATACTTCATTTATTGAATCCGGGTTCATGAAAGGATAGAGTTCCTTATCCAGAACTTCCCTGATGGCAGCGGAATTCATATGATAGGGATTTATGCCTATGGTCTGGACCAATTTTTTATCCCCGTTTTTGTCTATTATACACCAGTCTGTTTTAGTGGAGCCACTATCTGCTATCAGCATCATGTAATTAAAAGAAGTTAAATAATATGATCAACCTATTTAAAGATGATCAGAAGTTTAGGTGCAAAAATAATGATTCCGGCT
>CAZDBX010000124.1:0-514 GCA_964503805.1 uncultured Lentimicrobium sp. | reverse complement strand
GCAATAGCCGAAGACCACAAAACTGCACCTGCGGCAATATCTTTGATTTGCCTTACAGAATTGTTGTATGCCGGATCAATAACATCGCATAGTTTCTCAACTGAGGTATTGATTAATTCCAGTGAAATAACCAGCGCGAAAAGAAGGAGGATGGCGATCCATTCCTGCTGACTGAGTCCGAGAATAAGACCGGCGGCTGTAACAGCGGTAACAGCTGCAAAATGGATTCTGAGATTTAATTCAGTTTTGGTTGCCTGAATGATCCCCGATGTGGCGCATCTGAATGATTTAACACGCATTGACAAGAATGAAAGATTCATGGTGGTAAGTTTTGTATGTCTAAAATACTTTATATTTTCTGAAAGGGCAGGGGGGAGGCCATAAATTTAATTGATTGTAGGGGAGCCGACAATTAAGGAAGAAATACAGCATGATAATTTCCGGGCGGCTGGATAAGGTTTGCGGGCAATATTCATCTTCTTTGCTGAAGACATCCGACTCCTCCGGAGTCGTA
>CAZDBX010000123.1:0-9111 GCA_964503805.1 uncultured Lentimicrobium sp. | reverse complement strand
AGCCCCTGTAAAGCCCAAATCTGTTGCTCCCGTAAAGGCTTCGGACGAAAAGAAATCACCGGTGACCACACCCAAAGACATTACCGGGTACTGGCTTACAGCCAACAAGGCTTCTATTATTCAATTTACCAAAGAAGGGGATGTTTATAACGGCAAGATCGTCTGGTTACGCCAGCCCAACGACAAATCGGGCAAACCGGTAAAAGACCTGAACAACCCGAACAAAGCCAAAAGAAATAACCCTGTGCTTGGTACACTGATGGTTTATAACCTTAAATACAATGCTGCAAAAAAGATTTATGAGGGAGGAAAGGCTTACCAGCCGCAAACGGGGCGCACATTCGACTGCAAAGCCAAAGTTACCGGCAATGGAAACGTGCTGGAAGTCACCGGTATCGCGGGCTTGTCGATGATCAGCAAAACCCTGACCTGGTCACGGACCAATGGCATCCCGGGCAAAGGAAGCCTGAAATAAAATATTGCATAGTATCCGCTTAAGGATTCAACTGATATCCTAAACCTGACGAGCCGGTTCACCCTTAACGGGGATTTTTCCCGGCTTGTCAGGTTTCTTTTTTCGGGGAAAATGTATTCAGGAGTTGTTGACAGGAAATTCTGCCTGCTTGTTCACGCAGGAGTTGGAATATAATAAGCGGGTATCTTGTTTGTTGAAATCCACTTTAGTGCGAGATGTGTGCCTGCATCTTTGCCCTGAATTTTTCGCTGATGATGTCGGCGCCCCGGGGGTTCACGTGATCTGCATTGAAAAACAGCTCAGGTTTTCCGCTCAGCGTTTCCCTGAAGTCAAACATTATGTAATTACCGGTCTCTTCAGCGGCGATCCCTTCGATCTGCCGGTCAAGGTCATCCAGATCGACCAGTTTACGGGCGTGCATCAGGTACTCATCGGTGAGCGGCATCCTTACCAGTACGGGGGTTATGTTGTAATCCCGGCAGAGGCTGAGGATTTTCCGGAAATAGGTTTCAGGGCCTTTGTCGGGCTTATTGCCATAGCCTGACAGGTAAGCGGTAGCCCTTTCAAGCCCCAGCGCATTCCGGTCAGGTTCTTCTGCAAAGTTCCGGTAATCGCGCGGAGGGCGATACCCGTTTTTCACCTGGGTGAAATCGGCATCCAGAAAGAGCACTGACATGTAAATAAACTTGTAGTTTCCAATATAAGCGCAGAAGCGGCCGGTAAACCATTTGATGTAATAGTCGAAATCTCCGGTTTCCCTGGCCAGGGCCTGATAATCCACATATTTGCGCCAGTACCCGTCAAATTTAAGGGTGTTCTCGGCTTTGGGGCTGAAGTTGGCGGGATCCACGGAGAGCACGGCATATTCAGGGATTTTCCCTGTTTTCTCAAGGATGTATTTCAGCTTATAATAGGTCTGGGTGTATACCTCACCCGGCGATGCATAATTAAAACTGTTGCCGGTAATTTCCGGATTAATCATATCGTGAGAATTACCAAGCATCAGGAAGGTCAGGGTGTCGTTGTATTCCTCAAACTGCCTGTCCTGGTTTCGGTTCAGGCGGTGGTAGATCATCGTGCGGTCATAAACAGCATTCAGCACTGCATTCACAGCCAGGGCCAACAGCAGGAATATCAGCGCATTTATGAAAAACTGTTTTTGTCTGTCCATCTTTAAAACTGAAAATAAAAGAATTCCTGTCGTGAAAATATCCCGAAAATCAGCAGAAAGAAAAGCATGGCCAGATAGGCCGCATACTTCACCGCCAGTGGACGGCGTATAAATTTCTCCTTAAAGCCGGGCCGGTCGGCCAGCGCCTCAAAGCGCAGCATAAATACAATCAGGATCAGGCTGAGGATAAAGTCGTTGTTTTGTAAACTTTGCCTCAGGGCGATGCCGGTATCGCTGAAATCGGCAATATTTCCGATCAGGGTGAGGGTGGAGGAGAAGCTGTGTTGTCCGAAAAAAAAGCCTGTGGCACTGACCAGCAGAAAAGTTGACGCCTGGTTCAGTGTCTTGAGCAACGAGGGAGCGGCAGCCAGTCCGCTGAGGCGGTTAAACTTTTCCATCACAGGTCTGCTGATGTTGGCCATGGTCATGAACAGGCCGTGCAACAATCCGAAGATCAGGAAATTCCAGTGTGCTCCATGCCAGAAACCCACCAGGGTGAAAGTAATGATAAGGTTCAGATTCAGGCGCCAGGCAGCTGTTTTACCCCTGAACCTGGAAGGCAGCGAGAAGTAGATATAATCCCTGAGCCAGGTGGTGAGGGTGATGTGCCAGCGGTTCCAGAAATCGGCCACCGAGCGGGCTGAAAACGGCCGGTTGAAGTTCCGGCTCAGCCTGAATCCCATCAGCCGGGCGGAACCAATGGCAATATCGGTATATCCCGAAAAATCAGCATATACTTGTATGATCAGCAGGGGGAGTGCGATGGCAATCTGTATACCGTGGAAATATTCAGGCTGTCCGTATACCGGCTGAACCAGCATGGCGATGCGGTCGGCAATCACGATTTTTTTGAACATCCCCCAGAGAATCAGCCGCATGCCGGAGCTGAAAGCATCCGGGTCGAAGGCGTGTTGCTGCCTGAACTGCGGCAACAGATTGCGGGCCCTTTCGATGGGGCCGGCAACCAGCTGGGGAAAGAAGGTGACATAAAGGGCGAAAATGCCGGCATGTTTTTCCGGTTTCGTGACTCCCCTGTATACGTCGATGACATACCCCAGCGTTTGAAAAGTGTAAAATGAAATCCCGACAGGGAGCAAAATGGCATAATACGGGATGTGTCCGTGAAGCCCCGTCAGATCCGACAATCCGGAAATCAATCCGGTGAAGAAGCCCAGGTATTTGAAAACGAACAGCATGCCCAGGTTGACGGTCAGCGCAGCCCAGAGCCAGAGTTTTTTCCGCTTTTTGCCGGTGTGGGCTTCCATCCCCAGGGCCGCAAAATACGAAACGGCGGTGGCGGCCATCAGCAGCAGCACGTACTCTACCTTCCACATGGCGTAAAAAAGGTAGCTTGCTGCCAGCATCAATGTCCAGCGCCATTTGCCCGGAAGCGCATAATACATCGCCACGGTGAGCGGAAGAAATATCAGGTATCCGATGGAGTTGAACAACATGTTGCCGGTGCATTATGCCGGACAAAAGTAGGGAAAATGCGGTTTTTCAGCGAATTTATTCCAAAATAGCCCGGGCTGTTGGCAGGGGGTTCCCGGATAAACACTTACGGGTCAATCTGAATTTTATGTTACTTTGCGCCTGAAAACGGAGATACCCGGCTGCCGGGATCTGAATCCGGCGCTTTACGTAACCAGTGCAATATGAGTACGCCCAAGAAGAAGAGCAAACCCCTGACACCCAGACCGGAAAAGCAGGCAAACAACCGATCATGGGGCAATCTGCCATATTATCTTCTGATCACGACATTTGCGTTTATTCTATACGGAAACACCATCAGCAACAGATATTCTCTCGACGATGTCTATGTAACCGGAAAGAACCCCCTCACCCAGCAGGGCATCAGGGCCATCCCCGCCATCTTCTCATCGTATTACATCAACCTGAATGCCGAGGAGGGCGGACAGCACAACTTCGGTTACCGCCCGCTGGCCAAAGCCACTTTTGCCCTTGAATGGCAGTTTTTCGGAGAGAATCCCCACGTGAGCCATTTTGTAAATGTCCTGCTTTATGCCCTTACCGGAATCCTGCTGTTTATGCTGTTGCGGCGGCTGCTCGGAAAATATCATGTGTTGTTACCCCTGCTTACCGTGATGTTGTTTCTGGCGCACCCCCTGCATACAGAAGTGGTGGCGAGCCTGAAGAACAGGGAAGAGCTGCTCAGTTTTCTGGGAGCCCTGCTTTCGCTGAAATACTTTCTGAGATTCTACGATTCAGGTAAAAAGATTAACATATTGTGTGGTACCTTGTTTTTTGGGCTGGGCTACCTGTCCAAAGCCAATGTGATGACCTTTCTGGCGGTGATTCCGCTGGTGTTTTATTTCTTTACGGATGTCAAACCACGGCGGTTGTTGCTGATGCTGATTCCGGTGCTGCTGGTGCTGGCCGCTGCGGTTGTGGTGCCTAGAATTTTCCTGGGTGAGACTACCCGTTCCCTGCAGTTTATCGAGAATCCTCTGCTCATGGGCGCCACCCTTGCCGAACGTCTGGGTACTTCCATGATGGTAATGCTGTTTTACCTGCAGAAACTGGTTTTCCCGCATCCTCTGGGATTTTACTATGGTTTTGATATGATTCCCGTTACCGGGCTTGCAAACCCGTTGGTATGGCTTTCGCTGCTGATCCATTTGGGGTTGCTTGGATTTGCATTGTGGAAGATCAGGGAAAAGCACCTGCTTTCATTTGCCATACTTTTCTACCTGGTGAATATTTCGCTGTTTTCCAACCTGATTGCGCCACCCACGGGAATTGTGGCGGAACGCTTCCTTTATATTGCTTCCCTGGGGTTTGTACTTGCGCTGGTTTACGGGATATTCAGGATTTTCGGACCGCTTGCTGCCGGAGACCAGTTGCCGGCCAGGGTAAAGAATTATGCGGTGCTTATTGCAGCGATTCTCGTCATCCCGGCTGCCGCCAAAACCATTGACCGCAACCGCGACTGGGAAGATGAACTGACCCTTTATGCCGCGGATATGTCCTACCTTGAGCAATCGGCTAAAGCTAATTTTATCTATGCAACCAATCTGCGTTCTTCGGTTGTGGAAAGACTGAAATCGGGCGTGCCGCGTCAGCAGATTGTCCCTGATGCCCGGATTTGCATAAAGCATTTTAAACAGGCAACCAGGGTTTATCCTGCCTATGCCGATGCCTGGAATAACCTGGGTGAGTCATTTCTGCTGCTGCTCAACGAGTCCGATTCAGCGATACAGTACTTTGAAAAAGCCGTGGTGCATAATCCGCAGTTTACGGCTGCGTTTTATAACCTGGGTTACACCTATCAGGTGACCGGTCAGCCTGAAAAAGCCATTCCGAATTACGAAAGGGCGCTGGAACTCCAGCCTTTCGAGATCAGGGCCATGTCGAACCTTGCCCAACTCTATCAGAAGACCGGTCAAACCGAAAAGGCCATTGCCCTGAATGAAGATATTATTACGATAGAGCCCGGGCTGGACCTGCCCTACATCAATCTGGGCACTTATGCCATGCGCGGCGGGGATGCTGCCAAAGCCCTGGAATATTTTGAGCAGGCCATCCGGATTAACCCGAATAATTTCGAACTCAATATGCGGCTCCGGAATTACTTCCAGAAGGTTGGCGATTCCGTGAAAGCTGATTACTATCTTGACCTGGCACGCCGTTCAGGACGGCCTCAACAATAGAACTGCCAATGCCCGAAATCACTGTTTATTATCAGCCTGAGCTTACCCTGCCCGATCTGCTGAAACGGGCCGCCGCTTTTCCGGAGCCATTGTATATCGGCTATATGGACGAGAAAGGGGAAATTGACAGACAAACATACGCTGAACTGCAGCGTGAAGCCACAACGCTGGCCTGCGGATTGCAGGCGCTCGGGATGCAGCCTGGCGATAAAGTCATCATTGCAACCCGGCAGAACCGGGAAACCATCACCCTGCTCTGGGCCTGTTTCCTGGCGGGGGTGGTACCTACGGTGCTCCAGCCGCCCCTTACCTTTTCGGGATACAACCCCGCCGTGGAGAAACTGAAAAATGTTTACCGGCAGTTCGGAGAACCTTATATATTTTTCAGTGAGGCAATGACTGAGACTGATGGGCTTCCTGCTGAAAAAGTTAAACATGTCAATGATCTTGACTGTAGCGGAAACTTTGAAACACCGCATCTGCAGCCCGGCGACCTGGCATTTGTACAGTTTTCGTCGGGCAGCATGGGCGATCCCAAAGGCATTATGCTTACCCATCACAACCTGATGGTAAATATGGATGCCATCCGCATTGGACTGGATCTGCATTTCCCTGACCGCACCGGCAACTGGATGCCTTTGTTCCACGATATGGGTCTGATCGGTTACCACCTGGTGCCACTTTATTGTTCTATTTATCAGTTTCACACTGAAACCATAGATTTTATCAAAAATCCCGGTTTATGGCTTGATCTGATGAGCGGGTCCCGGATTAACGTTACCGGCTGTCCGAACTTCGGGCTGGCGCTGGTACTCCGTTACCTCAGCAGAAAAAAGACCTTTCCGGAGTGGAACTTTTCAGCGTTGAAGGCCATGCTCAACGGGGCTGAGCCGATTTCGGTGCAGATTATGAACGATTTTGTGGAGCGCCTGCAGCCCTTCGGATTCATGCCCGAAGCCATGATGCCGGTTTACGGGATGGCCGAAGCCACGCTGGCCATTTCATTTACGCCCCTGATGCGGCCTTCGGTGATCACTGCCTTTGATGCGACCAGACTCGATCTGGAAGGCATAGCCGTGGAAGTGCCGGTGGATGATCCGGGTGCCAGGCTGCTGTCGGGCGTGGGCATTGCCCTGAACGACACGTGGATCCGTATCACCGGTCATGACGACAGTCCGGTAGAGGACGGAATGACGGGCCACATTCAGTTGAAAGGACCCGGTATCACCGGAGGATATTACCGGAAACCCGAAGCCACCCGGGCTGCCTTCTGCGGAGAATGGCTGCGTACCGGCGATATCGGTTTCTTTTATAAAGGCAACCTTTATGTGAGCGGCAGGCACAAGGATATTATTTTTAAAAACGGACGTAACTATTTTGCCAACGATCTGGAAACCATGGCCTGTACCGTCGACGAGATCAGTTATGGCAAGGTTTGTTTCGGTGGTACCACCAGCCGCGAAACGGGACATGATAAAGTGATCGCTTTTCTGGCCGGTTCGCCCGGTGAAAAGGCCACGGAGACCTTCAGGCAGCTGCGCAACCTGCTGCGGGCCAACCTGGGCATTACCGTTGATGAGCTGGTGATGGTTAAATCCAATGAAATCCCGAAAACGTCAAGCGGGAAACTGCAACGGTATAAGCTGATGCAACGCTACCTTGCCGGTGAGTTTGCCGAAACAACCCTGCCGGCTGCTATTCTGAACATATGACAACAAATATTATAGACGTCCCTTTCTTTTTTATCATCGGCCGCCCGCGTTCGGGCACCACATTGCTTCGCTCCATTTTTGATGCGCACCCCAACGTGGTGATTCCATTCGAAAGCCCGGTAATTCTGAATCTTTACCGCAAGTACAAAAAAGTACGCGCCTGGGACGAGGCCGCCGTTGATGAACTGTATGCCGACCTTAGCAAACAGCCCTATTTCGAACGCTGGAGGGTGGAGAAAGAGGGGTTGAAGGAACGGATACTCGGTTATCAGGGAGAAATCAGTTTTCACCTGCTGATAAGGCTGGTTTACCAGGGGTACCAGTCTGTGTTCGACAAGACTGAAACCCTGTGGTTCGGCGATAAGAATCCGGTTTATTCCTTTTATGCCGACCGTCTGTTCAGGATGTTTCCGGACGCGAAATTTATACACATCACCCGGGATTACCGCGATAACCTGGTTTCGTTGCGGAAGGTAACCTTCGAAGCGCCCATACCGGCCCTGATTGCCTATCGCTGGGTCAGGGCCAACAAGCTGATGGACAGGATTATCCGCAAAGCGCCTCAGCAGGTTTACCGGCTGCGCTACGAGGATCTGGCCGCTGCCCCTGAGGAGAAAACCCGGGAAATCTGCAATTTTCTGAATCTGGAGTTCTATCCGGAGCAGCTTGAATACCGGAAAAAGCTGGAAGGAGCGAAGGAGCGCGCCGCCGATTACCAGATCCGGAACCATGAGAGCCTGATGAAACCGGTAAACACGGGCCGTATCGCCATCTGGAAAGATGCGCTGACTCCGGCAGAGGTAAAGGTAATGGACATGGTTGCCGGTCGCAATGCAGACGAGCATGGTTATGAAAGGGAGTTCAGGGGTAGTTATCCGTTGCTGTGGCTCAGATCGTTGCCGGTGTTGTTGTACGCCCGGCTGATGAACACGGCCATGCGGCTGGGCAGTCTGCTGCCTTACGGACCAGCTTCATGGGTTTTTATGAAGTTGCAGGTATTCTACAAAATCTACCGCAGGGCTGCCAGCCGTAAGTCCGGAGGTTAATACCTGCCGGTAAACCGCCTTACCATATATTTCCACCAGATGGCATAAATAATGGTCAGCACAGGATTGGTCAGGCGGATATACCATGAACGTTTACTGCCTATCCATTCGAGGTTGCGGTTAAGGTCGCCCGGTTGATCCCCGAGCAGGTCCTCCAGCACTATGCGTCCGTAATTGTGGTTGGTCCCGTAAACCCAGTAGGCCGCTTTGAAGTTTCTGGTTTTCCGCAAAGTTCTAAACATCATTTTACGGATATTCTCCTTTTTGTAAAGCTTCATCCAGATGTTGCGCATGGTATGCTGCAGTTCTTCGCGGGTCATATGGTTGGTGCCCATTGTTGCTTCCTTGAAGTGGTAATGCTTCCAGTCTTCGGGATAATTACAGAGATCGATTTTTTTCTGATCGCGCAGCCGGAAAAACAGGTCGGTTCCCGGCAAGGGTGTCATAATGCTGGTTTGCATGGCATCAATGCCGCTTTTCAGGCAAAATTCCATACGGTTGTATAAATCCTGTTCGTTGTCGCTCTCCATGCCGAAAATCATGGCGCCCAGAACGGCGATACCGTGTTTGTGGATTTTTCTGAAGGCTTCCTGGTAATAATCCACGCCCCTTTTCAGGTTCAATCTTTTGCGCGCGTCTTTGAGGGCTTCGGGTTTTTCGGCTTCGATGCCCAGCAATATCAGGGTGCAGCCGCTTTTGGCCGCCCAATGCAGCACTTCATCGTTATCGGCAAAATTCATGGCCGCCTGCCCGAACCACAGCTTGTTGATTTTCCGCTCTACCATTCCCCTGAACAGCCTGATGGCCCGCTCCTCTGCTCCTTTATTGGTGTTGATCAGATGATCGTCAACAATAAACAATAGTGGCCTGTCTGTCTGTTCCAGTTCATCGAGCACCTCTTCAACCGGCCGCTCGCGGTATTTTGATCCACACATCTTGGTGACCGAGCAGAAGTCGCAGCCCATGGGACATCCCCGTGAGATTTGAATCAGATCATATACGTAGGGGTATTTTTTGTAAATTTCCCTGCGGACAA
>CAZDBX010000122.1:7549-9130 GCA_964503805.1 uncultured Lentimicrobium sp. | reverse complement strand
AGCGTTCGTTTTCAACAAAAGGAACGTTCGTATTCAGAAAAAGGAACGTTCGTTTTCGGTAAAAGGAACGTTCGTATCCGACAAAAGGAACGTTCGTTTTTAATAAAAGAAGCGTTCGTTCTGAGTAAAAGATATAGTGGTTTTCAGGGCATTGAACTTTTAAGATTGATAACTTCTTATAACGCGATGGAAAAGTGGTGGTTTTATGATTTCAGGTTGCTAAAAATGCCAGGTGAAAAACCCGGATAGATTGTTGTGAAACGGTACTAATATCCCGGTTCATTGAATTGAAATATCAAATATTTTAAAGTTGATTTAATTTCATCCGAACTTTTTATATATTTGAAACGTGTTGCATGCGTATAAGTGATATTACAGAACGTTATACTGAGATTATACGGAAGAATTATTGCGATGGGATTCAGGCTGTAGTATTGGCTTAGCTGAGAGATATAAAAAAGAAAGGCGAGTTGCCCCGCCTTGAATGTTTTCACAACCGGAAATTGAAAGGTACGCTTGAAAGCATGGTTATACACACTAACTTAAAGATACAATTCAAAGGCAATTCACCACGTAACCCGTGAGGAATGCAAGATGAGTGCCAGAAATCTGATTGTAATTAAACATAGTTCAGCTTTGGGTAATGCGCCGGCCCATCAGCTTTTCGATTTAGTAAAAATCGAAAAGAATGACAAGGGTAAGCCTGCCCGGTCATTTGGTGACTATACTGTTGCCATCGACAAATCAACTATCCCTCAAGGAGTTGAACTTATTGAGATGTTGTAGGTATTAGAAGTAACGTTATCATAATCCCGGCCTTTGAGGCCGGGGTTAACAAACTAAGTAACAAACCGGGCTTTAGCCCTAAAAGTCTGTTTATGTCTTATGTAAGAATCTGGCTACACTGCGTTTGGGCAACAAAAAATCGGGTTCCTTTGCTAACAAAAGAGAAAAAGGAAATTGTAATTGAACACATTAAGCAAAATGCAAAGCTTAAATCAATTTATATTAATTCCTTAAACGGCCATACTGAGCACTTACATTGCATTATCAGTTTAAGCCCTGATCAGTCAATTGCCAAAGTAATGCAGCTTATTAAGGGAGAGTCGTCTTTTTGGATAAACAAAAACAAAATTATTGAAACACCTTTTGAGTGGGCAGATGAATATTTTGCAGTATCAGTAAGTGAATCGCAGATTCAAAAGGTGAGAAGCTACATTTCCGGTCAGGAAGAACATCACAAGCAAAAGTCATGGGAGGAAGAGTACAATGAATTTATAACTTCTTTTGGCTTTGAGCGATTGCAGGGCTAAAGCCCCATCTTGAACTGCATTTCAAAGACCCAGCCTGAAGGCTGGGGTTATTATCCGAATTGAATCTTTTTTACCTGTTTTCATTATGTACGCTGACGAAGACCTGCTTATGTTTTGCGGAATTCAGCACTTTGCTTTTAGCGAAAGGCAAAAAATTTTGAAGTTGATTTTAATTCATTCAAACTTTTTTTATATTTGAAACGTGTTGCATGCGTATAAGTGATATTACGAACGTTATACTGAGATTATACGGAAGAATTATTGCGAT
>CAZDBX010000122.1:0-7539 GCA_964503805.1 uncultured Lentimicrobium sp. | reverse complement strand
GAGGACCTGCTTATGTTTTGCGGAATTCAGCACTTTGCTTTTAGCGAAAGGCAATGGGCTCTCATACATATAGAGCAGCAATAGGCTGAAAATGTTAATACAACAGAAGGGCATCATTTGCACGAGAAGGTTGATAATCCTTTCAACAGTAACAAAAGAAGGAATATTTTATCTTTCAGTGCGGGATGTTGATACAAGCTACGCACAGAATAGTCTCGCTTCCCGCGGGCGCGTGGATTGAAACGACCATACTTTTAGGCTCCGGTCCTGCAGCTCCGGTAACGCACTGCGTAAGCGTCAGGCTTGAAGCATGTTGGTGGTGAAATCCGGGAATCAATTTGCAGTAATATTCCTCTCAAAGATACAATTCAAAAGCAATTTACAACAGATAGAACTGTTTAAATCCGGACAGATCGTTGTGCTCAATCTCTCAAAGATACAATAAAAATTAATCGCAACCGGTGTTGGCTTTTTGACGCAACATACTACTCGGATTCCGGGTGAAAGCCGGCCCTGAATGCTGTTGTTAATCCTGCCGCATCTGCCGGCATCTGTCCTGAAATCATCTCATCCGCTGATAACAGCAACAATGCTTTACTGTGTTTTGCCGGATTTACTTCGTCAGATTATACGGAAAACTTTCCCGGTCCGGCCTTTTTTTTCGTATTTTCACCTGAAATTGTGCCGCAGGGTGTTTCTTGTCACTGTGCAACTTCTGTTGACCCGGGCGGCTTGTTGGTAATTCTTAAATACATCAGTTATGTCATTTATCTGGTTTTTGATTGTAGGTGCAGTATCTGGCTGGCTTGCTGGCCAGCTCTGGAAGGGATCCGGATTCGGGATCATTGGTAACATAGTGGTTGGAATTCTAGGTGCCGTGATTGGCGGCTGGCTTGCCGGAAAGCTTGGGATCAGCGAGGGCGGCCTGATCTGGAAAATCCTGATCTCTGCGGGAGGCGCCTGGCTGGTCTTGTATGTGATCAGCCTTTTCTCCAGGAAATAGGTAGTAAATATTCCCGGCTTCCATTGGCCTTCAGTTGGTTAGGCCCGGGGCAGGCATCTTTGCGCGAAGTTTGCTTATCGCGGGTAATAAGGCCATTTCCGGAAAGTTAATGTTTTTCCGCAGGTCAGACAGATCCCTGCGCACAGAATTGGTGAGCTTTATCCTGTTATATCTGACCGGCAGGGTTTGGTCATACCTGCTAATACTTGTCAGGTTTGACTATATCTTTTCTGTTTTTCATTGGCCGGTGTGGCATTTCCTTATATTTGATCTGGTATTGGAGCCTCCGGCAGATATTTAAAGCCGGCTCAAACGGTTTGTATGGAACTTCCCCTGTTGAAAGAAGTAGTGATTATTCTGGGATTATCGGTGTTGATAATCCTCTTGTTTCAGCGCGTCAGGCTGCATTCCATTCTGGGGTTTCTGATTACGGGCATGGTCGCCGGACCGAACGGACTCAGCCTGATAGGGGCTTCGCACGAAGTGGAGATACTGTCGGAGGTGGGCATTATTTTCCTATTGTTTATCATAGGGATAGAATTTTCGCTTAAGAGTCTTTCAAGGATAAAACAAACGGTGTTGCTGGGCGGGCTGGTTCAGGTTGGCGGCACAATTTTATTATCCATCGCTGTTTCGCGCCTGCTTGGGCTGCCGGGTCGCGCAGTCCGTATTTATGGGCTTTCTGATCAGCCTGAGCAGCACGGCCATTGTACTGAAGATGCTTGCTGCCAAAGGGCAGATGTCGTCGCCCCAGGGCAGGATATCGCTTGCCATCCTGATCTTTCAGGATATCATCGTAGTGCCCATGATCCTGGTCACCCCTTTACTGGCAGGCAAAGACGGGAACCTCTGGATGTCGCTGCTGGGCATGGCCGGGAAATTTGCGCTGGTAGTCGGGCTGTTGTTGCTGCTGGCCCGGTACGCGGTTCCGCAACTGCTTCAGCGCGTGGTAATGACCCGCAGCCGCGAGCTCTTTATCCTGACCATTGTGGTCCTGTGCCTGGCCACAGCCTGGCTTACCTCTTCCGTTGGCCTTTCGCTGGCCCTCGGGGCCTTCTTTGCCGGTCTTATTATTTCCGAATCTGATTACAGTCATCAGGCTACTGCCAGTATTATGCCTTTCCGGGAGATTTTTATCAGTTTCTTTTTCGTCTCGGTTGGCATGCTGCTCGATCTTAATTTCTTTTTACAGCACTTCTTGCTGCTGATGGGCTTTACCCTCGGGGTGATATTGCTGAAACAGCTGGTGGTAACCATAACCGTACTGCTGTTGAGGTATCCCCTGCGAACAGCGCTGATCGCAGGTTTCACGTTGTTTCAGGTCGGGGAGTTTGCCTTTCTGCTTTCCACCATCGGGGTGCGCAACGGGCTGATGTCCCCGGAAGTCTACCAGTCATTTCTGGCCATTTCCATCCTGACGATGATGCTGACTCCGTTTCTGGGCGACAAAGCCGACCGCATTGCAGATTTTATCATCCGGGCCATGCTGCCGCCAAGGGTCAGGCGCAGGCTGATCAGTCTTCGTAACCGCCGCAAGGGCGAGCCTGAAACGGATAAGCCCGCCCTGTCAGATCATCTGATCATCATTGGCTTTGGCATCAACGGGACCAATGTTGCCCGTACGGCCTCCCGGGCAGAGATACCTTATGTAGCAATTGAGCTGGATCCTGAAGTATTCAGAAAAGGGCAGCAGGAAGGACACGCCCTGGTGTTCGGCGATGCCGCCGATGATATGATTCTCAGGCATGTGAATGCCCATATGGCCAGGGTGGTGGTGATCGCCATTTCAGATCCTGAGGCCACCAAAAAGATTATTTCCATCCTCAGGAACATCACGGAAACGGCCCATGTGATTGTGCGGACCCGGCATGTCAGTGAAATGGACGGAATTCTGAAACTGGGCGCGGATGAGGTGATTCCCGAGGAGTTTGAAACTTCCATACAGATTTTTACCCGTGTGCTCAACCATTACCTGGTCCCTTTCGATAAGATACAGTCTTTTTCAAGTCATATCCGCGCGCGGAATTACGAGTTGCTCGCCGCAAGCGGCTTTCCGCATCAGCATCCCCCGGATATGCAACTCAGTATCCCTGATATGGTAATCGCCACCCTGCCGGTGCAGCGGGGGGCGAACAAGATTGTAGGTAAAACTATTGTCGGCAGCGGGTTAAAAACCCAGTTCAACATTACTGTACTGGCCATCCGCCGGAACAACCGTTACATAACAGAGATCAAGCCACAGATGACCATTGAAACCGACGATATGCTCTACCTTTTTGGCAATCCTCGGCAAATAGCGGAGGTTAACAAGTATCTGGTGCTTGAATGAAAGGCTGCGAATTGCTCTTCATATGGTTCCTGTCGCCATAGGTGCCAGGTACGTGGAAATGGCAAGTTGAAGACGGATTCATTGAATAACACAGGTTTTTTGTGCATTTCTTTAAACAATAGTCCGTAAATTTAAGAATCACGCAATGACGCAAAGACGCAACGAATTGATTATGAGCGATTTACTATCTTTAAACAAGTTTTTATAATCCGCTGTAAGTCAATTCATTCAAAATTCTTAACGGACTACTGTTCAAGGGATTCATGTAATTATTCCTTACTCTAACGCTTAATTACCATGAATTTCGTTGGAACTCCATCATCCTGCTTCCCATTGCTGACGGACATGAGATAAAGCCCTGAACTAAGCCTGTCGGTTGAATAAGTAAACGTATGATGGTCGGCGTTCAGCGGAATAACATCAATCAGTTTGCCTTGAGCATCCCGGATATTTACCATGTAATTATGCTGATGATCGGGCAATTTATAGTCGACTTTGAGTTCGCCGGTAACCGGGTTAGGATAAGCGAGCCGGATGATTTTCAGGCCGGTGGATGGTTTGCTGTCTTTTTGGGTGTTCAGGGTAATGCCATTGCTGTTATAGATGGTTATTCCGCAATCGTAACCCCCAAACCAGATATTATCAGCTGCATCGATGTGAAGAACAGTATGCGGACCATAGAGCATCCCTGATTCAAGAAACGGAATAATTTCAAAGTTCTGCTGATCAAATTTTACAAGATTGTTTGCTCCGTTGATGAACCATAAATTGTCCTCTGAATCAATATCCATAGCCTTGATGAAAAAATCAGGGAGAATGGTGTTGTCGGGATTATAGTATTCCCAGGCAGCGCCATCATATTTAATCAGACCTCCGCTGGTAGCCATCCAATACATGTCATCAACAATGATCACTTTCCAGACTTTCAAATCAGTAACCGGAGGATCAGGAATGGTTATGGTAGTCCATGAATTCCCGTTCTGTTTGACGATTCCGTTGTCAATGCCGGCAATGATGTTTCCGCTTGGATCAACTGTCAGACAATACAGGTCAAACGAGGGAAAATTATTATTCAGCGCAGAGTAATACGTGGAAGTTGTCCCGTCGAACTTTACTAGGTAAGGGGCTTCGAAATACCAGAGGTTGTTCTGATGGTCGAAGCACATACAATCTATATGAAAATTAAGACCGGTTTTATTTTTACCTGGTAAAGAGATTCTTTTCCAACTCCCATTTTCAAAACAGCAAATACCTTTATAATGTGCAGCATAGATTTTATCATCGTTGTCCCTCGCAAAACATGTGGTACTCACCCAATCGTCGGTATCATCATGATGATAATTCGTTACCTGATTGTTTTTGATCTGTGTCATTCCGTAATTATTGGCAATCCATGCCGACTGATCCGGGGCGTGTAAAATGTCCCTTACAATATTCCCTTTGAATCCGGTTCCGGGGGTGTTCAATATTTGCCAGGATTCTCCGTCGAAAGTGCAGTTGGGGTATGCCACCACATAGAGTTTGCCGTTCTGATCTACTGTCATAGAGCGTATATACCTGATTGAATCAACAGGCGCTGCAGGACTTCTGAGTTGCCATGTATTACCGTCATAATAATAAAGCTCTTTGCTGTAGGTTCCAAGCCAGTAGTGACCCTCGGAGGTACGGTCAAAAGCATAAACTTTGTATAACCTGTTACCTGGAACCAACGTGTCATAATAGGTCCAGTTTGAGAAGTCGGTGATGGTCAATCCGCTGAACGGATGTCCGATCCATGTTTTTCCATCCGGGAATGTTTTGATCTGGCTTATCTGATTGTCAACCAATGGCGAATTTGATGTGTTGTAAATGGTGAGGTTTTCACCATCCCAGACCCTGATGCCGTAAGCACCGATCAATACGCGATCGTCCTTGTCAAAAGCAATTGAAGAAGGGAAAAGGATGTCTCCCCCTAAAGAATCGAATGAATAAGAGATCCAGTTATTGCCATCAAATTTTACCAGGAAATGGGATAAACCGGCCCATATTTCGCCGGATGAATTTGCAGCGATTGAATAAGCCCGGTTATTGGGCAGTGCGGAGTTCCCTGTATGATAGTGATTCCAGATGTCCCCATGTTTGGAGGCGATACCGCCGCCGGGTGAGGTCATCCATAAACAACCCTGGTTATCGATACAGATGTCGGAAACTTCCGTGAATGGCATTTCAGAATTTGCGTTGTTGAAATAAACAGTGTCGCTGTTTGTCTGGTCAATGCAAATAAGCCCTCCCTCTGATGCCAGCCAGATTTTTTGTCCGTCAGGAATTATTTTTGACAACAGATATGTGTCTGTAATGTTTTGCCAGTTTTGCTGCGCTGTAGTCGTCAGACCAAATGTGATAACTGCAATAATTGATAATAGTTTTTTCATTTTATGATTTGATTTTTAATTGATATAATATGCTTATCTTAATAAGCAAATATATAAAAAGTATCAATGAAATACTGTTGGTAATAAATATTTTCGTCAAATGACGGTATTTTCTAGGGAGAATCCTGTTTTGTGAAAAAGTGATTAAAAACTTACGAATCTCAGATCAGTTAATGACCAGTTATTTAGTAAAAGCATATTGAATCAGGTTTGCGCCCATCCTCAGCGCTTTCAGCCGTGTCTCTTCCGAATCGTTATGTACCGCAGGATCTTCCCATCCATCCCCCAGGTCTGTTTCGTAAGAGTAGAAGCATACCAGTCTTCCTTCCCATATCAGTCCGAAGCCCTGTGGCGGCTTATTGTCATGTTCATGTATTTTGGGAAGTCCGTTTGGAAAAGAAAACCGCTGATTGTAGATGGGGTGCGAAAAGGGAAGTTCAATGAAATCGAGTTCGGGAAATACTTTTTTCATCTGTGGCCTGATGTAAGGATCCATGCCGTAGTTATCGTCGATATGAAGAAAGCCTCCCGCTATCAGGTAATTACGCAGGTTAGCGGCTTCCTGTCCGTCGAAAAGGACGTTGCCATGGCCGGTCATATGTACGAACGGATAGTTAAAAATGTCGGGGCTGCCGGCATCCACCGTGGCATAGTCGGGGTCGATATTGGTTCTGAGATTTTTATTGCAGAATTCTATCAGGTTAGGCAGCGCGGTAGGGTTGGCATACCAGTCGCCGCCTCCGCGGTATTTCAGCAGGGCGATCTGTACAGGGGCAGGGGCCGATCCGGCCATCAGCAGCAGGGGAAAGGCCAGCAACAGTATTTTCAGTTTTGCTTTTCGCATCAGGTTAGTATTGATGAATTATGCATTGATAAGGTTAACAACAAAACAGGCAGCCAGGGCGGCGGTTTCCGTTCTGAGGCGGGCTTTGCCAAGGCTCACAGGTTTGAAACCGGATTTAACGGCCTGTTCCACTTCCTGTTTGCTGAAATCGCCTTCCGGACCGATCAGGACCAGGGTATCTTTCCGAGGCTGACAGCTGTCTTTCAGGTGCAGGGTTACCTGATCGTCGATCCATGCGATAAATTGGTGGTCAGCGGCTTCGGGGCGTTTGAACAACTGCTGCAGCGACATGGGTTCCTGAATTACCGGCAGGGTGGCTTTAAGCGACTGTTTCATGGCTGCGACGGCTACTTTCTGCAACCGGTCGGTCCTCAGCTTTGTACGCTCCGAATGTTCGCACCATACCGGGATGATTTCGTCCACCCCGAACTCGGTTGCCTTCTCGATAAACCATTCAAAGCGGGCAATGTTTTTTGTCGGGGCAACCGCCATGATCAGGCGGAAACTACGCGGTTCTTCCGGGGTTATTCCGGTTATCCTTACCGTGAATTTTTTAGGCCCAGGATCTTCGAGGATGGCCTCAGCGAAGTTGCCAAGCCCGTCGGTTAGCCGGAGCCGGTCTCCGGTTTTAAGCCGCATTACCCTGAAGTGGCCCGCTTCTTCGGCAGGCAGTTCATGCAGCACTTCGCCGTTGCGGTAAGCCAGGCCGAGGTCCTTTCCGGGAAGGTAAAACAGGTGCATAACAAGGTCTTCTGTTAGACGCACAAAGATAAGAAAGAAGGTGGTTGATGAACTTTTATCCGGACTGTTCTGTCATAAAGTTGTTATGTGCTGCGCGTTTCAGGCTGAATTGCAGGTGATAAAAAAAAAGAGCCGCAGGGTGGCTGCGGCTCTTTATGCTTAAAACTTTTCCTATTCTATGATCAGTTTCAGTTGGTGGCGTTTTTCGCGC
>CAZDBX010000121.1:6045-9195 GCA_964503805.1 uncultured Lentimicrobium sp. | reverse complement strand
GTGGAAAGGTTGGCGCCTGATTCAAGATGAAAAAAGACGTTGTTGATCAGCGCTGACCGGTCGTTCTTATTCTGCAGTTTATAATGATCGAGACGGGCATTTTCTGAGAGTACAACTTCACTCACGGAATTGATAAAGCCCACCTGATCGTCCACCGAATCGTCGCAGTGTACCAGGCGGAGGCTGCTGTTGCTGCCAAGGATCACCAGGTTTCTGGGCTGTACAAATACCGGGTCGGCCGAATGCACCAGGTTTACAATTTGCACGATTTCATTAACTTCGACATTATCCGGCACATAGATAAACACCCCATCTCGCGCCAGCGCGGTATTCAGGGCGCTCAGACTGTTATTATTTACCCGGGCATATTTACCATAATGTGCTGCAATAAGGTCAGCGTGTTTTTCAAAGGCTTCTTCCATGCTGCATACCACCACGCCCTGGGATGCCTGCGACAGTTTATTACCCCTTTCGATAAACCAGCCGTTGAGCTGAGCGACCATATAAGTATCGAAACCAGGCACTTCGCAACGGAAGATCTCTTCCAGATCAACATCGGCTGCCTGCGGCGCCAGGGGAAAAGTAAATCCATGATTCAGCACCCTGCTCAAGTCGGTATTGCGCCATTTCTCAAGTTTGGTATGCGGAAATCCTGCGCGTGCAAACCCGGCAATTGCTTCACGCCGCCCGGCAATCACCTCAGGCGAATCTGACAGGGCATAAGATGCAATGCGCTCATCAAAGAGTTTCAGTAATGCTTCCCTGGTATTATAAGTTGTTGTTGTTCCGTCCATAATTCCTGCATTTAGGGCATTCAGGCTTCCGACCTGATCCATTCGTAACCCTTTTCTTCCAGTTCCATGGCCAGCTCCCTGCCTCCTGATCTGACAATGCGCCCGTCGAATAAAACATGCACGATATCCGGCACGATGTACTCAAGCAACCGCTGGTAATGGGTAATTACCACGAAAGCGTTGTCGGGCCTGCGCAACTTGTTCACGCCGCCGGCCACAACCTTCAGGGCGTCAATATCAAGGCCCGAGTCGGTTTCATCAAGTATCGCCAGACTGGGTTCCAGCATGGCCATCTGAAAAATTTCGTTTTTCTTTTTCTCACCACCGGAGAATCCTTCATTCACCGAACGGTTGGCCAGCTTGGCATGAATATCGAGCATGCGCTTTTTCTCTTCCATCTTTGCCAGAAATTCGTTGGCCGGCATCGGGTCAAGACCGTGATATTTCCGTTGCTCGTTGACGGCTGTGCGCATGAAGTTGGTGATGCTCACCCCGGGAATTTCAACGGGATACTGGAATCCGAGAAATATCCCCTCACTGGCACGGTCCTCCACCGGCATCTCGAACAGATTCTTGCCCTTGTAAAGAATTTCTCCTTCTTCAACTTCAAAGATATCACGGCCTGCAATGACTGAAGCCAATGTGCTCTTACCGGTTCCGTTGGGACCCATGATGGCGTGCACTTCTCCGAGCCTGACTTCAAGATTGATACCTTTCAGGATCTCCTTTCCATCAATGGAAACCCGCAGGTTTTTTATACTAAGCATAATGTGGTTTTGTTATTTTTAGTTTTTTGAGTCTTCTGTATCAAATTGCTGATCTGAAATCTGACATCTCCGGCAGCGGCCGTGTCGTACAGCATCATTACCCTACGCTGCCCTCCAGACTGATGGAGAGCAGTTTCTGCGCCTCAACGGCAAATTCCATGGGCAACTGCTTCAGCACTTCGCGGGCGTAACCGTTCACAATCAGGCCAATGGCGCTTTCAGTACTGATGCCCCGTTGGTTGCAGTAAAATAACTGATCATCCGAAATTTTCGAAGTGGTTGCTTCATGCTCCACAATAGAGGTCTTGTTTTCCGTTTTGATATAGGGAAATGTGTGCGCCCCGCATTTATCACCCAGAAGCAGGGAGTCGCACTGCGAAAAGTTACGTGCATTCTCCGCCCTTTTGGTCATCTTTACCAGCCCACGGTAACTATTGTTGCTGTAACCGGCAGAAATCCCCTTGGAGATAATGGTGCTTTTGGTGTTCTTGCCCAGATGGATCATTTTTGATCCTGTATCGGCCTGCTGGTAGTTATTGGTTACAGCCACCGAATAAAATTCCCCCACCGAGTGGTCGCCCATCAGCACCACGCTGGGATATTTCCAGGTGATGGCCGAACCGGTTTCAACCTGCGTCCACGAAATCTTGGAATTGTTTCCCTTACAAATGCCGCGTTTGGTAACAAAGTTATAGATGCCGCCTTCGCCCTGCTTATTGCCGGGATACCAGTTCTGCACCGTAGAATACTTCACCTCGGCGTCTTTCAGGGCGATGATCTCCACAATGGCAGCGTGAAGCTGGTTCTCGTCGCGCATGGGCGCCGTACAACCTTCCATGTAACTCACGTAACTGCCCTCGTCACCGATGATCAGCGTACGCTCAAACTGACC
Source organism: uncultured Lentimicrobium sp. (assembly GCA_964503805.1). Lineage (GTDB taxonomy): Bacteria > Bacteroidota > Bacteroidia > Bacteroidales > Lentimicrobiaceae > Lentimicrobium. The sequence goes on along the minus strand of CAZDBX010000121.1, from coordinate 6,742 downwards.
GGTATTGGCGGCATTGATGCGGAAATATGTCGATAATTCAATGGGGCAACGCACTCCTTTAGGGATGTAACAGAATGACCCGTCGCTGAAAACGGCTGAATTCAATGCTGCAAAATAATTATCGTCAGGCGGAACCACGGTGCCCAGGTACTGCTTAACCAGATCCGGCACTTTTTGTACGGCCTCGCTGAAAGAACAGAAAATAATCCCCTGCTTTTCAAGTGTTTCCGAAAAAGTGGTTTTCACCGAAACCGAGTCGATCACCGCATCCACTGCAACACCGGTAAGGCGCTTCTGCTCCTCCAGCGATATGCCGAGCTTATTGAAGGTTTCAATCAGTTCGGGATCCACTTCATCGAGACTGGCCAGCTCCTTTTTCTTTTTGGGGGCAGCGTAGTAAATAATGTCCTGATAGTTGATGGGTGGATGGTGCAGGTGCGCCCAGGTGGGTTCCGTCATACCCAGCCATTTGCGGTAAGCATTCAGCCGGTATTCAAGCAGCCATTCAGGCTCGTTCTTTTTGGCAGAAATAAAGCGGATGGTGTCTTCCGACAAGCCTTTGGGGGCCGTTTCCATCTCAATATCAGTATAAAAGCCGTACTTGTACTCTCCCTGCGTTACTTCATCCAGTATGTTGTTAGGGTCCTTTTCCATTTCCCTTATGATCTTGATTGAGTGCTTAATCAGATTAAATTAA
>CAZDBX010000121.1:3324-5945 GCA_964503805.1 uncultured Lentimicrobium sp. | reverse complement strand
TTGGTCCCGCAATCCGCTGAACGGCAATGTAGAGATTGATTACCTTTGCAAAAAATATCAGACATGACAGAAGACATTTCGCCCAAACGTACGGAGCTTGCCGAACTGGGTGAGTTTGGCCTGATTGACCGCCTTACGGCCGGACTGAAACCTTTCAATTCCTCAACCCTGAAAGGGGTGGGCGATGATTGCGCCGTAATTGACCACGGCGACCATGTAAGCCTTATTACCAAGGACTTACTGGTAGAAGGGGTACATTTCGACCTTTCTTATGCCCCGCTGAAACACCTGGGATACAAAGCCGCGGCAGTGAATATTTCCGATATCGTAGCCATGAACGGGAAACCCGAACAAATGCTGGTTGGGATTTCGGTTTCAAACCGCTTTTCGGTGGAAGCCCTCGAAGAGCTGTATGCAGGAATCCGTCTGGCCTGCGAACGCTTCAAGGTTGACCTCGCCGGAGGCGATACCACCTCCTCGGTATCCGGACTCTTTATTTCGATCACCGTGATTGGCCGCGCTTCAAAAGATGAAGTGGTTTACCGGAATACCGCCCGCCAGAACGACCTGATCTGCGTAAGCGGCGACCTGGGCGGCGCCTATATGGGGCTGTTGCTCCTCGAACGCGAAAAACAGGTTTACAAGGCCAATCCGCAGATGCAGCCCGATCTGGAAGGATTCGACTATATCCTCGAAAGACAACTGAAGCCGGAGCCAAGAACGGATGTACTTGAAAAACTCAGGGATACAGGGATCAGGCCTACAGCCATGATTGATATCTCTGACGGTTTGGCTTCAGAAATTCTTCATATTGCAAAAGACTCGGGTTTGGGATGCAGGATTTACGAAAACAAAATTCCCGTGGATATTGTAACAGCAGAAGTTGCCGCGGAATTTCAGATTGATCCCATCACAGCGGCCATGAACGGAGGTGAAGATTATGAATTGCTGTTTACTGCTGATGTGAATGACTTTGAGAAACTTAAAGAACTTAAAGGCATCCACATCATTGGCCATATGACGGAAAAAGCCGAAGGCGAATACCTGATCAGCGAGGGTGGCAGTCTTTATCCCATTGAAGCCCAGGGGTTCAATCATATGCGCGACAAACAGGAATAATGTCATTCCGGAGGTCCTGCGATTTAAACACAGCTATCAAGAAAAAATCCTCAGCGCCTGAACGATATGCCAGCCGAAAGGATCAGTAAGATTCTAAAAACCCTGCCTTCAAATCCAGGGGTATATCAATACTTCGATAAGGAGGGCAGGATTATTTATATCGGAAAGGCAAAAAACCTGAAAAAGCGGGTGATGTCCTACTTCAACAAGGATGCATCTCTCACGGGAAAAGTCAGGGTGCTGGTATCAAGAATTGCCGATATCCGGTGGATTGTCGTGGATTCGGAATACGATGCACTGCTGCTCGAAAACAACCTGATCAAGGAGTACCAGCCGCGCTACAACATCATGCTGAAGGATGACAAGACCTATCCATGGATCTGCATCAAAAAGGAGCCTTTCCCCAGGGTATTCCCCACGCGCAACCTGGTAAAGGACGGCAGCGAATATTTCGGGCCTTATGCCTCGGTAAAAATGATGAACACCCTGCTCGACCTGGTTAGGCAACTCTATCCCCTGCGCAACTGCAGCCTTAACCTTGGTAAAAAGCAGATCGAGGCAGGAAAATACAAGGTATGCCTCGAATACCATATCGGCAACTGCCTGGGCCCCTGCGAAGGACTTCAGTCTGAAGAAGATTACATGGAGACCATCCGCGGCATACGCAGCATTATCCGCGGCAACATCGGGATGGTAAAAAACCAGCTCCATAACCTGATGAAGCAGCATGCCGATGCTTTTGCCTTTGAAAAAGCCCAGATCATCAAGGAAAAGATAGAACTGCTCGACCGTTTCCAGAGCAAATCATTGGTAGTCAATCCCTCCATCAACAATGTGGATGTGTTTTCAATCATTGAAGATGAACAGGCGGCCTATGTCAATTTTGTGAAAGTGGCCTCGGGGGCCATTATACAATCGCATACCGTTGAACTGAAGAAAAAGCTGGACGAAACCACCGAAGAACTGCTCTCGCTGGCCATTGCCGACCTGCATCCGCGGTTCAGCAGCGATGCAGAAGAAATCATCGTTCCACTGATGCCCGAATTTCAGTTGCCGGGCATCACCTATACCGTGCCGCAAAGGGGCGATAAAAAGCAGTTGCTGGAGCTTTCGGAACGCAACGCGAAGTATTACCAGCTCGACAAACAGCGTCAGAAAGAACTTGTTGACCCTGAACACCGCATAAACCGCATCCTTGATACCATAAAGAAAGACCTGGGGCTGAATGAGCAACCGGTTCACATGGAATGTTTCGACAATTCCAACATCCAGGGCAGCTTTCCGGTGGCAGCCATGGTGGTTTTCCGCCATGCAAAACCTGAGAAAAAGGATTACCGGCATTTTAACATCAAAACCGTTGAAGGGCCCAACGACTTTGCCTCCATGGAAGAGGTGGTGTACCGGCGTTACAGCAGGCTGCTCGAAGAGGGCAGCAGCCTGCCGCAGGTGGTGATCATCGACGGGGGTAAGGGTCAGTTGAGTTCAGCAATGACCAGTATACA
>CAZDBX010000121.1:0-3224 GCA_964503805.1 uncultured Lentimicrobium sp. | reverse complement strand
TCAGTGAAAAACATACAATCGGCCACCCTGGATGAACTGAAGGCTGCCATCGGAAATAACCGGGCCTCCATTGTTTATGCTTATTTTGCAGAGGAAAAAGAAAAAAAGCAGGATAATTAATCCGCCTCTCCTCCATCAGTTTATCACCCTGGTCCATCAAACGGAAAAATCCCTAATTTCGTGACAATCCAGAAAACAACCTGATTATATATGGCCGTTCTTCAATGAATCATTAATATGGAAACAGCAGACCTGAAAAAACAATACAAAGAAGAACTGAGGCAATTGCAGATAGAGCTTATCAGGCTTCAGAAATGTATACAGGACCAGCACCTGAGGCTGGCAATCATTTTTGAAGGCCGCGATACCGCCGGAAAGGGCGGCGCCATCTACCGTTTCACCCGTTACCTCAATCCCAGGGCCATGCGGGTGGTCGCCCTGCCCAAACCCACCGAAGTTGAAAAAGGCCAGTGGTATTTCCAGCGCTACATCAAAGAACTTCCCAATCCGGGCGAAATCGTATTCTTCGACCGGAGCTGGTACAACCGGGCGGTGGTTGAACCGGTCATGGGATTCTGCACTAAGGAACAGTATGAATTGTTTCTGAAACAGGCACCGGTATTTGAACAGATGCTGCTCGAAGACGGCATCATACTTATTAAGTTCTGGTTCTCCATAAACATTACCGAACAAAAAGTCAGGATTGAAGACCGGATCAATAACCCGCTGAAAGTATGGAAACTCAGCACGGTGGACCTGAAAGCCCAGCAGATGTGGGATGAATTTACCTGGTATAAAAACCAGATGTTCCTGCAAACCCACCGGCCTGATAATCCCTGGGTGATCGTAAAAGGAAACGACAAGCCGGTTGCCCGGATGGAAGCCATGCGGTATGTGCTTGCCCGGATGGACTACCCTGAAAAATCACAGGCCAGGGTATCATTTGAACCAAACCCTGAAATTATCAATATTTTCGACCCTTCGATGATCTGAAATTCAAAGGTTTTCAATCGGAACTCCGGAAATTTATCTGAACATAAACACCTGAGGTTCTGCCCCATGTTTAACAAACCCCCTGAACATACCCGGGGTGTTGAACGGCATGCTGATATTCCCGTTTTTGTCCACAGCAATAAGGCCGCCGGTACCACCCTGACTTTTAAGCTTTTTGTTGATGATATATTCCGCCGCCTGTTCCACCGTTTCACCCAGGTAAAGCATGCGGGCGGAGACATCGTAGGCCACCGAATTCCGGATAAAATATTCGCCGTGACCCGTGCACGATACGGCGCAGCTTTCATTGGAAGCGTAGGTGCCTGCCCCTATCACCGGGGAATCGCCGATACGGCCGTATTTCTTGAAGGTCATGCCTCCGGTTGAGGTGGCGGCGGCCAGATTACCGTGGCTGTCGAGGGCAACCGCCCCAACAGTGCCTTTGCGCCCCTCCTGCTCCAACCTTTCCTTTACTTTCAGGTATTCCTGCCAGCTTTCATCGGTATGGAAGTACGAAGGATCCACCAGCTCAAGGTTCTGCTCCCGGGCGAAAGCTTCGGCACCTTTTCCCGAAAGCATCACATGCTGAGAAGAGTCCATCACCCTTCTGGCAGCTTCCACCGGACTGCGGATAATGGTGACACCGGCAACCGCACCGGCCTTGCCTGTAAGGCCATCCATCACGGAAGCATCCAGTTCGTTCTTCCCTTCTGCATTAAAAACAGCGCCCTTCCCGGAATTAAAAAGCGGGCATTCTTCCATAAACTGAACCGCGGCAATCACCGCATCCATGGCTGTACCCCCGTCGGCCAGCACCTGTTGCCCCGCGGCAAGCGCTTCCTTAAGTTTTGCTTCATAAATTACCTGCTTTTCAGGGTTGATGCGCGCCGGGGTGATATTGCCGGCCCCGCCGTGAATGACCAGAACCCAGCCAGGCTGCTGTGCCTTCGCATGCGGCAACGCCATCAGGAAACAGAAAATAAAACTTATTGCCAGGTGCTTCATAAAAAAGTGCATTAATCTTAAAGGTCAATAACTCACAAAACGGTTAACAATCCCGGATTTCAGGAAAACATCCCGCGTATATCGATGATGCCGAAAAGATCTGCAGAGGTAATGAAAATAATCACAATAATAAACCACCGGATAAAGTTGGCCCCCCAGTTAACCGCGTAGCGCGAAGCAACAAATGCACCGATAATATTGCCGATGGCGTGAATCAGTCCGAACTGCCAGTTGACTTTATCGTTGACTACAAAAACCACCAGGGCGAAAATGGTATACAAGAGCACGATGAAAACCTTGATGGCATTGGCTTTCACCAGGTCATAACCTGCCCCCAGTACGATACCGGCCAGCAGAAAGTAACCCACACCTACCTGTACAAACCCACCATAAATGCCGATGGCGAAAAAGATCAGCATCTGCAGCGGACTTACCTTTTTCAGTTGCAGCGCTTCCTGCCCTTTCAGCCATTTGGCGGGCTTTGTCAGGATAAAAAACACCATCATCAGCATCACTACGGCTATTGCCTTGCGAAAAGTGGCTTCATCAATCTGCACCGACAACTGCGCACCGATGATGGAACCAATAACGGTGGGGATGGAAAGCCACAAAGCCTTGCGGGTGTCGAGCAGTTTCTGCTGCCTGAAGGTGGTAACGGAAGTCAGGTTCTGCAGAATCACCGCAATGCGGTTGGTTCCGTTGGCGATATCGGCCGGAAGACCCATAAACATAAACAGCGAAAGCGAGATGATGGTACCGCCGCCGGCAAGGGTATTGATAAAACCGACAAAAACGCCGGAAACAATCAGGGCAATGACTTCGAGGCTCGACATAGCGTTTGATTGGACAGGCAAATGTAAATAAAGTTATCCGAAAACCCGGTTACGGATACCGCTGCCGGTGTTTTTCCCGTCCGGTTTCTAAGCTAAATCCTATCTTTGCTCCCTCTGAATAAGCACGCTCAAAATGACTGATCCTAACCTGACCGGCAGAATACAGAAGTCGATAATGACTGCCTTGCCCAAAGGCCTGAAAACCGCCTGGTGGCTGATAAAAATTACCGTCCCTGTTTCGCTGGCTGTGATGCTGCTCGACCATTACGGCATCCTCAGCCTGGTCGCCGGATATACCAGTCCGCTGTTCAGCAGGCTGGGGCTCCCCGGCGCTTCCGCGGTGGTTTTTATCACCAGTATTTTTACCAATATTTACTCGGTGGTAGCCATCCT
>CAZDBX010000120.1:0-9234 GCA_964503805.1 uncultured Lentimicrobium sp. | reverse complement strand
ACCGGAAAGAAACTTGAATACGAAGTGGTGGCCGGTCTGTCGAAGCTCCCGCGCGATATCCGCGATTATGCCATGGTGATTCAGTGCGGGGGTTGCGTGATCACCCGAAAACAAATTATCAACAGGCTGAAACCCGCCGTGGATGCCGGTATCCCGGTGACCAACTACGGTATGGCCATTGCCTGGATGCACGGGATTTATAAACGGGCCGTTGCTCCGTTTTCTGAAGGAGATCACAGTGAGAATGATTATCTTTAACCGGAAAAATTAACGGACTGGTTTGTTTTAGGCTTTTTGCGCCAGTAGATCAGTTTGTAACTTAAGAGACTGAAAATGAATATTGTTATCACAGGCGCTTCATCCGGTGTCGGGCGCGAAACGGCAAAAATTCTGGCCGGAATTCCGGGAAACAGGCTGATGGTGATTGCGCGCAATGGCATGAAGATACAGGCTTTGTCAGGTGAATGCAACATCAAAAGGCATGAAACGGTGGTTCAGCCGTTGCAGTTTGATCTGGCCACCGGTGATATGGAATTGCTGGCCCACCAAATCAACCGGCAGCTTGGCAAAATCGATGTCCTGATCAACAATGCCGGCGCTATGCTGAATAAGCCCGTCGGCAAGCTCACCGTATCCGAAGTGGATATGGTTTTCAGCGTGAATGTGAAAGCTCCCCTTTTGCTGATACAGGCATTGCTCCCGGTGATGAAGCCCGGTTCCCACATTGTGAATATCGGGAGCATGGGCGGTGTACAGGGTAGCGTCAAGTTCCCGGGGTTGGCGGCATACAGCGCCAGCAAAGGCGCCCTGGCGGTGCTGACCGAATGCCTGGCCGAGGAGTTGAAGGACCGGCAGATTGCCGTCAATTGCCTGGCTTTTGGGGCAGTGCAGACCGAAATGCTTGAGCGGGCATTTCCGGGCTACAATGCACCGGTGAGCGCTGAAAAAATGGCGGAATTTGTGGCCGATTTCGCCATCAACGGGCATCGTTATTTCAACGGAAAGATTTTGCCGGTATCTTTGTCCACTCCTTAGCATACAATGAAAATGGCCTCTCAAAAAGAATGTATTGCAAAAACCGGTGTAGTTCAAAGCATTGAAGGACAGAAGGTTTTCGTGAAGGTGGTCAGTGTGAGCGCCTGTGCTTCCTGCCATGCGAAAGGCGCCTGCACAGCGTCCGATACCAGCGAGCGCATCATCGAAGCAGAAATTGAACCCGGTACAAGTCTGAAACCGGGGCAAATGGTATCGGTTCAGTCCGACGTAAAAGCAGGGAACACCGCATTGTTCTTTGGCTATATTCTGCCTTTTCTGCTGGTTTTCGCAACCCTGATCATCGCTGCTTCGCTCGCCTCGGAAGTGTTGGCCGGATTAATTTCGCTGGGGGTGTTGTTACCCTATTATGCCGTCCTGTATCTGCTCAGAGACCGGATGGGCAAGCGGTTTAAATTCAAAGTCGAAGCTTGATGGCCGGAATCCCGCAATCTGACGGTTTTATGTTGTCTTCAGATATTTTATGAAAAATCCCTGGCTGCAGATTCCTTTTCCGGATTATGAAAACCATATGCGCGAAGTCGGGCAGGCGCAGTTACTCCGCCGTTTGCTGGGCGATTGCCTTACGCGTTACAAACCGGGCAGCCTCGCCCTGATCGGTTGTGCAACGGGTAATGGCCTTGAGGAGGTCGATCCCGCGATTACAGGCATCGTTCATGCCGTGGATATCAATCCCGCTTACCTGGAACAACTTAATCAGCGTTTTGGACAGTCTTTGCCGGGACTGCATATTTACTGCAAGGATCTGGAAATTGATCCCCTCTCATTCAGCAATGCTGACCTGATTTTCTGCGGACTGATACTTGAATACGTGAAGCCGGAAGTGCTGATACCGAAATTGCTACAAGCACTGTCACCGGATGGTACATTGGTGATTGTGATACAGCAAACCCGGAATGCCGCTTTTGTAACCAAAACAAAATATCGTTCCCTTGACTTGCTTTCATCTTATGCAGGAACGGTTTCGGCAGTTGATCTTTATGCCCTGCTCAGTGAATTGGGTGTCGAAGCAAGGATGCAATATGATGTGTCCCTGAATGATAGCAAATCTTTCCGGGTGCTTCATTGCTGCAGAAGCCGGATTTCCTCCTGAAGATCAGTTATCCGGTTTTCTGTTATCCCTGACTTTATTTGTGAATGTTGCTGGATTTAATTAGCATTTGTAATGCATTGAATATCAGATATTAGTTATGACTTTCCTATGCATGTCAATGGAGAACCGGGTTTTGTTCACAGACTGATGTAATTTATAGCAATTCTAAACAAAATCGGAAATACTTGTAAATCAGTTTATAAGAATATGTCTGATTGATTTAGCAAAATTTGATAAATAGGTAATAAATTGGTAATCAAATAAATGGCATGTATTTAATTTTATAGATTTACAGCGGACTGTTTTTTTTTTGTTGCTACATTTGTCACGTTCTGCCTTAGCAGGTAAATGAACGCGGAATGATTTGCACCTAAAAGAGCTGACAGTGAACGAAACCGTATTATTTGCCGTACTTTCACTGAGCGCCATCGGAGTTGCTTCTGCAGTAATTCTGTATTTTGTCGCTCAGAAATTTAAAGTTATTGAGGATCCCCGGATAGATGTTGTCAATGAAATTCTTCCAGGCGCCAATTGCGGAGGCTGTGGTCTGGCCGGTTGCCGTGCATTTGCGGAAGAACTGGTAAAAACAGGGGATTTGTCGAAACTCAACTGTCCGGTTGGCGGCAGCGATACCATGAAACAAATAGCATCGGTGCTCGGGCTTGAGGCTGAAGAGAAAGAGCCGATGATTGCTGTGGTACGTTGCAACGGAAGCCGGATTAACGCCCCTCAGAAGGTGATTTTCGACGGGGCTTCTTCCTGTGCTTTTGCCCATGCCTTATCGGCAGGTGAAAGCGGATGTCCCAACGGATGTCTGGGCTTGGGCGATTGTGTGGTGTCCTGTAAATTTGATGCGATTTATATCAGCCCTGAAACCGGACTTCCGGTGGTTAGCGATGAGAAATGTGTGGCCTGCGGCGCCTGTGTTACAGCTTGTCCGCGCAAAATCATTGAACTCAGGAAAAAAGGAAAGAAAGACAGGAGGATTTTTGTTTCCTGTGTGAATATTGAAAAAGGCGGACCGGCGAAGAAAAACTGCAGCGTGGCTTGCATCGGCTGCGGCAAATGTTTAAAGGAATGTCCATACGAAGCCATTACGATGCAGAACAATCTTGCATACATTGATTACGATAAATGCAGGCTTTGCCGCAAGTGCGCCCCCGTGTGTCCTACCGGGGCCATTCTTGAGATCAATTTCCCGTTGCGGAAAGAAAAGCCCGGTGAACCCGGAGCAGAAAAGGTTGCCGAACCTGTTACGGCCGGCTAGCCATTCATCAGTCGTTAACAAGTTATAAACCAATACGCGGAGGAGATAATTTGAAAACTTTTAAACTTGGCGGAGTTCATCCGGAAGAAAATAAAATTTCTGCCGCTGAAGCCATTGAAGTTCTCCCTTTGCCGGCGAAAGTCTGTATTCCTGTTTCCCAAAGCCTCGGAGCCCCCTCAAAAGTGGTGGTGGAAAAAGGCGCCGTTGTGAAGACAGGACAAATTATTGCCAAAGGGGAATCCTTTATATCATCCAATGTTCATTCATCCGTTTCCGGCAAAGTCACCAAAATCGACGATGTAATTGATACTTCGGGGTATAAACGTCAGGCTGTTTTCATTGACGTGGAAGGAGATGAATGGGAGGAGGGAATTGACCGTTCACCTGAAATTATCCATGATATTGTCGCTGACCGGGATACAATCATACGCAAGATCAATGAGATGGGTGTGGTTGGCCTTGGTGGCGCCACTTTTCCGTCGCATGTGAAGCTGATGGTCCCGGATGGAAAAAAAGCCGAGTACCTGCTGATCAACGGGGTGGAGTGTGAACCTTACCTCACTTCGGATCACCGCCTGATGCTTGAGCGGGGTGAAGAAATGGTCATCGGCGTCAAAATCCTGATGAAAGCCCTTGGCGTAAGCAAAGCTTTTATCGGGATAGAGAAAAACAAGCAGGATGCCATTGTGCACCTGAGCGTGATCTGCTCAAAACATCCGGGCATTGAGGTTGTACCCCTGAAGGTAAAATATCCGCAGGGCGGCGAAAAGCAGCTGATCAAAGCCGTTCTTAACCGTGAAGTTCCTTCGGGGAAACTTCCGATTGAAGTGGGGTGCGTGGTGAATAACGTAGGCACTGCGCTTGCCGTGTATGAAGCGGTTCAGAAAAACAAACCGCTCATCGACCGGGTGGTAACCGTTACCGGGAAGTCAGTTGCAAAACCCTCGAACCTGCTTGTGCGCATTGGTACACCGGTAAGCGCGCTGATTGAATCTGCCGGTGGTTTGCCCGAAGATGCAGGAAAAGTGATCAGCGGTGGCCCTATGATGGGGAAAGCCCTGACATCACTCGATGTTCCTGTGGTAAAAGGAACCTCCGGCATACTGATCATGAAGGGTGCCGAATCGAAACGGGCGGCTGCCCTCAACTGCATCCGCTGCGGCCGCTGTATAACGGCCTGCCCGATGGGGCTGGAGCCTGTATTGCTGGCCCAGTTGTCGGAAAACCAATTGTTCGAGCGCGCAGAAAAGGAAAGAATCATGGACTGCATCGAATGTGGTTCATGTCATTATACCTGTCCGGCAGGTCGTCCGTTGCTCGACTACCTCAGGCTGGGTAAAAATAAAACCGGAATACTCATCAGAAATCGGGGGAAGAAATAATATGAACTTACTCACAGTTTCGGGATCACCCCATGTTCACACACAGCAAAGTGTAAAATCCATTATGTATGGTGTGGTGATCGCCCTGATCCCAGCCATTTTCGTTTCGCTCTATTTCTTCGGACTTGATGCGGCGCGGGTAATCTTTATTTCAGTAGCCGCCTGCCTCTTCTTCGAATGGGTTATTCAGAAGTACCTGATCAAGGGCCCTGTTACCATCAATGATGGCAGCGCCCTGGTAACCGGCGTGCTGCTGGCTTTTAACGTGCCATCCAACCTGCCCTGGTGGATACTGGTTCTTGGTGCATTGGTTTCCATCGGCATTGGCAAAATGTCGTTTGGCGGGCTGGGAAAGAATCCATTCAATCCCGCGCTGGTAGGCCGCGTATTTTTGCTGATTTCATTCCCGGTACAGATGACCTCATGGCCGCTGCCAAAAGGGCTTTTTGGTTCAGGATTGACAGATGCCATTACAGGCCCGACAACGCTGGGCGTGCTCAAGGAAGGTCTGGATGCGGGAAAAACCGTTCAGGAAATTATGGCATCTCCCGACTTCCCCGGTTACATCAATGATCTGATGGGAGCCCAGGGAGGATCGCTAGGCGAGATATCAGCCATTGCCCTGCTGCTTGGCGCCGTGTATATGCTCTCGCGCAAAATCATTACCTGGCACATTCCAACCGCCTACATAGGATCGGCAGTCATTTTTTCCGGCATTCTATGGCTGGTTGACCCTTCGCATTATATTGACCCGGCTATGCACCTGCTGGCCGGCGGTATGATACTCGGCGTTTTCTTTATGGCCACCGATATGGTCTCTTCGCCCATGACGCCGCGCGGGCAGATCGTCTTTGGCATCGGCGCCGGATTGCTAACAATTATGATCAGGGTATGGGGCGCATACCCCGAGGGTGTTTCATTCGCCATTCTGATTATGAATGCTTTTACACCACTGATCAACAATGCATTTAAACCCAAAAGGTTCGGGGAGGTAGTGAAAAATGGCTAAACTGGAATCAACTTTTAAAAATATGGTGCTTGTGCTGCTGGGCATTTCATTGATTGCCTCGTTTGCACTGGGTGCGGTTTATAACCTGACCAAAGATCCCATCGCCAAAGCGCAGCAACTGAAAAAGGAGGCAGCGATTAAACAGGTAGTCCCTGAATTTGAGCAGCTTGAACCGGTCACTGTTACGCCTGCAGATGGTGGCGATCCTGTGGTGATCAACAAAGCCATTTCGGGGGACGAGGTTGTGGGGTATGCTGTGGAAACATACAGTGATAAAGGTTTTGGAGGCAGAGTACAACTAATGGTGGGCTTTCTTCCCGATGGCACCATTTTCAATACCGCCGTGCTGAAACATACTGAAACCCCCGGACTGGGCGACAAAATGGATGCCTCGAAATCGGCATTCCCCGAGCAGTTTAAAAATCAGAATCCTGAATCATTTACGCTGAAAGTTAAAAAAGACGGCGGGCAGGTAGATGCCATCACAGCGGCAACCATCAGCTCCCGGGCTTTTTGCGACGGCGTTCAGCGTGCCTATGATGCAGTTAAAACGGAAGGAGGTGAGAAATGAACCAGATGCAGAATTTTACCAAGGGATTTATTAAGAACAACCCGGTTCTGGTGCTGCTGCTCGGTATGTGTCCGACCCTGGGGGTTACCACCTCAGCCATCAATGGTCTGGGTATGGGCCTGGCTACCACTTTTGTACTGGTAATGGCCAACGTGGTGATTTCGCTGATGAAAAACATCATCCCCGACAAGGTGCGTATCCCTTCATTTATTGTAGTTATTGCATCTTTTGTTACCATCGTCGACCTGGTGATGGCCGGATATGTACCTGCTTTGCACGAGCAACTCGGGCTCTTTATCCCCCTGATCGTGGTGAATTGTATCGTGCTGGGACGCGCCGAGGCTTTTGCTTCCAAGAACGATGTATTCTCTTCCATGATCGACGGACTGGGCATGGGACTTGGATTCGCTTTTGCCCTGACCCTTCTGGGCGGCATTCGTGAAATTCTGGGTAGTGGCGCACTGTTCGGGATAAAATTTATCCAGGGCGATACCATTCTGGTGTTTGTGCTCGCACCGGGTGCTTTTATTGCGCTTGGTTACCTGATCGCACTGATAAATAAGTTGAATAAGGCGTAGTTAACGGGTTTTATACAAAAGAAGAAAGATTATGGAATACATCATCATCATCATTTCGGCAATCTTTGTCAACAACATCGTTTTTGCGCAGTTTTTGGGGATATGTCCGTTTCTGGGCGTTTCCAACAAGCTCTCAACCTCATTGGGGATGGGGGGAGCAGTGGTGTTTGTGATGACACTTGCCACCCTGGTTACCTACCTGGTCTATCAGTTTGTTCTGGTCCCGCTGGGGCTGGGATTCCTTCAGACTATCAGCTATATTCTGATTATTGCTGCTCTGGTGCAGATGGTTGAGATCATTCTTAAAAAGGTCAGTCCAGCCCTCTATCAGGCACTGGGTATTTATCTCCCGCTGATCACCACCAATTGCGCCGTATTGGGTGTCGCCATTCTGGTTATACAGAAAAATCTCAACCTGCTTGAGAGTGTGGTTTTTACCGTTGCAACATCGGTCGGCTTTACCCTTGCGCTGGTAATTTTTGCCGGTATCCGTGAGCATATGGAATTAATGGGCGTGCCCAAAGGAATGCGCGGGGTGCCCATTGCCCTGGTGGTTGCCGGGCTGCTCTCCCTGGCCTTTATGGGTTTTGCCGGACTGGTATAACCAATAAGAAAATTTTATCATCACAAAAGCCCGGTATTGCCGGGTTTTTTTATGATTGACCGGGTAGGTGTATTTTTAACACTATCCTGACCGTTAATGATTATCTTTGCATTGAATTTTAGACCTTAAGTGGTCAACTGCCATTGTTGTCAAGGTGGCTTTGTCAATTTTATTCATAACCTTACTGCCCCAAAACTTTCATTATGATCAGGTTTTTGTTTCTGCTCCTTTTGTCACTGTCAACATCAGGCATATCTGCCCAGGGATTTCTGCATGCTTCAGGAAAGTATATCTATAACGGGGCAGGAGAGGAGGTGATACTGCGCGGCATCGGCACCGGTAACTGGCTGCTGATGGAGGGTTATATGATGAAATCGGCTGAGGTAGCCGGTACACACACCGGCTTCAGGAATAAGCTGACGCAAACCATTGGTGCTGAACTAACTGAAGAATTCTATGAAGCCTGGCTCGACAATCATTTTACCCGTGCCGATGTGGACAGCATGAAATCATGGGGTTTCAACAGCGTAAGGGTAGCCATGCATTACAAGTGGTTTACCCTTCCCATAGAGGATGAGCCGGTAGCCGGACAGGACACCTGGTTTGAAGAAGGTTTTGTGCGCATCGACAGCCTGCTCGACTGGTGCGGCGACAATCAGATGTACCTTTTTCTCGATCTTCACGGGGCGCCCGGCGGGCAGGGCAAAGATGCCAATATCTCGGATTATGATCCAACGAAACCTTCACTTTGGGAAAGCGCCGAAAACAGACGGAAAACCTTGGCTCTGTGGGCCAGGCTGGCCGAACGCTACGCCCAGGAACCCTGGATAGGCGGCTATGACCTGATCAATGAGCCTAACTGGGAATTGCCCGGCGGAACACTGCTCCGACAGCTTTACGGTGAAATTACCAATGCCATCCGGACGGTGGACCAGAACCATATGATCATCATTGAAGGCAACTGGTTTGCCAATGATTATACCGGGCTGACGCCTCCGTGGGATAACAATATGGTGTATAGTTTTCATAAATACTGGACTTACAATACCCGGAATGAAATCAACTGGATCATTAACCTGAGAAATACCTGGAATGTGCCCACATGGCTGGGCGAATCCGGTGAAAACTCCAACAGCTGGTTTACTGATCTGATTGCTCTCTGTGAGCAGAACAGGATCGGCTGGTCGTGGTGGCCTGTAAAGAAGGCCGGGATCAACAATGTGCTTCAGGTGCCGGAGAGTCAGAATTATAACAACCTGATCAGTTACTGGAGATTTGGAACGCCGGTGCTGACGGCTGAGCAGGCTTTTGATGCCGTGATGGAATGGGCAGACAATCACAGAATCGAAAATTGTATGGTTAAAAGGGATGTGATTGATGCCATGATCCGTCAGCCACATACCACCGAAACGCTGCCTTTCAGGGTTTATAAGCCCGGCGAGCCTGTTCATGCCGTTAATTATGATCTTGGCCGGAGTTCCTTTGCCTATAAGGATGCGGATTCAGCCAATTACCACCTTAACACTGGCAGTTATACCAACTGGAACCAGGGCTGGGTGTACCGGAATGATGGAGTTGACATCGATGATTGCAGTGACGCATTTGCGGGAGGAAACGGCTTCAATATCCGGTGGACTGAAACAGGGGAGTGGCTGCAATATACTTTAGAAGCTGATA